>JAIQFU010000429.1 GCA_020073115.1 Terriglobia bacterium
TGCCCTCCACGGGCCCGGGCCGCGGCTCTTCTCCTCCCCATTCCCGGGCCGGAGGCGGTCCGCCTCACCGCCTTCGCGCCCCGGGAATCGTCGTTCGACTCGGGCTGGCTGCGCCGGCCCGCCCCCGCTGACTACGTGCGCCACCCAGTCACCGGGTCAACTCGATCACGGTCACGCTCCGCGCGGGGAACGTATGCTCCAATCCCCCGCCCGTCACGCTCAGCGCCACTGCCGCCGGAGCCACCTTCTGCGGGTTTGCGTCGTCGTTCACCGCATACAGATCCGCCGCGGTCAACTGCTGCCCGCGCGCCGACTTTGCCTCGAAACCGGCCACCCGCACCGCGGCCCGAATCTCGCGGCTCAGTTCCCGGTTCACGCAGAAGAGCGTCAGCTTGTCTCCGGCCGCGTTCAGCGCCGCCGTCACGTCCAGGTACGGCACGCCGTGAATCGTGGGAATCCGCCGCACGCCTTCATCCACATCGTACTGCGGCGATTTCACCTGGGCGTCCACCACGCGGCTGGCATCCGCCGTCGAGTACATGCGGAACGCCCAGTACGCCGGCACGCCGTACACCCGGCCGTTCTTCTGCCAGATGCCGCCGAACTCCACCAGTCCCGTCATGTCCGAGATGGGCGTGAAATCGGCCACGCGCATCAGGGTGTTGAGCATCCCCGCCGCGCACAGCGCCCCTCCCAGGTTGTTGTACATCGGGGCCCGGCCGGCGGGCCCGGTGTACAACCACTCCGTGAACGCGATCCGAACCCGCCCGCGCGCCTTGGGGTCGGCGTCGATCTGCGCCTTCATCGCGCGCAACTGCCGCTCCAGACCTAGCGGCAGCGCCAGCGCCGCCTGCGCGATGAACTCCGGCGAGGGGTTGGGTCTCAGGACCTCCGCCGTTCCCACCACGAAATGCGTCGAGAGGTATTGAAACGCATCGGACGCGTTGGTGAGCTGCGCCGCGTTCCACGATTCGAAATGGTCGGGGTCCTGCCCGGTGGCGATCAGCCGCGCCCGTGGGTCTACCTTGCGCACCCCGGCGCTGAACTGCGCCGTCCGGTCCGCCACCCGCGCCTCCGTCGGGTACCCGATCTGGAACGTACCCCACAGCTCGTTTCCCAGTTCCCACAACAGCCCGCTCGCCCCGCCCTTCCACTTCTGGTCCACGTAACGAACCCAGTCCGCCGCTTCCGGCGGCGCGCCGTCGCCCAGGTTGAGCGCAATCTGGGGCTCGGCTCCGATCAATTGGCAGAACCGCAGAAACTCGTCCGTACCGAAATGGTTGTACTCCGGCATACCCCACGCCTGGTTGAGCATCGTGACGCGCTGATCCATGGGGCCGATTCCGTCGCGCCAGTGGTATCCCGACGTGTAATTGCCGCCGAAACGCACCACCGGCGTGCGGAGCGCGCGAGCCATCTCGATCATTTCCGGGTTCATCCCGTCCACGTTGTCCGCGGGGAACAGAAAGGCCTGGTCCACCAGCACGCGCGTTTCGTTCGATGCGGAAATCACGAAATCCGCGGGTTCGCCGGGCGCCACGTCGCCGGAGGCCACCTGCAACGTGAAAGCCTGCCGCGCCCAATCTTTCGACGTGAGCCGGATGGACTGCTTCGCGAAAACCTGCTCCGGGTGGTTCCGTTTCCTCACTGAAACCTGGATTTCCAACGGCCCGCTCACCGGCTTGGCGTAGAGGGCGCCGGTATACCGGAGCACCCTGTGCACCGGCAGGTATACCTGCTGCCGCACTCCCGTCTCTTTACCCGGAAGCGCCATAATCAGCAGCGACCGCGCGGAATTGGCCGCATCGCCCCACCGCGGCTCGTAGCGCCAGCCCTGCGCGGCATCGAGCGCCTGCCACGGGAGCGGCAGCCCTATATTGGAGCTCTCCACCAGTTCGGGCCGCTGCGTCAGCATCTGCCGGGTCCGCCCCGCGCTCCAAAGGTTGTCCTCGAAGCTGGGATTGGTGAGGATCTGCGCCCACAGCCCGCCGTAAATGCTGTTCCCGATCGGCTCCAGAAACGTCCCATAGATCGTCCGCGGAATGGCGTGCAGCACGCGCCCCGCGTTCACCTCTATGGTGGCTTCGGGCTGCCCGTAAGCCGCCGCCGAAAACAGGAGCCCAACAATGATCGCGATTTGTCTCATGGCAGTTCCCTACGGCTTCGGAATTTTGCCCAGCGGCCACTCCACGTGCCTGATCTTCTCCCGCCGCCAGGTATAGGTAATGTGCAGGTTTCCGTCCGACCCCTGCACCATCGCCGGGTACGAGTACTCGCCCGCCTCCGTCTCCAGCGCCTGGAACATGGTCCACCGCTCTCCGTCCGCGCTCAGCGCCAGGTTCAGCGGCGTGCGCCCCTTGGCGGTGTGGTTGTAGACCATCACGAAGCGCCCGTCTTTCAGTCTCACCACG
Source organism: Terriglobia bacterium (assembly GCA_020073115.1). GTDB lineage: Bacteria > Acidobacteriota > Terriglobia > Bryobacterales > Bryobacteraceae > BOG-224. Next base: position 2,412 of record JAIQFU010000429.1, read on the forward strand.
TCGATCCCGGCGTTCGGGTTCGGCAGTTCGATCGCCCGCGGCGCGCTCCACGTCACCCCTTCATCGTTCGAATCGGAGACGCAGACGCGGCCGACCGTCGACCGCGCGAAGAACCGCAGCCGTTTGCCGCCCATCGGGACCACCACCGGCTGGATGATCCCGCCGTCGGGAATCGCCATCGGGCCGTGGCGCGTCCACGTGAGGCCATCGTCCGTGCTGCGCTCGATCCACGCGGCCCACGAGCGGTAACTCTCCACCGATGTGCCGCTCACGATCAGCCCGCCCCCCAGAACGAGCGGCTTGGCGCGGATCGGGCCGTAAAGCCCCGCCGGCAGATGCTCCACCGCCGACCACGTCCGGCCGCCATCCCGGCTGAACCGCCGCGCCGCCGTCCACTCCCGCGGCGATGGCCCGAACTTGTAGTAGAACCACAGCCGCCCGCCGCCCGCGCGGAACAGCACCGGGTTCCATGCCGGGACGTTCGGCTCCCGCGCCAGTTCCACCGGCGGCAGCCATTTCCCGCCTACCCGGCGTGCGCTCCAGATGGCCACATCCGGTTGGCCCTCGCCCGTACCGCCGAACCACGCCGCCATCAGTTCGCCCGGCGCCGTCTCCACTACGGTGGAGGCGTGGCATTGGACGGTAGGCATCGGGTCCGCCACGAATTCCGAGGTCTGCCCCATTGCCGCCGCCACGCCAAGACACGCCAATGCAATCCATTTGATCATGCCAGTTTCACCGCTGTCACAAGCAGAATTCCCGCCGCCACGTACACCGCCGAGGCCATGGCGATGGCGACGCTCAGACCGTACGATTGCGCCAGAATCCCGATCGCCAACGGCGCCGCCGCTCCGCCCCCCAGCCACCCCACGGTGTTCATGAGTCCCGCCGCCGCCCCGCGCGATTCCGCCGGAACCACATCGTACACCGAGGCGAAAATATTCGCATCGTACATGCCTTTGCAGAAGCCCCACACCGTGAGCGCCACTACCAGCCATCCCACCGAAGTGGTGAGCGCGCAGAGCGCCACAAAGGGCGCCCCGGCGAACACTCCGAAGGCCTGCACCGCCATGCGCCCTCCGGCCATTCTGCCCCGCAGCCGGTCCGCCAGCCACCCGCCCGCCGGCGACCCGATCATGCTCGCCAGCTGCACGAAGATCGTGGCCGTGAGCCCCGCCATCGCCAGGTTCATGTGGAATTTGTCATAGAGGAACTTGGGCATCCACGAGAGCAGCACCACCGCCACGAAATTGGCGCAGGCAAACGCGCCAAGCAGGCACGGCGCCACTCCCCGCCTTGGGGCAGACTTGAGCCGGGGCTCTCTCCGGGCCGGCGCTTCGGCGCCCCTGGGGGCTTCAATCAGGAATCGCCTCAAGACAATGCCCAGCAGCACCCCCGCCCCGCCGAATACGAGGAACGACCATCGCCACCCGTACCTCTGACCGATCATCCCCGCGAAGAACCCGCCCGCCACCGTCCCCACGTACACGCTCGTCTGGTGCAGCCCCATCGCCCGCGAGCGCGTCTCCGGCCCGTGATAGTCGCTGATGAGTGACATGGACGCCGGAAAGTAGAGCGTTTCTCCGAGCCCTTCCGCCGCGCGAAACGCCAGCAACTGTCCGAAGTTCCGCGAGACCGCCGTCCCCATGCAGATGCCGCTCCACGCGTGCAAGCCCCAAAGGATCGCCGGGACGCGCCGCACCCGGTCCACCACCGCCCCCGCCGCCAGCGCGCAGATCCCGTACGTGAACGCGAACGACGAACCGAGCAGCCCCAGTTGCACGGGCGACAGCCCCAGTTCCTTTTCCAGCAGCGGAAAAACCGAGAACACCGCCTGCCGGTCGGCGTAATTGAAAAAGGAGATGCACCACAGCATCCCCACCACCGCCCATTTGTAGCCGCCCGTCCGCGCCACGTTTCAGAGTACACCTGTGCGAGTGGGCCTCCGGCCAGCCATGCCGGCCTCCGTGCCGGCATTCCAGGCCAGAAGCCACTTCATCAAATACATGCCAATCTCTATCGACAAAGTGGTGATTGTTATGTTATCCTCTCCCAATGATTGCCCTTAGCCACCTCCAACGGCTGGAAGCTGAGAGCATCCACATCCTCCGGGAAGTCGCCGCCGAGTTTCAGCGGCCGGTCATGCTCTACTCCATCGGCAAGGACTCCTCGGTCATGCTCCGGCTGGCCCAGAAGGCCTTTCACCCCGGTCCGATCCCGTTCCCCCTGCTGCACATCGATACCGGCTACAAGTTCCATGAAATGATCGCTTTCCGCGACCAGCAGGCGGCCCGGATAGGCATTCAGCTTCTGGTCCACACCAACCGCGCCGCGCTGGCCGGGACGAACCCCTTCCGCGTGGGGGTCTCTCGCTGCTGCCAGCTTCTGAAGACCCAGGCGCTACTCGATGCGCTCCGGGAAGGCGGCTTCGACGCCGCGCTCGGGGGCGCCCGCCGCGACGAGGAAAAATCCCGCGCCAAGGAGCGCATTTTCTCCGTCCGCGACGCCTCCGGCCAGTGGGACCCGAAGAACCAGCGCCCGGAGCTCTGGAATCTCTACAACAGTCGTATCCGCCCCGGCGAGAGCATCCGCGTATTCCCCCTTTCCAACTGGACCGAGCTGGATGTGTGGCAGTACATCCACCTGGAGAGCATCCCCATCGTGCCGCTGTACTTCGCCGCGCTGCGTCCCATGCTCGTCCGCGGCGACACGCTCCTCTCCCCCGAGCAGCCGTTCATTCCCACACTGCCCGGCGAGAAGCCCCGGCTGGTCCGCTGCCGCATGCGCTCGCTCGGCTGCAGCCCCTGCACCGGCGCCATCCGTTCCGACGCCGACACCCTGCCCAAAATCATCGCCGAGCTGATTTCGTTCCGCCGCTCCGAGCGTGAAAACCGCGTCATCGACCACGACGTGGAAGGCTCCATGGAGCTGAAGAAACGCGAGGGCTATTTCTGATGTTCGCGCGCGCCGCCGAGCCATTCTCTATCGAATCCTTCCTGGCCGAAGAGCAGTCGAAGGACCTCCTGCGCTTCACCACCGCGGGCAGCGTGGACGACGGCAAATCGACCCTCATCGGCCGCCTGCTGTACGATTCCAAGGCCGTCTACGAAGACCAGATTCGCGCCGTAAAAAGGGCGTCCGCGGGCGAGCTCGACCTGGCCCTCTTCACTGACGGCCTGCGCGCCGAACGCGAACAGGGCATCACCATCGACGTGGCCTATCGCTACTTCGCCACCGCCCGGCGCAAGTTCATCATCGCCGACACCCCCGGCCACGAGGAGTACACGCGCAACATGGCCACCGGCGCCTCCACCGCCGACCTGGCCATTATCCTCATCGACGCGCGCCACGGTGTGCAGCCCCAATCGCGCCGCCACGCCTTCATCGCCGCGCTGCTGGGGATCCCGAACATCGTGGTGGCCGTGAACAAAATGGACCTGGTGGATTATTCCCACGCGGTGTTCCTGGCCATCGAGCGCGAGTTCCGTCCGCTCCACCCGCGCGCCTGGTTCGTCCCCATCTCCGCGCGGGAGGGCGATAACGTGGTGCGCCCCAGCCGCCGCATGCCGTGGTTCCAGGGCCCCGCCCTGCTCGAATACCTGGAAACTGTCCCGCTCGCTTCCACCGGGGAGCTCTCCGGGCCCGGCTTTTTCCGTTTTCCGGTGCAACGCGCCATCCGGACGAACCACGGCTTCCGCGGGTACGCGGGCCAGATCGCCGCCGGCCTGGTCCGCCCCGGCGACGAAGTGACGGCGCTCCCTTCCGGACGCCGCGCGCGCGTGAAATCCATCGAGACCTTCGACGGCCGGCTGAATGAGGCCGCCGCGCCCATGAGCGTCACCCTGACCCTCGACCGCGAGCTCGATATCAGCCGCGGCGACCTGCTTACCGCCGGCGACCCGCCGCAAGTCGCCCGGTCCTTTGCCGCGCGCGCCGTGTGGATGCACGCCGATCCCCTCACGCCGGCAAAACCCTACCTCCTCAAGCACACCTGCCAGACCGTATCCGCGACCGTGAGCGCCGTCCGGAGTCTGGAGGGAGACACTGCGGACCGGCTGGCCCTGAACGATCTGGGCGTGCTTGCTATCGAAACCTCCCGGCCGCTGTACTTCGACCCCTACGGGCGCAACCGGGCCACCGGCAGCGCCATCCTGATCGACCCCCACACCAACGCGACGATAGCGGCATTGATGCTGGTGGGCGCTGAAGGGGTGGGGCAGGCGGTTCCGCCCGCCGATCGCCGAATGACAGGCAAAACCGCCTGTCCCACCCCTGTCACCCTCTTGGAGCGTGCCTCGCGTTTCGGCCACGGCCCCGCCGCTATCGCCCTTCGCGGATCCGCCGCCCGCAAACTCGAGCGGCTCCTCTTCGACCGCGGCGCCAACGTCGCCGTCCTAACTCACTGGGACGACGCCGCCCGCGTCCTGGTAGAAAGCGCCGGCCTGCTCGCCCTGGTTACAGGCCATAGCCACGCCCTTCCCTCCCCCGGCGCGCTTCCCGCGGACGACGATGCAGCCGCCGCTAAAGCTCTCGCCTTCCTCCTGGAGACGGGCATACTATGACCCAACAAGCTCATTCCACCATCCTCGCCGCGCTGGCCCACCCTGGCCGGCCGTGCCTTACCAGCAGCTTTCAGGCCGAGTGCGTCGCCCTCACCCACATGCTCGTCCAGCATGCGCCGGAGATCCCCGTGCTCTTTCTCGACACCGGCTATCACTTCCCCGAAGTCTACGCCTATCGCGACGAGATCGCGCGCCGGCTGAACCTGCGCGTGCTCAACCTCCAACCCCGTCTCACCGTGCGCGAGCAGGAATCGCAGTTCGGAATCCTGTACCAGTCCGCCCCCGATCGGTGTTGCGCGCTGCGCAAAGTGGAGCCGCTCTTCGCCGCCCTGGCGGATTACGACGTCTGGTTCACCGCGTTGCGCCGGGAGCAGTCGCCCACACGCGCGAATCTCCAGGTGGAGGAGGAGTTCCGGTTGCCGGCGGGAAAAATGCTGCGCAAGATCAGCCCCCTCGCCCACTGGACCGCGCGCGACGTGTGGGGCTACCTGCGCAAGCACGACCTCCCGGCGCTGCCGCTCTACGATCAGGGCTATTCCAGCATCGGCTGCGCCCCCTGCACCCGTCTTCCGGACGACCCCGGCAATCCGCGCTCCGGCCGCTGGGGCGGCAAGAAGCTCGAGTGCGGCATCCACATCGAAGCCCGGTGAACCGATGCCCGCCTTGCTCGGTTTCCTGATTGCGGTGGCCGTGGGGCTTACGGGCACGGGCGCGGGAAGCGTCGCCGCGCCCGCCCTCATGGTGTTCCTCGGGGTTCCACCGGCGCAAGCGGTGGGGACCGCCCTGCTGTTCGGGGCGGCCATCAAGCTGGCCGCGGTTCCGGCTTACATTGTCCGGCGGCAGGTGAACTTCCGGGTGGCGGCGCTGATGCTCGCGGGCGGCCTGCCGGGGGCGGTCGTAGGAAGCCTGCTGCTCCGGGCGTTCGATGCCCGTGCAGCGCTGGGCCTGGTGATCGTGGCCGCCGCCGCGCTGAACGTCTATCGCGCACTGCGGGCGCCCGCGCTGCGTCCCCGCCCGCGCCTGGGCTGGCTGCCGTGGATCGCGCTCCCCATCGGCGCCGAAGTCGGCTTTTCCTCCGCCGGCGCGGGGGCGCTCGGCTCCCTGGCCCTGATGGGCTTCACCCATCTCGCTCCCGCCGAGGTCGTGGGAACCGACCTCTGCTTCGGCCTCGGCCTTTCGCTCGCTTCGGGAGGCATCCACTTCAGCATGGGGAATTACGATGCCCACCTGCTGGCGCAACTCATTGGAGGCGGCATCGCCGGCGTGATCACCGGGGTCCTCCTCAGCGGCCGCATTCCGGCGCGCATCCTCCGCGTAGCTCTCTCTCTCTGGCTGGCGGTGCTGGGCCTGGAACTCTGCTGGGCCGGCTGACCATCACCACAGCCCAATCACTTTCCACCACGCCATCCCTACGCCGAGCCAAATCGCCACATTCACCAGCGACACCACGAACCCCAACTTCCACCACTCCGCCGGACCCACGTACCCCGCCCCGAAGAACACCGGCGCGGAACCCGTGCCGTAGTGCGTGATCCCCGCATTCAGGTTGGAGAAGTACGCCAACGGCAGCGCCGCCGCCAGCGGAGGCGCGCCCGCCGCCAACCCCGCCGCGAGAAACGCCGGGTAGAGCGCCATCACCTGCGCCGTCATGCTCGCGAACCCGTAGTGCACGTAGAGGTAGACCAGCGCCAGCACTGCCACCGCCGCACCCCACGGCCAGCCTCCCAGCCGCGCGAACAGCGCTTCGGAAACCACCTTCACCACCCCGGTGGTGTTCAGTTCGTCGGCCATCATGAGGAGCGGTGCGAACCACATCAGCGCGTCCCACGCCTTGGTCTCGCCGATCAGGTCGTTCCACGTCAGGATGCGGAACACCAGTTGCGCCGAGATCCCGGCCAGCGCCACGAACGCATTGGGAATCCCGTGCCACGGCTAGGTTACCCACCCCAGCATCACCAGGATGAGGATGGCCAGCAACCCCCGCTCGCGGCCGCTCATCGGCCCCATCTCGCGGAGCCGATCGCCCGCCATCCGGCGCGCCTCTCCCGTTTTGCGGATCTCCGGCGGATGCAGACGATAGAGCAGCCAGGGAATCACCGCCACCGAGAGCGCGGCGGGTACGCACGACCCCGCCAGCCATCCCAGCCACGTGAGCCGCACGTGGGCGATCTTCCACACGAACTCGGCGATCAGCGGATTCGAAACCATGCTCGTCAGGAACACCGCCGACGCCAGGTAGTTCCCGTGAAACCCCACCAGCATCAGGAACGACCCCATGCGCCGCGCCGTGGGCCCCGGCTCCGAGCCGAACGCCTGCGCCAGGCTCCGGGTGACGGGATAGACCACCCCGCCGCCGCGCGCCGTGAGGCGGAGCGCGCTCGACCCGAACCGCCAGGATCAGCGCGTATGCCAGCCGCATACCGAACCCGGTGACGCTGATCGCGCGCGAGAAGAGAAAAGCGGAGAAGATCAGCCACACGATCTGGTTCGAGAAGCCCGAAAGCACGCGCGATGCGGGCACCGTGCGGGTGAGCGCCGCCACGGTCAGCGCCAGAAAAACGCTGACCCCCATGGGCGCCGGCCGCGCCACCAGCGCCACGATGGTGGCGATGAAGATCGCCAGCAAATGCCGCTGCCCCGCCGAGAAAGCCGCCACCGGGAGGAAGTACAGCAGGATTCCGGGGAGCAGGACCGCCCCCCATCGCCATCGATTCCGGGCCAACGTCCATGGTAGTACCGCCGGTGACCGGTTTTCGCCACCGGTTCTTTTTCTTTTTTCCGCC
>JAIQFU010000430.1 GCA_020073115.1 Terriglobia bacterium
CGCATGTCCGTACGCGCCGGCGTTCCCATACACGGCGGCGCCAACCGATCCGGGAATGCCCGCCAGGGTCTCCAGCCCGCGAAGTCCGCGGGCGATCGTGAAATCGACCAGGTCCTGCAACACGGCGCCGGCCTCGGCCGTGACGCGATGGCCCTCCGCCGAAAGACGGTCCCCGCGGTAGCGCAGCACGATCCCGCGGAAACCCCGGTCGGAAACGATCAGATTGGTCCCGCCCCCGATCACCACGGCGCTCAACCCGCTTTCGCGCACGGCCGCCAGCGCCGCGAGGAACGCGCCCACGCTGCCTGTCTCGGCGAAGAGGTCCGCCGGGCCGCCGATGCCGAAACGCGTGTAGCGGGAAAGCGGCGCGCCCTCCAAAACCGTTAAATTAGGAATGGCGGCGAGGCGCGCGCGCGCCTCGTGCAAACTCGGCATTATTCTCAATTATAAGGGAGGCATTTTGGCGCAATCCGCATTTCCCGGTTTTCCGCAGGAAGGCATTACCTTTTTCCGCGGCCTCGCGCGCCACAACAACCGCGAGTGGTTTCTGCCGCGCAAGGCGGTTTTCGAAGAGCAGGTCAAGGCTCCCATGCGCGCGCTCGTCACGGCGGTGAACCGCGCGCTCGCCCGGTTCGCTCCCGCGCACGTCGCCGAACCGGAAAAGGCGATCTACCGTTTCTACCGCGACACGCGCTTCAGCCCGGACAAGACTCCTTACAAGGACCATATCGCCGCCACCTTTGCGCGGCGCGGCCTCGGGCGGCACGATGGCGCGGGCTATTACTGCGCCGTGTCGCACAAGGAGGTCGCCATCGCCGGCGGCGTGTACATGCCCACTCCCGAAACCCTCGCCGCCATGCGCCGCCATATTGCCGCGCGCCACCGGGATTTCCGGCGGATCCTCGCGGCGCGCCCCCTGCGCAACTTGTTTGGCGAGATCCAGGGCGAGCAGTTGGCGCGCGTCCCCAAAGGCTATTGCAGCTCCGACCCCGCCGCGGACCTGTTGCGCTTCAAGCAGCTCTATTTCTATGCCCAACTCCCGCCGGAGATCGCCGTCACCCCCGCTTTGTTGGACGAAATCCTGAAACGGTTTCGCGCCGTGACGCCGTTTGTTGACTTTTTAAACGAACCGTTGATCGCGCAGCGGAAAAAGGCTGCGGAACGGGAGATGTACTTCTGATTTAACGAGAATGTGATCGAATCGGGCTTACAATAGAGTTGCTACTCCAAAACTCATGAACACGATTTGGATTGCGGTCCTCGTCGTATTAGTACTGGTAGTCGCGTATCACACCGGGACACACGGCCGCCGCGGCCGCCGTTGGGGCGGTTCTTAGGGGCAGTTTGCCGTCAGCTTGTTTCCCTGGCCCGCGTTCCTTTTTTTCGGAGCGCAAGGCGCCTTATTTCTTGGCCGGGATCGTCCAGAAGTAGATGGTGGCCCCGTCCACCTCTTCCTGCTTTTCCGGTTGCCAGTCGCCCATATCGAAGCTGTGCGACACGATGCGCGTGCCCGGCTTCAGATCCGCAAGCAGTTTCGGGCGCAACTTCAGGTTGAGACTGGGGAGCAGATAGAGCGTCACGACGGTCGCGTTGTGGATGTCGGTCGTGAACAGGTCGTCCTCCAGGAACTTCACCAGGCCGGTAACGCCCGCCTGCTTCGCGTTGGCGTTGGCCTCGTCGATGCGCTGGGGGTTGATGTCGATTCCTACGCCGTGCGCGCCGTAGGTCTTGGCGGCCGTCACGACGATGCGTCCATCGCCGCAGCCGAGGTCGTAAACGATGTCGGCCTTCTTGACATCGGCCATCTTGAGCATGGCATCCACCACGCTCTGGGAAGTGGGGACGTATACTACGTCGGGCGGGTGCTTGGGCTCGCGGCTCTGCGCCGCGACCAAAGATGCAAAAACCAGAAACCCGGCAATGTGACGCAATCGCATAGTGCCTCCGGTTGAAGAATTTACCGCATTTCAGGTCGCGAGGCCAAGACGAATGCTATGATGCTGGCTTCCAAAGGACATTTCGTATGCCGGGACCGATGACGATTGGCGTGGATGTCGGCGGAACCAAGGTCGCCGCTGGCCTGGTGGATTCCAAAGGGGAAATCGTTCGCAAAGTCCGTGTCCCCATGGTGGCCACGGCGGATGCGGAGACCGGTTTCTCCGCCGTGAGGAACGCCGTCACGGAGTTGGTTGGCGATGCCATGCCGCGCGAAGTGAGAGGCATCGGCATCTGCTCGCCGGGACCGCTGGACCCCCGGACGGGCGTGGTCCTCAACCCCCCCAACGTCCCTTGCTGGCGGGACTTCCCGCTCGGCGCCGAAACCGAACGCGCCTTCCGCGTGCCCACCCGCATCGATAACGACGCCAACGCCGCCGGCCTGGCCGAAACGCTTTGGGGCGCGGGCGTAGGCTATTCCAACGTATTTTACGCCACCCTCGGAACGGGCATCGGAACCGGCATCGTTTTCGACAATAAAATCTACTGGGGCCGTACCGGAAGCGCCGCCGAGGGCGGCCACAACACCATCGATTACAACGGCCCCCGCTGCGGCTGCGGGAAGCGCGGATGCATCGAGATCCTCTGTTCCGGTCCCGCGATTGCGCGGCGCGCCCGCGCCCGCATTGTCGAGTCCCATCTGCCGACGAAAATGCTGGAAATGGCCGGTGGGATGGCGGACCGCGTGAAGGCCGAGCACGTGGGCGAAGCCTTCAACGCGGGAGACGCCCTGGCCCGCGAAGTCCTCGAAGAAACCGCCGACCTGTTGGCCATCTGGCTGGGAAACGTCGTGGACATGCTGGAGCCGGAGATCATGATCGTCGGCGGGGGCGTGGCCCAACTGATGAGCTCTTTCTTCGGCCGCATGAAGAAGACCATCCCCGAGTGGTCCATCAATCCGCGCGCCCACGAGATTCCCCTGGTTCTGGCGAAATACACCGCCGATGCCGGAATCGCCGGCGCCGCCGCCCTCTGCCGGTAGAACCCAGCCGGTTGCGGGGGGCCCGGCCATGGCCCGAAGCGACCGTCTCCCCACCGGGAAAAATCGCCTCGGCCGGTTCTACATATAATTCCCACATGTCCTTCCACGGTCTGCGCGTCCTCTCCTTCGAGTCCCGCCGCGCGGCGGAGATGGCCGAACTGATCCGCCGGCAGGGCGGCGAACCGTTCCTGGCGCCCGCCGTGCGCGAGGCGCCGGTCGACGACGACGCCGGACTCTTCCGTTTCGCGGAACGCCTCTTCGCCGGCGAGTTCGACATGTTCCTCTTTCTGACGGGCGTCGGCGTGCGCCAGATGAGCCGCGCGCTGGCGGCGCGCTACGGCGAAGCGGCTTTCGGGGATTCGCTTCGGCGGCTCACGGTCGTCGCCCGGGGGCCCAAGCCAACCGCCGCCTTGCGCGAGCTCGGCGTGGCCCCCGCGCTCGTCGCGCCGGAGCCGAATACCTGGCGGGAGGTCGTGTCCGCCATCCAGGACCGCCCGGAACGGCGCATCGCCATCCAGGAGTATGGCCGCCCCAATCCCGAACTGGTTGAAGCATTGCGGGCGCGGGGGGCGGAAGTCACTCCGGTGCGGGTTTATCGATACACCCTGCCCCACGACCTCGAACACCTGCGCGAAGCGGCCCGCGGCCTGTCCGAGGGCCGGTTTCAGCTGGCGCTGTTCACCACCGCGGCGCAGATCGGAAATCTCCTCCACATTGCCCGGGAGCTGGGATTGGAACAGGAAGCGCTGCGCGGATTGCGCGCCGCCTTCATCGGCTCCATTGGACCCACCACCACCGAGGCGCTGGGTTTTTGTTGCTCCCTGACGAACACCGCGGGCACAATTTACTCGCAGGGCACCACCAGTGCCACATTCCCACAGCAAAACTACCAAGCCCCGATGTATGTGGTGTCGCACGTCACCACCAGCGACGGCGTCAAGCTCAGCAAGGCGGCGCACGCCCAAGTCCGTCCGGCCGATGCCGCGGACACCGTCATGCTCAACCGCATCTGGCTCGAGGGGACGAACAATTCCCGGGTCATGGAGCACCTGAGCTGGATCACGGACGTCTTCGGGCCGCGGATCCCCGGATCGCCGGCCTACGACAAGGCGGCGGAGTGGGCGGTCCGGCGATTCACCGAGCTCGGCTTGGCCAATGCCGCCATCGAGCCTTCGGGGGAGTTTGGCCTGGGCTGGTCCTGCGAATATGTCTCGGCCCACATGACGGCCCCCTCCTATATGCCGATCCTGGCCTACCCCCGGCCGTGGACAGGTAGCACCAAAGGGAAGATCACCGGAAGCCCCGTCTTCGCGATCCTCTCGTCCAAGGCCGACATGGATAAATACAAGGGCAAGCTCAAGGGCGCGATCGTTCTCCTCAATGACCCGAGGCCCGTCCATCCCAACTTCAGCGCGCCGGCGACAAGGCTCGACGACAAGGGCCTCCGGGAGATCGAGGACATGCCTATCCCCGTCAAGCCGGCCAAGCCCGGCGGATCCGGCGGGGAAGGCGGCCTGAAATGGGAGGAGATGGAGGAGTTCTTCAAGGCCGAAGGGGTCGGCGTTCTCCTCGAGTCCTCGAGCGGAAGCCGGTCCGATTACGGCACGGTCAAGGTCGACGCCTACGGCGGGAACGGGAAGGATTTCCTGACCCGCGGCCAGAGCCCGCGGATCATCGTGGCGGCCGAGGCCTACAACCGGATCTGCCGCATCCTCGATCTCAAAGTCCCGGTGACCCTCGAGATCGAGGTCCGGACGACGATC
>JAIQFU010000431.1 GCA_020073115.1 Terriglobia bacterium
GTAGAAAGCAGACCGCGACGGTGGCGTGAACATTCCCGTTTGCCGTGTCGGCAGTCTTGCCGACATCCGGCCCCTGGCGCCGGCGAAAATCGAACGGGGAGCGGGCCTCCTGGCCCGTCACCATGTGCGGTCGATGCCCACCACGCGGTTGCCTCGCAAATAAACCGTCACCGTCTTCCGCGGCTCGTCCCCGCGAATATCCGCCGCCAGGTACTCCGCCGCCGAAGAGGGGACAGCGAAGCTTGCCGCGCCGCGAAGCGGCGTTTTCATCTCCGTCTCGTTATTGAACTCCGACCATGCCACTTCGTACCGCCGGGCCGCCTGAAACCCGTACTTGGCCGCGAGGTCTTCAAAGTATAGCCGGCCGTCCCGCACGGAGAAGCCGTCCAGCGGAAGCACGTCGTTAAAAAACGTCCGGCCGATCCTGTTGCGCCGCTCAATCAGGCACTTGGAGACCCACTCGGACGCCCGCCGGTCGCTGTACCGGCCCGTGGCCACCACCGCCCGAATGGCGTCGTCACTGAATGCCATCACCTTTTTCGCCGCCCAAAACGTGTCGCCCGGCGTGCGCAGATCGAATGCCGGGTTGGGATAGTTGTTCCGCCAGCGCTCGGGATCGAACGTCTCGTACTCCAGGTGGCCCACCTCCCGGATGTGCGGGTAATCCGCTCTCATCCAGGTCGGGGCATAAAGACCCAGCGACAGGAACTGCCACGCCGCCGGCTTGAAATCGAACAGATATACGTTACCCGCGCGGGGGCTTTTGGGTTCGAAGCTGTCGCTCCCCAGAATAGCGCCGAAGTCGATCAGAAAGTGCTTGACGTGGCTGACGCCGCCGTCGTCCACCATCGTATCCATGCTGTTGATCGATTTCGAATCGGTGTGGTTCAGCCAGGCTGCGAAAACGTAGAGGCCGCGGAGGTCGCGCCGGTTCTCGTGGCTGACTATGTCGTTGGGGTCGTCCGTGCGCGTCCCGTAATAACGGAATGGTCCTATGGCATCGCCGGGGACGGCGAGGCTGGCCATCCCCCGGTAACCGCCCTCCCGGTCCTTCGGAACCTTCCTCATGATGTCATCCACATCCGCATCGGTCATCGGCCGTTCGTGCCCTCGAGGGTCCGAGTACGTGGATTTCTCCGATACCGTCAACTGCCGCCGCCCGAAGTTGACGACGTAGTTCTCCGGCGTGTTGTAGCCCAGGCCGTAGAAGAATTTAGAGCCGATCACGTCCGCCGCGCTGGCCATCTCGGGGTTGCTCATCGGGTCGAACTTCAGGAAGTACTTCCGCCCTTTGGAGGGCGATACACTTTCACGCACGGGAAACCAACTAGGATTCGAGAGGGGCTCTGATTGCCGCATATTTCCGTTGTTATTCCCGTCTACAAAGCAGAAGGCTGCTTGCACGAGCTCTACCGGCGACTGAAAGTTGGTGAACCAGGCGCTGTCCGGGACCTCCCCCAGCGTGTTCACGGCCTCGGAGGGGACTGGATCATGGCGCTTCTTCTCTTCTTTATCCGGCTCCCAAAAGGTGTTCTGGAAAAAGTCGAAGTACTCGTTGATCCCGTGTTTCCTGACCTTCTCCACCGGCAGCGGTTTCGGATCGCGCACCAGTGGGTCGTCGGGGTAGAACTTGCGGGCCGAGGCGGGCGCTCCCATCAGGAGCGCCACTGCGATCAGAACACGTTGTTGAACTTGAACCATACCTGGAATCCCTCGCGGCTGAAGCCCGTGTCAATTCGCAGGAACACGTCGTTGCGCACGTTGAACCGGAAACCGAAGCCGCCGTCGATCTCGGGATCGCGGAAGTTGAGCCCCCGCCAGTCGTGGAATACGCGCCCGGCGTCGGCGAACAGCGCCATGTCAAGGCCGCTGAAGACCTCCCAGCGGTATTCCGCTTGCGCCAGCACCGAGTCGTTGTCGTAAAACCGGAACGGACGGAACCCGCGCAGGTCTTCCGATCCGCCCAGCGTGGGCTGTAAATAGAACGGGACCGCCTGCCCGGAGTGCGGGTCCGTGGCCTCGATTCTGGCGCGCACCGCGATGACCCGCCGCTGGTTGAAAAAGCTGAAGTACTGCTGCGCTTCGAGGCGCACGCGGTCGAACGAATACAGGCCCCACCGGGTATCGGAGTAGGAGCTGAAGCTGCCGTAGTAGTTCCCGCCGCGGCGCGGGCCGCCGGGGTTATCCCGCCAGTCGTATTGCGCATACCCGCCGCCCGCCAGGTAATTGCTCTGGAAACGGATGCCGGGCGTAGTCTGCTCGGTGTAGATCCGGTCCGTGGAGACGAACCGCGGGTCCTTGCCGCGCGAGATGTTAACCAGGTAGTAGCGTCCGATCCCGCCGATCCGCAGGCGCCGGATGGGCATGATGCCGGGGCGGGCATCGAAAGACGTATCCTCCAGCTGGAAGCCGCTGCGTCCCCGCTCGGAGGAGTTCGGTCCGGGACCGTAATAGTCGATGTGCGGATAATCCCGATGCACGGCGTAGAGGTCCAGAAAGGCATGGCCGTCCGCCAGGGCGGGCAGGTTGAAGCCGGCGTCGAACAGGTAGAACTTCCGAAGCGAAACCCGCGCCGAAGCGCGAAGACGCGCCTGGCCGTGCAGCAGGTCCCGCCGGTAGTATTCCGGGCCGGCGGCGAAGCCCGACCCGGTGATCAGGCCGCCCAGGTGTACGCGGAATCCCGCCACCCCGGCGGTAATACGCTCAATCACCTTTTCCCGCTTGACCACGTTGAGAATGTGTTCGATCCCGGTAGGCTGGTCGGGCCGGAGTTCGGTCGCTTTCTGTTCCCGTTCGAGTTCGATCTGGGCGGCGCGCGTTAGCGGCGCCATGCGGTCCGCGGCGCCCGAGTTCTGCTGCCCCCACAGACCGGAAACGGCCAGCGCCGCCCCTAGATACGAAATTGCATACCGCCGCCCCCGAAGCATCCCGCTCTAATTGCACAGAGCGCGCCAATGTCGGGTATGATCCACTGGCGCGCCGGGTGCAAATCGACCCCGGGAGGCAATTACATGAACTGGGATCAGATTGAAGGCCAGTGGAAGCAGATGTCCGGAAAAATGAAGGAAAAATGGGGCAAGCTGACGGATAGCGACTGGAACCAGGTCGCCGGCAAGAAGGACCAGCTCCTCGGCAAGCTTCAGGAGCGCTATGGCTATTCCCGCGAACAGGCCGAGAGCGACCTGGATGACTGGGAACGCAGCCAGGAGCGGCAGCACCGCGCGGCGTAAGCAGGGCCCCGCGTTTCGGACCAGCAGCCGGGAGGGAGCGGCCATCCGCTCCCTCCCATCTCTCCCATCGGCATCTCCCTCCTCTCCTCGATTCGTGCTTTAATCTAAGAAACCGAAAGGTCCGAAATCTGGGGCGGAGACGCGCCTCTGCGTGCGTTTCGCGCCGCCATAGAACAAAGGAGTTCCCGTGTTCCGGAAAGGTTTATCGGTCATGGTTTTCGTGGCCGTCGTGGCTACTGTGGGCTTCGCCCAGCGCGGCAGGGGCGGGGGAGGCGGTGGCATGGGCGGGGGCGGCGGGATGCGCGGCCCATCTACTACCAGGGTAAGCGTCGTCGACGAGATCGCCAAGGAACTCAAGCTCAGCAAGGAGCAGAAGCCCGAGTTGGAGACCGTCCTCAACGAAGCCCGTACACAGGCTCTGCCGCTGCTCAAGCAGGCGGACGGCGCGCGCATTGCCCTCGTGCAGGCGCACCTCGCCAAGCAGTCCCCCGACGAGACCGTGAAGAAGCTGGCGGAGGTCAACGCGCAGATCCTGGCTATCCAGACAGCCGCCTTCACCAAGATCATGGCCAAAGTGGATGAGAAGCAGAAATCGAAGGCGCCTAAGGCGTTCGAGCTGCTGTCTCTCGTCTTCGAGCCGCAGCCGGGCTTCGGCGGAGCGGGCAGGGGCAGGTAGCCGGAAAGGAAATCGCATGTTAGGCAAATTGCTTTTGATCGCCGCTCTGGCGGCGGGATGTGGGTTGGCCCAGGACGAGCCCCCCACCGGTGGTGGCGGCGGAGCGGGCGGGGGCGGCGGACGCGGCGGCGGCGGGGGCGGCATGGATATGGGCGGCGGCGGAATGATGAGATCCCAGCCCAGCCCGTTCGACAGGCTGTCCACGACCCTGAACCTGGATAAGGACCAGAAGAAGCTGGACAAGACCGTACTCGACGCCGCGGCCAAGGAAGCCTCTCCCTTGCGGGACAAGATTTCGGCCGGACGGGGGCAGATCGCCACAGCCATCGCCACGGGCAAGCCTCAGACCGAAGTGGACGAGTTGGTGAAAGGTCAGGCCCTGCTCATGGCCCAGATGGCGGAGATCGAAGGCCGCGCCTTTCAGCAGATTTTCGCCGGGCTGACGGCGGAGCAGAAACAGCAGCGGGCCGGCATGGCCTTCGGCATGTTCCGCGACATCTTCATGAAGAAGGACTGGAACCGGAACGAGTAGCCCTGGGGGGCAGGTCGCCAACCTGCCCTACTTCAGCACCTGAAACGCCTGCACCGCGCTCTCGCGCCGCGCCACGTCTTCCGACGCGCGCTCGGCCGCCTCGCTGCGCAGGGCCATTTCCTTCCGCGCCAGGTCCGCCATCCCCAGCCGGGCGTAAATCCGCCCCAGCCGGTAATGGTTTTGCGGCGAGCCGTCCAGCTTCACACAGGACTCCGTCTCCGTGCGCGCATCTCCCCACTGTTCCAGCCACTCGTAGGCCCGCCCCAATTCGCAATGCGCCACCGCGTCCTCGGCCGGCGCGCGTTTCAGCCTGGCGATCGCCTGGGCGGCGAGTGCGCGGTCGTCTTTCTCCCGGGCCGCTCTCAGCTGCAGCGCCCCGCACACCCCGGCGTTCCACCCGCACAGCGCGTCGAAAGCCGGCTGCGGAGGGGCGGCCGGCGATTCCAGCACGATCCGCGCCAGGTAGGAATAGGCCGGGTCGAGCCTGGGCTCCACTGTGATCGCGTCCAGCAGCGCGGTCTCGGCGTCTTCGATGCGCCCCACCGCGTACCACGCCACCCCCAGCAGCGTGCGGATCCGGCCGGAGCGCGGGAACCGCGGAGCGGCCTCCTGCAGCACGGCGATGGCCGGTTCGAAGGTGTAGTGCTGTACGAACTCGAGGGCCAGCGCCACACGGTATTGCTCCCGGTCCGGGGCCAGCGCCACCGCCGCCTGGTAAGATTTCGCCGCCTCGACGAACTCGCCGCTACGCTCGTGGACATCGCCGGCGAGGGCTTCCGCCGCCGCCGTGGCCAGCAGGAGGTTCTGGTCCCGCGGCGCCAGGCTGAGCGCCGCGTGCATCTCCTCCGCCGCCCGCGGCCCCTCGCCCAGACCGGCCGCTACCGCCGCCTTCAATCGATGGAATGCGATCTTCTGCTGGAGCCCGGCCGGTTCCGCCGCCCCCTCCAGCAACTGCTTCGCTTCCGCGTATCGTTTCTCGCGCGCCAGCGTCACCGCGCGCTCCAGCGGCGACTGTGCGACCGCGCACAAGGCCGCCAGCGCTAAAACACAGATCCCACGCACCGTATCGGTATCATATCCTATGACTTCGCGCCCTGAGCAACCCGGCACTCTGGTGCGCGGCATCGGCCTATGGGGCGCTACCTCCGCCAACATGCTGGAGATGATCGGCGTTGGGCCGTTTATCACCATCCCTCTTCTCCTGGCCAAAATGAACGGGCCCCAGGCCATTCTCGGCTGGGTCCTCGGCGCCGCGGTGGCGCTGTGCGATGGCATGGTATGGGCGGAGCTCGGCGCCGCCATGCCCGGCGCGGGCGGTCCGTATCACTACCTGTCGGAAGCGTACGGCCCCAGGAGCCTGGGCCGCATGATGAGCTTCCTTTTCATTTGGGAAACCGTCTTCCTGGCTCCCCTTTCCATCGGCTCCGGCGCGGTCGGGTTCGCCCAGTACGTCCGTTTCCTCTCCGGCGACCTGGGCTGGGCCCGCGAGAAACTAATCGCCATCGCGGTTTGCGTCGTCATCACCGCCCTGCTCTATCGCGACATCCGCTCCGTCGGACGGCTCTCGATCGTCATGTGGGTGGTGGTCCTCTCGACGGCGGGTGGGCGGCGCCACCCTGATCGCCATGTACGACTACGGCGGCTATAACAACGTCTGCTTCTTCGCCGGCGAGGTGCGGCGTCCGGAGCGCGTCATCCCGCGATCCATCCTGCTGTCGATCGCCGCCGTGGGCCTGCTCTACCTCACCATGAACGTCACCATCCTCGGGGTCGTGCCCTGGCGCGAGGCCATGCGGTCGAAAGCCATCGTCTCCGATTTCATCGAACGGCTGTACGGGCTGAGGGCCGCGCAGGCCGTCACGATCCTGGTGCTGTGGACCACCTTCGCCTCCGTCTTCGCGGTGCTGCTGGGCTACTCCCGCGTGCCCTACGCCGCCGCGGCGGATGGCCGATTTTTCCGTCCCTTCGCCCGCCTCCATCCGGCCAAGCGCTTTCCCAGTTTCTCCGTGCTGTTCCTGGGCGCGTGCTCTGTCCTGGCGTGCCTCCTGGATCTCGATGTCCTGATCAATGCCCTGATCGTGATCCAGGTGCTGGTTCAGTTCATGGCGCAGATCGTGGCGGTGACGCTCATCCGCCGGCGGCGCCCCGATATCGTCCGCCCGTTTCACATGCCGCTGTACCCCCTCACCAGCATCGTGGCGTTCCTGGGTTGGCTGTACATCCTGATCGCGAGCGGCGCCGTCTACATCGCCGCCGGCTTCGGCTTACTGATTATCGGGATCGCCGCGTACCTTCTCCGCGCGAAAAAGGTTCGGGAATGGCCCTTCGCCCCGGAGGAGGCAGACGCGTGACCGCGAATGTCGATATCCGGCCCGGATGGCGGCAAAACTGCCGGGGTTCCCTCTGATGGCTTACCGACTCGATGTCCTCGCCGCGGGCGAACTGTTCATCGACCTCATCCTGAGCGGCTTCGACTCCCTGCCTGAGCCCGGTAAAGAAGCTCTTGCCACGGAGTACCACCGCGAAATCGGCGGCGGCGCCGCGATCAGCGCGTGCGGTCTCGCCCGGCTCGGCACTCCCACCGGGGTCTTCGGCGTGGCCGGGGAGGAGAACGGCCCCTGGCTGGTGGAGCGCCTGCGCCAGCACGGCGTTGACGCCTCAGCCATTTCCTTCGACGGTCAGGAGCCCACCGCGTTCACCGTCGCCGCCACTGCCCCGCGCGACCGCGCTTTTTTCACGTACCCCGGGGCGAACCGGCGCTTCCCCGCCGCGCTGCGGGAAGCCGCCGCCCGGGGCGATTTCCGCCGCGCGCGCCACGTCCACCTTGGGTGTGCGCCGGAATTGTCCACGTTCGGCGATTTGCTGGCGAATATCCGCGGCGCCGGGTGTTCCATTTCCCTGGATGTAGGCTGGCACGAGCCCTGGCTGCGCGACCCCCGCGCCCTGCGCGCCCTTCCGGCCGTCGACCTGTTCTTCCCCAACGAAATCGAGGGTCGCGAGATGACCGGCGAATCCGATCCGGAGAGCGTCCTGCGCCGCTTCGCCGCGGCCGGCGCCAACAACGTCGCGCTGAAACTGGGGGCGCGGGGCGCCATTCTTCTGTACCAGGGCGAAGTTTTCTCCGCCGCGCCGCCGGCGGTCGAACCGGTCGACACTACCGGCGCCGGAGATTGCTTCGACGCCGGTTTCCTGCACGCCTGGCTTGCCGGGGCGGCTCCCGGCCTCTGCCTCAGAACCGGCGTGATCTGCGGCGCTTTCTCCACCCAGGCTTATGGGGGGATCGCGGGGTTTCCGAGCCCCGAGCGGCTCCAACGCGAACTGGCTTCATCACAATGAGAAAACTGACCATCATCGGTGGCGGCGGCGTGCGCACCCCGCTCGTCATTCACGGCCTGGCGCAGGCGCAGGCCGCGCTCGACATCGGCGAGATCTCGCTCTTCGATATCGACGAGGAACGAACCCAAATCGTTGCCCGGCTCGGCCGCGAGATCGCCGCGCGGGCGGGCGCGGGATTTGCGGTCCGCGTCTCGTCCCGCCTGGAGGAGGCCGCGGAGGGCGCGGATACGGTCATCAGCAGCATCCGCGTCGGCGGCATCGCGGCGCGCGCGCGCGACGAGCGCATCGCCATCCGGCACGGCCTTGCCGGCCAGGAAACCACCGGCCCCGGCGGCGCCGTCATGGCCCTGCGCACCCTTCCCGTAACGCTCCGGTACGCCCGCACCGTGGAACGCGTGGCCCCGCACGCCTGGTTCATCAACTTCACCAACCCCGCTGGCCTGATTACCCAGGCCCTGACGCGGTACACCGGCCTGCGCGCCCTCGGCATCTGCGACACGCCCGCGGAGCTGTTCTACCGCATCGCGGAGGCCGCCGGCCGGCCGCTGGCGGAGATGCGCTTCGATTACGCCGGGCTGAACCACCTCGGCTGGGTCCGGCAGGTTGCCTTCCGCGGCGAGGACATCACCGCCGAGCTTCTGGCGGATCCCGAACGCCTCCGCCGCCTCTATCCCGCCGACCTTTTCGACCCGCGGCTGATCCAGACCCTCAACCTCATCCCCAGCGAGTATCTGTTCTTCTATTACAGCCAGCGCAAAGCCCACCAGAACCTGCTGCGCGCCGGCGCCAGCCGCGGCGAAGAGCTGGAACGGCTCAACGCCGCGCTTTTCACGCAACTCGCCTCCGAAGGCGCCGCCGAGGGGCTGGCCACCTACCGTACCTACCTGCTGCGGCGCAACGCATCCTACATGAAGCTGGAAGCGCAGGCCGAATCGGCGTTCCAGGCGCCCGAGGAACATTACGACCCGTTCGAAACCGCCACCGGCTACCACCGCATCGCCATCGACGTGATGACCGCGCTCGTCTCCGACCAGCCCCGGGAAATCGTGCTGAATGTCCCCAACTCCGCCTCCCGCGCCATCGACGACCTAGATCCGGAAGACGTGGTCGAAGTCCCCTGCCCGATGGATCGCTCGGGGGCGCGCCCCTTCCCGGTCGGCCTGCTGCCCGACTCCGTGCGCGGGCTGGTGCAGTCGGTGAAAGCGTATGAGCGCACGACTATCCGCGCCGCCCTGGCCGGTTCCGCCGCCCTGGCCCAATTGGCGCTGCTGGAGTACCCGATCGTGGGCGATTGGGAGTTGGCGGGCGCGGTCCTGAAAGAAATGATCGAGGCGGATCCGGAGCACCTCGGGTATCTGAAGTAGCGCTGAAGCCCGCGCTACTTTCATCGCCCCCTGTAAGTCGTCCGAAACCTCGCCGTTCCCGCCAGCGTCTCAAAGTCGTACTCAGATCCGGCGGTTCTCGAACGGGTGCTTGTTGATGCGATCTTTGCTCGTGCTGTATGTGATTGCGGCCGCGGCGGCCGCCCCGATCTCCGTCACCGTTTCCATCACGGACCAGTCCAACAACCCTGCGGCGGGAGTTCACGTTGCGCTCAAGAACGGTCCGAACCTCGCCGCCGCCGCGGATACGGGCCCGGATGGCCGCGCCGATTTCAAGGACCTGGCGCCCGGCGTTTATGAGGTCGCTGCGTCCAAAGACGGCTACGAACCGATACGAAAGGCCGGTCTCGACCTCTCTGCCACTACGTCCATAGAACTGACTCTCGTCCCCGCCCTCGCTGAGAAACAGACCGTAAACGTCACGGCGCAGGGCGCCCCCGTGGAAGAAGGCGCCTCCCCCTCCGTATCGGTGGCCGGGCGGGATGCGAGCCAACTGCCGGGCCGCCCGGCTACCGTGGCCGATGCCCTGCCTCTGCTCCCGGGGGTCGCGCGCACGCCCGGCGGAGGTCTCCAGATTTCCGGCAGCGGCG
>JAIQFU010000432.1 GCA_020073115.1 Terriglobia bacterium
GGACCCGCGGCCTCCCTCCTTGATGGTTCCGGCCAGGTCGGGCCGGGCCGCCTGAAGCGCTGGCGCGAGGCCAAAGAGGATCCCCGTGACGAGCGAGATGGCCAGGACGAACAACAGGGCGCGCCCATCCATCGAGACATCCGCCTCGCGCGGCATGGCGAACGGGGGAAGCGCGGCGCGTAAGGCCCGCAGCCCGGCATAGCCGACGCCCAGGCCTAAAATGCCGCCGCCGATGGCGAGCAGTACGCTTTCGGTCAGGAACTGGCGGATCAGACGCCAGCGGCTGGCGCCCAGCGCCGCGCGGACCGCCACTTCCCGCTCCCGGTTGGCGGCGCGAGCCATCATCAGGTTCGCCACGTTGGCGCATGCGATCAGCAGGACCATTCCCACGGCGCTCATCAGAATGAGGAGCGCCCGCTTGAGGTTCGGACCGACGATGACCTCCTCAAACCGCTCCACCATCACGCCCCAATCCTTATTGGAATCGGGATACTCCTTGGCGATGCGGGCGCCGATCATGTCCATCTGGGCGCGGGCCTTTTCCAGCGCGACGCCCTTCTTCAGGCGGGCGAACGAGCCAAACCAGTGGTAGTTGCGGGTCATGTTCTGCGGCTCGAAGGCCAACGGCCGCCAGACCTGAGAGTACTCGCGATCGAATGCGCCGCCCCCGGGCAGGACCCCGATGACCGTGTGGGGCTGCCCGTCCAAGAGCAGTTTCCGGCCGAGGATGTTGGGATCGCCGCCGAACTGGCTGCGCCACAGCGCGTTGCTCAACACAACCACGTTCGCCTTGCCCAACTGGTCCTCGTCCGCCGCGAATCCACGGCCGAGAGCCGGCTTGATACCGAAGATATCGAAGTAGTGCGCCGAGACCCGCGCGCCGCGAAGCTGCACCGGTTCGGATATGCCGGTCAGGGTCACCGAGCCGCCCGTCTGGGCGGCCATGTAGTCGAAGACCGTGTTCTCCTTCTGCCAGTCGAGGAAGTTCAGCGTGGAAATGCCGTTGCGGCCGCCGCCGGGCGGCTTTTCCAGGACGCGGAGGATGCGTTCGGATTCGGGGTAGGGCAAGGGCTTGAGAAGGATGCCGTCGAGAAAACTGAAGATGGCGGCGTTTCCACCGATGCCCAGCGCCAGGGTGACCACCGCAATTGTGGTGAACCCAGGCGTTTTCCCGAGCATTCTGATTCCGAACCGGAGATCCTGGACAACTTCGCTCATGGCGCACACACCTCCAATGGGCCCGAGTAGTTAGGACGCGAAAGTCTGGAATTTGTTCCGGGCAGCCGCCGGCGCCCGGTGTTTAGGAAAAACAACCGGTGGCAAAAAGCGCCCACCGGCGGTACAACTACTTGGGGTCGATCATGAAGGTGGGCACGATCCCCGCGGCGGAGGAGAAGCCTGCTTTGCCGGTGGATACCCAACTCGAACAGCCCTGTACCTTGCCCAGGTAAGCGTGCGGCTGCACGTCCACCTGCAATTCGCGGAACTCCAGGTGGCCGAAAGTCATCAGCGGGAAGACCGAACGCACCGGTTCCACGCGTTCCTGAACCACATAAGGCGTTCGCATGGCCTGCTTGAGGGCGCGTTCCCACGCCGGGGCGTCCATCTCCCAGCCGTAGTAGCTGTGCTGGTCGCTGTAGTCGTCGTTGGGCTTGAGGGCCAGGCGCTCGCGGTTCCTGGTGATGAACTCGGGCAAGTCCACAAGCTGTTCGCCGTAGATGGTCTTGGCGGCGGCCACCAGGCGGGTCCACGGAACGTGCTCGCGAATCGCCTTTCGTTCCACTGCCGGGAATTTCGCTGTCAGGGCATCCTCGGTCAACAGGGCGAACATGGCTTTCTTGTGGGCCAACTCCGAGCGGAAGCTGTTCACCACGCACACCGCGCGGTCGCGGTACGCCTGCACCAGGGGGTGCGCGAGGTCGAAGCGGATCAGGAATTCCTGAACGCCTAAACGGCGGTACACCACATCGATCTCGAACGGCCCCTTTCGCAGAATGCGGTTGCGATATTCGAGCTGCTCGGGAGAGACGATCTCGACAGCGTAGCCTTCCTCGCGGAAGCAGTCGCGGAACAACTCGTATTCGCTTTGGCCGGAATGATAAGCGGACCGGAACTCGACGATGGCGATATTGGGTTTTCGGGTCCCGCCGAACTGCTTGTAGGACTTCAGGAGCGCCTGCAACAGGTGCTTGCGGCTGCCGACGCGGATCAGCGCGTATTTTTTCCGGAACTCCTTAACCGGAGGAGCATCATAGAACAGGTCGGACAACGCGTCCGCATAGCCCGCGCCCGTGGGCGAATCGGCGTTGTACTGCACGAAGTGCACGTGGCCGTTGGAGAGGTGCGTATCGAGGCGCGCGGAGACTTCCAGCGCCTGATATCCGGGGTCGATGGCGGCCAGCATCTTCTCGGCGGGCAGCAGTTCCAGCCGCGCCAGGAGAGGAGGATTCGCCAGGACGATCTGCTCCATGCGGTCGATGGCGCAGATCAGCGATTCTCCGGTCTTGACGAGGGAATCGTATTGGCGGCGCGAGATGAAATTCGGACGCAAAAAGGGACAGATCAACCGGCCGCCCGCGGAGAGGTTGCCGCTCTCCATGCGTTGATGGAGAGTTTCGGCCCATGCGAGATCGCGATAGGGGCCGCTCTCCAGCAGCTTGTTGTATCTGCCAACAGCCTCGTCCAACTGAGACATTTCCGGGTTGATAACCTGTTCTATAATGAGTATCCCACATAAGTGCGTAAAACGATAGGTTTTAGCGCTTTTGTTGCGCGATAAGGCTTTCCTTTTCAGCACCTTAGCCGACATTTATCGGGTTACGCCAGGCGGCTGGCCGCCGAGCGCGCGGAACGCGGCGGACGGCGAAACCGACTCCCGGCCTGCCGCGACGGTGCTCTCACAAACAGTCCGATGGCGCCATTCTTGCGTGAGGAACGGGGGGGAGCAACATGCACTTCATTACCGGTTTTAGAAAGCCCTTTATCGGCGGCGTGATCGCGATGCTGTGCGGGGTGGGCGCGGAGGTAGCGGAGCCTGCTCAATCCGCGCCGATCATTCGAGGGACAGACCCGGCCGGACCAGCGCCCGTGACGCGGACCGTGGTGCGGCGGCGCCACAGGAGGCGCAGAACCCGCAGGTACGTGGTCGTGAGGAAGAGGCCGTTCAAGCATTCCGCGGCCATCGTCGGCGGCAGCGCCGCGGGGGGCGCCGCCATTGGCGCATTAGCGGGAGGGGGAAAAGGGGCCGCGATCGGCGCCTTGGCCGGGGGCGCGGGCGGGTTGATATACGACCGCGCGACGCACAAGAAGAAAGTAGTGGTGCGGCGGTAGCGGGCTGAGTACGGTGGTGGGGCGGGCGGCCTCGCCTGCCTCACCCCAACAACTACTTCGACGTTTCTTTGGCCAGCCGGACCCGGGCGCTTTCGAGCTTTTTGTTGACCTTGGCCAGTTCTTCCGGATCGTTATCGCTCGGAGCGCCGGTCTGGTACCCCTTCACGGACGCCTGCCACTGCGCGGCCGCTTCCTTGGTCTTGCCCAGCTTGAAATAGACGTCGCCCAAATGATCGTGCACCGTCGGGTCCTGGCCGATGCGGTCGATGGCGCGCACCAGCGTCTCCTCGGCTTCGTTCAGCTTGCCCTGGCGATAATAGACCCAACCCATGCTGTCCAGGTAGGCTCCGTTCTGCGGATCGAGGTCGAGGGCTTTCCTGACGAACCGGTAGGCTTCGTCCAGCCGCACGTTGCGGTCGGCGAGCATGTAGCCCAGGTAGTTCAACGCGCCGGCGTTGTTGGGGCTAACGTCGAGGACCTTGCGAAACATCGCCTCGGCCTCGTCGTACTTCTTCGTGCGCTCGTACATCGCGCCGCGCAGGAAGAGCACGGTCTCCTTCTCGTCGTCCGAGCTGGCGAGTTTTTCGGCATCGGCCAGACTTTTGCTCATATCCGCCCAACGCTTGCCCTTTTCGTAGAGCTGCGCCATTTCGATCTGCAACTGAAAATCGTGGTCGCCCTTGGGCAGGGCAGTCAGTTCGGCCACGGCCTGGTCGATCTTCCCCTGATCGCTCAACACCTCGGCGTGCGCGATGTGGACCATCCGCTCCTCGGGGAATTTCTTGAGGGCGGCATCGGCCTCCCGCAGCGCGCTGTCGAAATCCTTCGCCTGGCGGTACGTGTCGATGATCAGCCCTGCCACGCGCGGCGCGCCGGAGTTGTCGAGCGCGGCGATCTGGCGGAAAGCGGCGATCGCCTGCTGGTAATCGTTCGAGTTACGGTACAAGAGACCCAGCCGCTCGAGCAACTGCGCGCGGTAGCCGGACTGGGAGGCGGAGTAGGTGCGGCGCTCCGTCTGATCGAGCAACGCCTTCAGGCGCGCGACCGCCTGGTCCGACTTACCTTCGGCGTCGAGAAGGTTGACCTCCTCGTAAGCCACGTCCACGTTTTCGGGGTCGAGTTGCTTCGCCTTGTTCAGCTCTTCCCGGGCTTTCGCCAAGTCGTGCTTCGAGCGGTAGATCTGCGCGACCCGTAGGCGGTACGCGGGCTCGCGCGGCTCGTCGGAGGCCAGGCCCTGGTAGAGCTTCAGGGCTTCGTCGAGCTGGTCGGAGAAGAGCAGATCGCGCGCCAGCGCTTCCTGGATATGAGAATTATCCGGCGACAGCTCCAGGGCGCGCCGAAGAGCCTCCGCGGCGCTCTTGTAGTCGTGATTCCGCTCGTAGGCCT
>JAIQFU010000433.1 GCA_020073115.1 Terriglobia bacterium
GACGTCTGCGTGCCGCCCCCGGCCGAGATCCTGCGCCGCCTCGACCCCGTTCTGGAGGGCGTCCGCAAGCTGGCGGCCAGCTTCCAGTACGGCGCCCTCGTGCGCGGCGGCATCAACCTGGCCATCGTCGGCCGTCCCAACGTGGGCAAAAGCAGCCTTTTTAACGCGCTTCTGGAGCAGGACCGGGCTATCGTCACCGAAATTCCCGGCACCACGCGCGACCTGGTTTCTGAAACCGCCTCCATCGGCGGCATCCCGGTGAAGCTGCACGATACCGCGGGCATCCGCGAAACCGCCGAACTGGTCGAATCGATGGGCATCGAGCGCAGCTTCCAGGCCATGGCCGACGCCGACCTCACCCTGGTGGTGATCGACGCTTCGCAGCGGGCCGATCCGCGGGACCACGCGCTCGTGGAACGCGCCCGAAGCCAGGGCCGCTGGCTCCTGGTAGGCAACAAGCGCGATCTGGGGGGCGCGGGCCTCCCCGCCTCCCCCCCGGCCGTCCCGGTTTCCGCCCTCACCGGGGAAGGCATCCCCGAGCTGCGCGGAACGATCCTGAACGCCGTCGCGCCGCAAGGCGCTTTCGAGGAGGAGACCGGGTTCATCACCAGCCTGCGCCACGAGCGCCTCCTGCGCGAATGCGCCGGATACCTGGAGAAAGCCGGCGACGCCGTGGAGGCGAACATCCCTCACGAGATGCTGTTGCTCGACCTTTACGCCGCGTTGCAGCCCATCGACGCCATTACCGGGGCCACCACCGCCGACGACATTCTCAACCGGATTTTCTCGACATTTTGCATTGGTAAGTAGCATCTTCACGCGCCATCCAGCCGATAGAACGACCAGAAGGAAGTGGTCGGAATGGAACTATCGGTCCGTGGGAAGCTGGCCGTCAGCTTCCTGGCGATTACAGCCCTTGTGTTGGCCCTCAGCTATTTCTCCTGGAACGGCATCCGGACCCTCGGCGGCATGCTGGACACCGCGGCCAACGTCCAAGCCAGGGAAAGCAATGCCCTGGCCGAAATCCAGGCCGGATTTCAGGCCATGGAAGAGCATGCCAAGAAGACCCAGCTGGCGCATGCCATCCGCGGCTTGGAGAAGTCCGGCGGCGCCTGCTCGGCATGTCACGCCCTGGATCCGGCGGAAGCGGATCAGGCTGCCTTCGCCGCGGCCGCGGCCAAAGTGCGGGATGCCATTGTCCGCATCCGTCCCCTCCTGGCCGATGACAGCGGCCGGGCAGCGCTGGACGTCATGGAAAAGGGCGTCACGGGTTGGACTGCGCTCTATCGCGAGTACTTGTCGAAGGCGGAGGGCGGCGATTTCGCCGCCGCCCACGACGTGATCGTGGACAGGATGCTCCCCACCCTGGGAGAGATCGAGCAGGCTCTGGCGCAGTTGGCCGGCCGGCAGCGCGCCTTTGTCGAGGCATCCGGCCGGCAGGCCGGCCAGACCGCCGGCCGCAGCCGCTGGTCCGTCCTCGTCCTGATTGTCCTGGGAGGGCTCGTGATTTCCGGAGTCCTTTTCGTGCTGCGCCAGACCTCCCGCGGGATCAGCCGGCTGGCCGTGGAATTGGGCGAACAGGCCGGAGCGGTGGCCGGGGCGGCGGCAAGAGTGTCCGGTTCGAGCGAAACGCTGACCCGCGGCGCCGAGGACCAGGCCCAGTCTCTGGAAGAGGTGTCCGCCTCAGGCGCGGATATCAGCGCCACGGCCAAACGGAATGCCGAGAACGCCCGGAATTCGGCTGAAGTCGGTACGGAAGTCAACCGTCGCCTGGACGATGCCAACTGCCGGCTCGAAGAACTGATGTCGGCCATGCGGGAAATCGAGGAATCCAGCGCCAAAGTCGGCAGAATCCTGCGCGTGATCGACGAAATCGCCTTTCAAACCAATATTCTGGCTCTCAACGCCGCCGTGGAGGCCGCCCGGGCGGGAGAGGCCGGGCAGGGCTTTGCCGTTGTCGCCGGCGAAGTCCGCAATCTGGCACAGCGCAGCGCTCAGGCGGCGAAAGAGATCGCCGATCTGGTCGAAGAGTCCATCACCGTCACGCGCAAGGGAGCGGCGAGATTGAGCGGGGTCACCGAGGCCTTTCGTTCTCTTGGCGATGGCGCCCGCACGGTTACCAGGCTGGCGGGCGACGTGCGGACGGGAAGCCTCGATCAGGCCCAGCGCGTCCAGACCATCTCGGGCAGCATCGACCGCATGCGGCGCGTCGCCAAATCCGCCGCCGACGGCGCATTGGAGAGCGCCGGAGCCGGCGAGGAACTCGCCCGCCAGGCCGAAACCCTCAAGGGAATCGTGGGCCGGCTGTTGACCATCGTAGGCGCGTAGAACGTTCAGCGCCGTTCTACCGTTTTCACCTCGAAGCCGTTGCCGAAGCAGCCGTCCACCGAGATGTAGATATCGGCAGAGGGCGGCGCGTCCAGGGGCATTCTCAGGTTGATCTGGTTCGGGCCGTGATAGAGGATCTCCGCGCGTTCGCCCCCCACCGTGACCGCAACCGGCTGCCGCGGCGTTCCGAAGTTCAGCCCGTAGATGGTGAACCTGCTGCCGCGGACGATCGGCGGCGGATTTCCGGAGGAATCGACGATGCCCCCGAAATTGATCAGCGGCGGTTGCAACCGGCGATACGCCTCATCGGCGACGGCCACCTGGGGCGGCGTGTGCAGGGCCAGGATCCCGAAGGCTAAAATGCCGGCCGTCAGCGCGCCGATTCCGATCCAGTGCTCAAAGCGACCGTGGGGAACGGCCATCAGCGGCAATGCCAATAGCGCAAGCAGCGTCAGAAGCGTAATTCCTCTCCCCACCCATACGTCCCAGGCCGCCCCGTACCGCAGCTCGGTTTTACGGCTCCCCGGCGCCGGCCGGATCAGCAGAAATCCGATGGGATCCGGTTCGGCCGAGCCGGCTACCTTCCATCCCCGGTCGTAATTCACCTTGATCAGCAGCGCCTCGCCCGGCGCCAGGTTCTCCTCAATCTCCGCCCGGTCCGGCCCGTCCCAGCGGATCGCCGCAGCCCTCCTGCCGTCCGCCCAGTCGGCGTATCGCCTGAGGAACGCCTCATCCGTTGTGGATTGCATGCGCCCCACTTGCGCCAGTTGCGCCGGGTCCACGACCACGGCTTGGCGCTCCTCCCTGATCTCGTAGATGGCATCACCCCCCTCGGACCACGCCACGGAGGGGAGGTACTTGAACCGGTCCGTCCCCGCCCACCAGTGAAAATGCTCGGGCGATGGCGCGCTGTGCACCACCACGTACCGCGCCGCCAGCGCGCGGGCCCAAAGCCGCGCAGTTTCCGCCGAACTCCGGCACCCGAACGAGACCTCCCTCTGCGCGGCCGCCATCAGGAAATTCGAGGTCCCCTGGTGGACTCCGCCCACCTGCGGAACATCCGTCCACAGGTTCAGGGCTCCCTCGAGTTCGCCCGCCACCAGGACGCGCGAGTCCCCGGCGTGGCGGGCCAGCCATTGGGAGATGCGGTAGGCCGGGAATGTGCGCGGGTCGGCGCCGCGCGGCTGGGCGTCCCAGGCATGCCGCAGGAAGTTCGAGGAAGCAAGCAGCCCGCCCGCCGCCGCCACGCCGATCAGCGCCGGCCGCCACCGCCCTGCCGACGAGAAGAGCCACCCGATACCAAGCACCAGCGCTGCGTTCAGTTCCAGCACGTATCGGTGCGGCAGGGGGACCAGATAATTCCCCTCCCAACTGAACGCGGCGGGAGCCACGCCGGCCAGCGCTACAAGCGCCATCACGAAGCCCGCCGCCGGCGCCCTGCGCCAGAGGCTGAGCCCGGCCAGCCCCGCGGCGCAGGCCACAATCAGCCAGGTGTACGCATTCCACGGCTCCGAGGATTGCTCGTGGCGCAGGACGACGCGGTTCAAGAACTGAGTCGTGCGAATAAAACCGGGGGTTATCCAGAAAGCGGACAGGCCGTAGGCGATACCGGCCGCACCGATGGCTCGCAGGGCCGCGCGGCCAAGCCCGAGGTCGCGCGATCGCCCGGCCGCCACCGCCGCCACGATCATCAGAAACCCGAGAATGCCCGCCCAGTTGAGTAGAAACACCGCCGCGCCCAGCACCGCGGCCAGAGTCCAGCGGTCGCGCCACGCGGCAGCCGCGGCCAGGAGCGCCGCCGCAAAAGCCAGGGCATGGGCCGCTTCGTTATAACCCACCAGCGCGACGAACCCCCACGGCGCGCCGTAATATCCCGCCGCGATGCCCTTCCAGACCGGCAGCAGATAATAGACCGGCGAGGGCAGGAAGCCATAGGCCAGGGCCGCAAACGCCGCCGCCAGCCGCGAGCGGAACAACTGCCGCGCCAGGATGTACAGCGCCACCGGGACCAACGCATACCCCACGGCGGCGACCGCGTGGTACGCCCTGCCTAGCGAATCCACCGGCGCGGCGTTGACCAGCCAGTGAAACAGCGGCGGGTAGAGATACGGAAACGGCGCGCCGCCGTATTGCAGGTTGTTCCACGTCCAGGGCCGGTCGCGGAACATGCGCGCGATGGCGATGTAGAGGTAGTCGTTATTCCAGACCTGGGCCGAGAAATCGGTGAGGAAAAACCGCAGCACCGCCAGCAGGTTGGCCGCGAACAGGAACGCGCCAATGGCGGCGTCGGAGAACCGGGTCAAACCGCATTTTAGCGTGGCGTGAACACTCTTGTTTGCCGTGTCCGCAGCCGTGCCGACAC
>JAIQFU010000434.1 GCA_020073115.1 Terriglobia bacterium
ATTCCGGCGCACCCGCGCGCGCGCCGCGGGCTTTGAGCAGACCCGCGCCGTCTGGAGTCTGAATGGCGCCTATGTGGCCGTCTTCGACGAGGCGCGCAACGAGACGCCGGGAAGATACACGGTCAGCACGGCCTGGCGCACGCCGCTGGCGCCCCGGCTCAAAGACGACGGCCGGATGGAACTGGAAGACGCGGCGGAAAACCGGTTTACGCTGCGCTGGTTCCCGGGACAGCCCACGGAGAGCGCTCTGGAGCGGCGGAAGGAGGGCGCGGAGCTTGTGCTGTCGTCGGCCGGCGAGTTCGCCGCGGGGCAGCGGTGGTCCAACATTAACCTTCTGCTCCCCCGCCGCAAGGCCGCTTACTCGGCGGAGCGGCTCGGGGCTTCCGCCATCGAAGTACGCCAGCCGGACACGACCGAAATCGTAGCGGTGAATGCGGGGGAGACTCTGGCCCGATTCGGGCGCGTGGCTACCGACGGCTCGGCGGTTCTGGCGCAATGGACGCGAAAGTGGGCCGGGCCCGTACGGGTGCGGTACGTGAACGCCTCCCGGATCGAGATAGACACCGGGATCGAACCCGAATCCGTGCCTCCCTTGGCGCGCGCGCAATGGAAGTTTTCCGCTGGCCGCACGGTCATCGAGATCCCCCGCGGTTCGGGAGAGATCGAGATTCGCTTCGCGGACCCGGTCCGCCAGACTGTCAATCTGAACCGCGACTGGAAACTGCTGCCGTGGGACACGGCGAACGGCGCGGATCCGGCCCATGATGATTCGGATTGGCGCCCGGTGCAGTTGCCCTACTCCGAACTGGCGCGCGACAACGACGCCAACGTCCGTTGGTACCGGAAGACGTTCGCGGCGCCGCCGGAAGCGCGGCGGAAACTCGTGTTTCTGGATTTCGAGGGCGTCGCCATCCAGTGCGCCGTGTGGGTCAACGGCAAGAAGGCCGGCGAGCACCTGGACGCGTTCAACAGCTTCCGTTTCGACATCACCGGACTGGTGAATCCGCCGGGCGCCGCCAACCTGATCGCGGTGCGCGTGGATTTCGCGCCGCAGTGGCGCTACCGCATCCCGTTTCTGCCGGAGGGCTTCAACGACTGGGGCGGCATCTATCGCGACGTCTGGCTGACCTACGCCGACCCGCTGCACGTGGAGGATGTCGTCCTCACTACGCCCGGACTGAGCGCGGCGAGCGGGGCCGTCGAAGTCCGCGCCCGGGTGGCCAACCGCGGCGCACAACCGCGAACGGCGCGGCTGGTCAGCGTGGTATACGACCCCGGGCAGAACGAGGTGTTGCGGGCCGAACGCGCCCTGGAAATCCCGGCCGGCGGGGAGCGAGAGGTCAAGCAGACGACGCCGCCGCTGGCGCGCCCCGCGCTGTGGTCGCCGGCTTCGCCCACGCTCTACACCGTGATCACACGCGTGGTCGAGGACGGCCGTGTGGTGGATGAGGTGCGCAACCCGCTTGGTTTCCGCTGGTTCCGCTTCGACGCCGCCGAAGGCTTCTTCCTCAACGGCGAGCATCTCAAATTGCACGGCGCCAACATGCACCAGGGCTATCCCTACCTGGGGAACGCCGTTCCGAACTCGAAGATGGCGGCCGATCTCCACGTGCTGAAGGCCATGGGGTGCAATTTTCTCCGCACCACTCACATCCCCATGGACCCGGTGGTGCTCGAAATGGCGGACCGCCTCGGGTTGCTGGTGTGGGAGGAGATCCCGGTGGCGGGCTTCGGCAACGGGAAGTTCGGAGACCCGGTCTACGATGAATCGGCGCGGCAGCAGATGCGGGACATGGTCCGGCGCGACCGCAATCATCCCTCGATCATCATCTGGTCCACCATGAACGAGGCCGCGGGGGGCGCGAAGAAAGAGGCTTTGCCGCCCGTATTGAAGCTATGCCGCGAACTGAACGACATCGCCAAACAGGAGGACCCCACGCGCGCCACGGCGGCCGCGGAAACCGTGGAAGCTTTTTTCGGCGTGACCGACGTGAGCGGGAGAAACGGGTATTTCCGCGGCGGCAACCTCTACCAGTTGGGAGGCGCGCTCGATCAACTCAAGCGCGAGCACGCCGAATCGCGGTTTCTCATCAGCGAATACGGCGCGCCCAACGTGGAACGCGGCAGTTTCGGTTTGGGGAGGACGGACACGGAGGAGTATGCCGCGTTGGCGCACGAGGTCAACAACCGGGAGTACGAGCGGCGGCCGTGGATCGCGGGGTCTACCATCTGGGTGGCGTTCGACTACTTCCAGGGCAACCCGCACGAGGGGGTGACCGACGAGGCGCGCTATCCCAAGGACGCCTACTACTATTACCAGAGCCAGTGGTCGGGCGAGCCGATGCTGCGCATCCGGTCGGCCAGCCATTGGCAGCGCGGCAGCGCGGCCCAGGACGTGGCGGTGGATTCCAACTGCGACGAGGTCGAATTGTTCGTCAACGGCAAGTCGCAAGGCGCGCTGCGCGGGCCGGGGCCGTTCGTCTGGCGGCAGGTGGCGTTTGCCCGCGGAAGCATCCGGGCCGTGGGCCGGAAGGGCCCGGCGACGCTGGAAGACAGCAGGTACACGGCGGGCGAACCGGCGCGGGTGATTGTCAGCGCGGACGTGGACGAGCTGGCTGCCGACGGGCGTGACGTGGCCTATCTGAAAGCGCGGGTGCTGGACCAGGACGGGCGGCTGGTGGCCAACCTCAACGACACGGTCCGGTTCGAGGCGGCGGGCCAGGGTGAGATGGTGGGGCCGGCATCGCAGAAATTATTGGCGGGCGTGGCCACGCTGGCGTCGGTACGGTCGGCGGCCGGCGAGGGCGAGATTCAGGTCACGGCGCGATACGGCCGCCTCAAGCCGGCGACGGTGGTGATCAGGACGACCAAGGGCAAGTCTTCCGTGGAGTACGAGTAGGGCCGGACGGAGAGATGTGGAGTGAGCCTCTGGCTTTCATGCCGGCTTTCATGCCGGCAGGAAAGCCGGCATGGCAAGCCAGAGGCTCACTCCACAGCACAAGGGCAGCTACGGAGCGATGGCCCGGCTGAGAGTACGGGAGGTTTTATGAACAGACGAGAGTTCGGGGGAGTGGCGCTGGCGGGCGCATGGGGCGCCGCCGCCGCGCCGCAGCAGAAGGCTTCCTACGATGGTCTCGGGCGGCCGCCGATGCGGTGGGGGATCAGGCATTCGATGCAAGTGCCCGACTTCACACCCCGCACCCTGCAACAAGCCAGACAGCTTGGCATGGAGTACGTCAATACCTGGTCGAGCCCGGACAAGTATCAGGAGCTGGTGAAGCAGGCGGCGCAGGCCGGCCTGAAAATGGCCAAGATCGGCAACGGAGAAGTGCACAACCGCGCCGAATTGGTGTTGGGACTGCCGGGACGCGACGAAAAGATCGAGGAGTTCAAACGCAACCTGCGCGCGCTGGCGGCGGCCGGGATCCAGTACCAGTTGTACGCCCACATGGCCAACGGCGTGTGGAGCACCGCCCGGGAAACGGCGCGCGGCGGCGCGGACACCCGCGCGTTCGATGCCGGCCAGCGCCCGACTTCCGCCGGCTCGTCGCACAACAACGTCTACTTCGAGCGCCGCTACACCGAAGACGAGTTGTGGGCCAACTGGGAGTACCTGGCGCGGCGCATCGCGCCGGTGGCCGAGGAAACGGGGGTGAAGATCGGAATCCACTGCGACGATCCGCCGGGCCTTACCCTCGGGAATCTGCCGCGGCCGCTGTTCAGCAGCTTCGAGGGCTACAAACGCGCGCTGGAAATCGCCAACAGCCCCAATATCGGGATGGGCTTGTGCGCCGGCTGCTGGCTGGAGGGCGGCGTTTCCATGGGACGCAACGTCCTGGAGACCATCGAATATTTCGGCGGGCTGAAGAAGCTGTTCATCATTCACTTCCGCAACGTGCACGCCCCGCTGCCCCATTTCCACGAAACATCCC
Source organism: Terriglobia bacterium (assembly GCA_020073115.1). GTDB lineage: Bacteria > Acidobacteriota > Terriglobia > Bryobacterales > Bryobacteraceae > BOG-224. The sequence goes on from JAIQFU010000434.1 coordinate 3,933, forward strand.
TCAATGAAGGCTACATGGATATGTACAAGGTCATGAAGCAGCTTCGGAAGGTGAACTTCGATGGCGTGCTGATCGCGGACCACTGGCCTAACATGGCGGGCGGCGTGGGGCAGGCTTACAATATCGGCTATATCCAGGCTTTGATCGAGCGCGCGAACGAGGAGGCGTAGGTCCGCGGTATTCCCGGCCCGCCGGCCCTTCATTCGCGCCCTGAAACCTGCGATAACAGAAGGTTCGGAGGTCTTATGGCCCGTTCTCATTACATGGCGGCCGCGGCGCTGGCAATCGCGGCCATGGTAGCGGCGCAAACCGCAAAGCAAACCGGCGCTCCGGCGCCCTCGGCGACAGCAACCAAAACCACAACCCCGGCCCCCGCCCCCGCGGCCGCCGGGGTGCGTATCTGGGAAGAGGAGATTACCATCCCCACGTACGTCATCGGCGACCCCGAACCGAACCCCATCTTCTACTTCGGCAAAGGGTCGCAGGGGGCGCAGGGCCGGGTTTACCCGTACGCCCTGTACGACAACCTTACCGGCCGGAAGGAAGACAAGAAGTACCGCATCGTCTACCTGGAGAACGAGTTCGTCCGCATCGGGATCTTGCCCGAGGTCGGCGGCCGCCTCTTTGAAGGCGTGGATAAGACGAACAACTACAATTTCATCTATCGCCAGCACGTGATCAAACCGCAGCTGATCGGGCTGATCGGAGCGTGGATCTCGGGCGGCATCGAGTGGAATATCCCGCATCACC
>JAIQFU010000435.1 GCA_020073115.1 Terriglobia bacterium
ACCTACCAGCTCTCGGCCTGGCTGCTGGGGTTCACGGTAGCCAGCGCGCTGTGGGGTACGGTGCTGGGCTCCATGTTCGCGGGCATCCCGAGCGACCGCTACGGCCGGCGGGCCTGCCTGCGGGCCCTGGCCATCCTTTATGTGATCACCGCCCTGGGCTGCGCCCTGGCCCCGAACTGGTATCTGCTGGTGTTTTTCCGCCTCGTGGGCGGACTGGCGATCGGCGGGTCTTCGGTGATCGGGCCCATGTACATCGCGGAGATCGCGCCCGCGGCGAAGCGCGGCCGGCTGGTGGGATTGTTTCAGTTCAATATCGTAACAGGCATCCTGCTGGCGTACCTTTCCAATTACCTGGTAGGCCAGGCGGCGCTGGGCGGAGACGAGTGGCGCTGGAAACTGGGGATTGCCGCGGTTCCGGCGGCGGTCTTTTTCCTGGCGCTGTTCGCTATTCCGCAGAGCCCCCGCTGGCTGGTGCGCCGGGGACAGCGGGATGAGGCGCGCCGGGTCTTCCTCCAGATCGGCGAGCCGGACCCGGACGGGGAAGTGCGCGACGTGCTGGAATCCCTCGGCGCGGAAGGCAAGACCAAGAGCGAGCCGCTGTTCCGGCGTAAGTATCGCTTCCCGATTTTCCTGGCGATCTCCATTGGCATGTTCAACCAGCTTTCCGGGATCAACGCCATTCTGTACTACCTGAACACGATTTTCGAGAAGGCCGGGTTCGACAAGGTATCGAGCGATTTGCAGGCGGTCGCCATCGGCCTCACCAACTTCATCTTCACCATTGTGGCGATGTTGGTGATCGACCGGCTGGGACGGAAGAAGCTGCTGCTCATCGGCGCGGCCGGGACGGCGGTCTGCCTGGCGGGCGTTACCGCGATCTTCGCCACGGGACGCCACGAGAACCTGCTGGTCTGGCTGCTGGTGGGGTTCATCGCGTTCTTCGCTTTCTCCCAGGGCGCGGTGATCTGGGTCTATCTGAGCGAAGTGTTCCCCAACCTGGTGCGCGCCAAGGGACAGAGCCTGGGCAGCTTCACGCACTGGATCATGAACGCGATCATCTCGCAGGTCTTCCCGCTGATGGCCGCGGCTTCGGGCGCGATCCCGTTCGGGTTCTTCGCGGCGATGACGGTGGTGCAGTTCTTCGTGGTGCTGGTGGCGTATCCGGAGACGAAGGGAGTCACCCTGGAGCGGATGCAGAAGGAACTGGGGATAGACTGAGACACGGCGCCGACGACCGCTCCTCCCGGTCGCGGCTCCGAACCCGATGCGGAACCGCGGGCGCAGGGAGCGGTCCACGGCGGCTTCTATAATAGAAGAACCCATGTCCGTTTCGGAGTACGGCCTTGCCACCCCGGAGATGATCGCGCGGTACGAGCCTGTGATCGGGCTCGAAGCGCACGTTCAGCTCGCTACGGCCACCAAGATCTTCTGCGGCTGCCCGACGAGCTTCGGGGCGCCGCCGAACACCAATGTGTGCCCGGTGTGCCTCGGGCTGCCGGGCGCGCTGCCGGCGCTGAACCGGGAGGCGGTGGAGTTGGCCATCACGGCGTCCCTGGCGCTCAACTGCCAGGTGCGGGCGCAGTCGCGCTTCGCCCGCAAGAATTACTTCTATCCGGACCTCCCCAAGGGCTATCAGATCTCGATGTACGAGGCGCCCCTGGCGGAACACGGCTTCCTGGATATCGTGGTGGACGGCGCGTCCCGGCGCATCGGGATCACCCGGGTCCACATGGAAGACGACGCCGGGAAGAGCATTCATGAGGGCTTCCGCGATTCCGCGCGATATTCCTACGTGGACCTCAACCGCTGCGGGACGCCGCTCATCGAAATCGTCAGCGAGCCGGACATGCGCAGCTCGGACGAAGCCTATTGCTACCTGACCGAACTGAAACAGAACCTGCAATTCATCGAGGTCTCGACCTGCGACATGGAGAAGGGGCGCCTGCGCTGCGACGCCAACGTTTCCGTGAGACCCAGGGGGACGGAGAAGTTCGGCACGCGGGCGGAAGTAAAGAACGTGAACTCGTTCCGCTTTCTCAAGGAGGCGCTGGATTACGAGATCGCGCGGCAGGTGGCGCTGATCGAAGCCGGCGGGCAGGTGGTACAGGAGACGCGGCTCTACACTCCCGAAACGGGGGAGACGGCCAGCATGCGCAGCAAGGAGCACGCGCACGACTACCGCTACTTCCCCGAACCGGACCTGCTGCCCTTGCGGATCAGCCGCGAGTGGCTCGGCGCGATCGAAGCCGCCATGCCGGAACTGCCGGCGCGCAAGCGGGAGCGATTCACCCGCGAGTTCGGATTGCGGGAGTACGACGCGGAGGTACTGACGGCGGCGCGCGCCATCAGCGACTACTACGAAACCGCCGCCGCAACTTCCGGAGACCCGAAGACCGCCGCCAACTGGGTGATGGGCGATCTCATGGGTTTGCTGAAGGCCGAGGGCAAGGAAATGGCGGAATCCCCGGTGAGCGCGCGCAGCCTGGGCGAACTGGTGGCGCTCATCGCCAGGGGCGAGATCTCCGGTAAGCTCGCCAAGGAAGTTTTCGCCAAGATGGCCTCCTCCGGCGAGGGCCCGGCGGCCATCATCGAACGCGAAGGCTTGAAGCAGATCAGCGACGCCGGGGCGCTGGAGGGAATGATCGCGGAGGTCATCGCCAGGAACCCCAAACAGGTGGAGCAGTACAAGGGGGGCAAGGCGACGGTTCTTAACTTCCTGGTCGGCCAGGCGATGAAGGCGACGCGCGGACAGGCCAATGTTGCCACGGTTACCGAATTGTTGAAGCGAAAGTTGGAGTGAGGCATGTTGAAAGAAGGCGATCAGGCTCCCGATATCCGGCTCCAGACGGACGCCGGCGAGCAGTTCAACCTCTCAGACCTGAAGGGCAGGCGTGTCGTGCTCTATTTCTACCCGAAGGCCGACACGCCGGGTTGCACGACCGAAGCGTGCGAGTTCCGCGACGACATCCAGGCGTTCGCGGCCAAAGACGCGGTGGTAGTGGGGGCTTCGCCCGATAAGCCGGCCGCCCAAGCCAAATTTAAACAGAAGTACAACCTGCCATTTACGCTGTTGGCGGACGAGGAGAAAACCGCGGCCCAGGCCTACGGCGTATGGAAAGAGAAGAACATGTACGGCAGGAAGGTGATGGGGATTGAGCGCAGCACGTTCATCATCGGCCGCGACGGCAGGGTCGAAAAGATCTACGGCAAGGTGAAGGCCAAGGGGCACGCGGGGGAAGTGCTGGGGAATTTGTAACACAAGTCGTTAGTCGCTAGTCGTTAGTCGCTAGTTATCGGCAAGTCCCTTGACTAACGACTGACGATTGATATGACGAAGCAAAACGGGCGCGGAGGTCACAAGTCGCCAGTTGCCCGGCAAGTCCCTTGACTAACGTCTAACGACTAACGACTAACGACTGATATGGCGAACCGAATACGGGCACGGAAGTCTTTCCGCGTCTTCCGGCTGCAATCCTGGGAGGCGTTTCTCAAGCTGGTCACCAGCCCGCCGTACTCCAACTGGGCGTTTCGGGGCGAGCGCGACGAGCGCTGGCCGCTGTACAGTTCGCTTTCGCGCTACCTGATGAATTTTGGCGTCGCCCCCCGGGCGTGGCCGGAGCAGGAAGGGCGGATTCTGCGCATTTTCAAGCGCAAAGCGCACCAGTTCCTGCAGCAGCCGCCCGACGTGGACGACGACTTTCAGTGGATGGCCCTGATGCAGCACCATGGCGCGCCCACCCGGCTCATCGACTTCACGTGGTCGCCTTACGTGGCGGCGTTCTTCGCGCTGGAGCGGTCGCTGGCCGACGGCGTGGTCTGGGCCATGAACCCGGCCCGGATCGACAGCAGCCGCGCTCCGCGGCCCACCCGCATGGACCCGCGGGACAAGGGCAACGTCCGCCGGTACTTCCTTCCGGGCAAGCACCGGTTCATCTGGATGGGCGAGCCCTACGCCATGAACCGGCGGCTGATTGCGCAGTCGGGAACCTTCGCCGTGCCCGGCGTGCTGAACGCGCCCATCGAGGAGATCCTGAGCGGGTCCGACCCGGAGAACGTCCTGGCCAAGATTGTTCTGACCAAACCCGTGCGCGAGGTGGGAATGCGGGAACTGTACCGCATGAACATCACGTACGCGACGCTGTTCCCCGACCTGGACGGGCTGGCGAAATCCATGGGCTACGAGCTGGAGTTCCACTGGGCGTACAACCCGCGGACGATGGAGCGTTACCACACTTGATTTGTGGAGTTGGCCTCCGGCCTGGTGCGCCGGCAAGCCGGAGGATCACTCCACAGTTGTGGCTGCCAAAACGGATGTCGCCGCTGCCGTTTCCCCGGCCCTTCGCACCGCTCTGAGCAGGTCCAGCGCTTCGGGCAGGGCGAACTGTTCGCCGATAAAAACGGACACGAAACGGCCGCCGCGGATCTCGCCGCGGGCTTCGAGACGGCGGAGGACCACCAGTAAGTCGCGCCACGCCGGGGCCAGGGGTTCCCGCACGGCCACGTCGCGGAACACCACGCCCCAGCGGCGCAGCAACTGCTGGACGAAGGCTTCCCTGTGACCCTCGGGAGGCGCATCTGTATGGCGCAGCAAGGCCCACCGTCCGGGAGCGTGCCGCGGACGCGCGGTGCGCCCCTTGCCCTGTCCGGCACGGCGCTTCGGGTCGAGCAGGGCGCGGAGGTTCAGCCGCCCGGTGGCATGCGTCAGGTCGGCGAAGAACGAGGCGCCGCGCGATTCCAGGGCCGCCAGGACTTCGCGCGCGGGGTGGGAAAGCGCCTCACGGCTGGAAGGCTGGGGGCCGGCCAGCAGCCAGGGCGCGTCTTCGCGCAGGAAAATGGCCAGCGGCGCGACCCGCGTGGGCCGCACGCGCGCATGCCGCTCCTCCTCGTCACGCTCGAAGGCGGGGTGCGGAGACAGGCGGCCCCAGGTGACTTCGCCCGAGAGGCAAAGCTGGTCGAGGTAGTCGGGCTCGTAATGCGCAATGCGGCCCGGCAGCGCCTCCGCTTCCCATGCGGCGGCGGGAAGTTCGGAGCCTTGGAGCTGCCGAATGATCTGCAGGGTTCCATCCACGCCGTGCAGTTGGCTGCCGGGGGAGAGATGCTGCCAGCGGTGAAGGAAGGCGTAGTAAGTCGCGGTGGTCACCGGCTCGATTTCGCGGCGCAGGCGCCCGATGGTGAGGCGGTGGATGCGGGCCAGAAGACGCCGGTGGCACCACTCTAATTCGTTCCTCGCGGTGAAATGGCCGCGCAGGATCTGGCCTTCGGCTTCCAGTTGGGCCAGCGCCTGGTCGACGAGATCGCGCGGCATGGCGAGTTCGCGCGCGAGATCGGCGGCGCGGCGCGGGCCGGAGCATTCGAACCAGCCGCGCAGGATCTGGGCCGCGCAGGCCTCCACGGTGGGGCAGGTCCCCGATCCGCTCATCCCGGCGGGCAGGTCGCGGACCTGTCCCCCGTAAACCCGGCCCACCAGTTCGAAGCGCTCCGCGGCTACCCAGAACTCGCGGCCATCAACAGTAAAGGCGGCGGCGCGGTTCGAGCCAACGAGGCGCGCAAAGAGTTCCGTATGTTCATTCGCCGGAAGCACGCCCAATCCGCAGAGCGCTTCGTGGAGCTCTTCGGCATCGCGCATGGGGGGCCACGCTTCCGCCGCGACCCGGGCG
>JAIQFU010000436.1 GCA_020073115.1 Terriglobia bacterium
CGGCCATGATCTTGAAAGCCAGCCCGGAGAACGGCTCGTCGTCAGCAGGCCTGCGCTCAATCACTTTTTCGCCCCGGCCGGCATAGATGACCGCCAGGCTCACCAGGGCGGGGACGTGGGCCGGTTCGAGCGCCAGCGCCTGCTTGATCTGGTCGACCCCCCGCGCCTCATCCTGAGTCATGAGGAGGGCGCCGAAGCGGAAGTGAACGTTCGGCTCCGACGGGAATTCGCCCACCACGGCTTCGAACTGCGCCACCGCGCTCGCGTTGTCCATCTCCATGGCCGCGGCCATGGCCTCACCCAGCTTGAGCGTCACGCCGCGGCGTTCTTCGGGGACCTCGGAGGGCAGCCAGGGCATTCGCAGCCCGGCGATTCCAGCGGCCACGGCGATCTCCGGCGTCTTGCCGTACGCCCGGGTCAATTCCGTGAGGGTGGCGAGCGCCTTTTCGAAACTGCCGGTCTTGATGAGGACCAAGGCCAGATGCAGCCGGGCGGGCCTTGCCAGTTCGGGGGGTTCCTGAAATTTCAACTCCGCGGCGCGTCCCAAACTTTCCAGGGCCGCGCCGAAGCTACGCAATTTGTATTCGCACAAACCCGCCATGGTCCAGGCAGGGGCGCTATCGGGTTTGAGGGCGGCCAGCTTGCGGAATGCGGGAGCGCACTCCGCATACCGATCACGGTCGTACGTCATGGAGCCGTAGCTCCAAAGGCCGTCCACCCAGCCGGGATTGAGTTGGAGCGCCTGCCGGTAGAGAGACGCCGCGCGATCGAACTGCCGCGCATCACGCGCTTGATTCGCTTCGCGCGCGAGCGTATCGAAGGAGGGCGCGGGTTGGGCGGCGCCGAGAGGAAGCGCCGCCCAGACCGCCAACGCCGCGCCACGTGCGCGCATCAGAAGAAGAACTTTACCGCCGCCTGCACGACACGGTGGCCCTGCTTCTGAGTAACGAGCCCGAACAAGGGCGTGTTCACCGCGCCGGTAGCCCCGTTGAATCCCAGGGTCAGGTTCGAGCCGTTGAACGACCACAGCGGATGGTTCATGAAATTATAGGCGTTGAACCGTAGCTGCAATTTTCTCTCCTCTTTGAACACGAAGTTCTTAAAGAGCCCCAAATCGGCGTCGAAGAAAGAAGGTCCGTAAATCGGCGGGTTGACGGTGGGACCGTTGACGCCGATTTGCGTGGGCGGAGCGAAACAGTTCGCGTTGATGTACTGGTTCGGGCCGAGATTCGAGGCCGGATTGCAGGTGAGGACGGGGTTGAGCTGAATGTCGCTGGTCCCCAGAATCGCAACGTTGCTGACGTTGTAAGTGGTTCCGGGAATTTTCAGACCATTCAGGTTCATCCCGAAGTTCTGGTTCTGGTAACCGCTGAGGTTGGGCCCGCTCTGCCACTGGACGATGCCGGAGATCTGCCAGCTATTCACGAAGCCGCCGGCGATCCTGTTGTGCTTCAGCGGGGCCCCCATCTCGAACGAGTAGGCGATGTTGAAAATGTGGCGCCGGTCGTTGGGCATGACGCCGTAGTTGTTGTTCAGGTTGAACTGGTCCAGGTTGGCGTTGTTGTTCCCGTTCGGGAGGCCCACCAAACCCATGGACTTGCCGTAGGTGTAATTCAGGTTGAGGGTATATCTTCCCTTGGTACGGACCCACGTCAGTTGCATGGCGTTGTAGTTGGACCATCCTTTGTTCGTGGCCAGGTTTAACGACGAGAAGCCCTTGAGCGGACGGAAGGTGTCCGCGGTCAGGGAGTTCGGGTCGACCCCGGTTTTGCTGGCCAGCATGGAGCCAACCGGCACCAGGTTGATATTGGCGCCGGCTCCGCCGGTGATCAGCAGGTCGTTGCTCTGGTTGCCGACATAGGACACTTCCATCAGGCTGGACCACGGCAGGCGTTGCGAGATGGTAAAGCTGTAGCTGTCGGTATACGGCTGGCGATCGTCCTTGCTATCGACAGCGGACGGGCTGGCTGCCTCGTCGGCTACGTCAATCGTGTCCAGGTTTCTCGCCAGCACCGGTATGCCGTTGACGTTCGCGCCGAGACTGCGCGATACCACGCCGGCGGACACGTCCAAGCCGTTGGTGAACTGGCCGGAATGGTAGTAGTAACGGCCCCAGCCTCCGCGCAAGACGGTTTTGCCATTGCCCATCAGGTCGAAGGCCATGCCGAAACGCGGCTGCCAGAACAGCGCCCGGGTGGGGAACCCGCCGAGGGGCACCGCGGGGTTGCGGCCGTGCCATTCGAACCCGCAATACTGGGTCGGGGTACAAGTGGGGCTGTACTGCGAGTAATCGAAGATGGAATAGCCGAAGCCCAGCCGGTCGATCCAGGGCTGAAAGTGGGTGGCCCGCAGTCCGTATTCGAGGGTCAACCTGCGCGTGGCCTTCCACGAATCCTGCGCGAAGAACTCGTAGGTATTGTAGGCAATGTCGTTGATGCGGTTGAAACTGGTTTCCTGGTAGGAGTTGACGGTCCCGGTAATCATGTCGGCGTAAGCGTTCCCCGTTGAGTTAGGGTTGCCTACGTTGAACTCCAGAAACCCGTTCGTATTGTTGTTGGCCGGTTGGGCATTGCGAATCCACTCCCAGAAGAATCCGCCCTTCAGGGTATGGGTACCCTTTACCGCCGTGAACGTGTCGCTGACGCTGGGCATGTACTTATTCGCATAAAGGCCCTGCGACGGGCCGCCTGCCTCGAAACCGCCGGGGTTAAAGACCAGCGCCGCTTCGCCGCCGCCCCATCCGCCGAAAGACGGGATCTGAGAAACGCCGTTTTTGAACAAGCCCTTGTAGTTATAGCCCACCTTCGTGCGGTCCACCTTGGAAGGATCTTCGAATACGTTGGGGAAGCCGATGAAGGTGTAGCCGAAGATCACCTCGTTGGTCATGGTCGGGCTGAACACGTGGGCCAGCGACGCGGAGACGGAGTCGGAACGATTCTTTCCTTCCACCGGCGTGGGATAGGGCACCTGTCCCCCGTTGCGCCACCACAGGCCGACGGGGAACTGCTGCACCTCGCGCTGGAGGTTATAGCGGACGAATAACTTGGTGTTGTCGCTGATGTTATAGTCGAGGCGGGTCATCCACTGGTGATTGTTCTGGTTGAAGGTTTCCGCTTGCACGTAATTAAAACCGCCGGTAGCATTGGCGTCGGCGTTCGCCTGCGGAAACAGGTTCATGAGGGCCTGCATGTTGGGATCGATCAAGTTCGACGGGATCTTGCCGCCCGGGTACAGGGCCTGGTCTTTGATCTGCCCCGGAGGGCCTCCGGAGGCCGTGATGTTGCCTTATCGTAAAGCCCGGATAGTAATATTTGTTTTGCGGCCGCGCCTGGCCCGAGGCGTTAAATAGCCAGTCGTTGGCGTTCATGGCGTAGTTACGGGCGTAGAAGAACCCGGAGCCATGGAAGTTCTGGCCACCCGACTTAGCCACCGAAGTAATGACCGCGGGTCCCTTCTGGTTCTCCGCGCTGAAATTAGAGGTCATCACTTTGAACTCGGAAACCATGTCCGAATTGGGATTCACGGGGGTATCGCAATTGCAGCCGGGGTCGGAGACATGCGCGCCGTCGGCCGTGATGTCGAGCGAGTTGCTCGGCAGCCCGTTATAACTGAAAGCGTTATTGAGCGGGCTCTGGCTGCCGGCATCGCCATTGGCATTAATCCCGATCGTCTCGCCGGTATAGTTCGACCGGTTCGATGTGCCGTTCTGGATGCCGAATCCCGGCATGATCTTGATGAACTCGGCCGCATTGCTGCCGACTTGCACGTAGTTCTCGAGTTCCTTGGTCGTCAGGGTGGCCGATTTCTCGCCGGAGTCCAGGGGCACCACCGTATCGGCGGTGCCGGCCACCTCCACGGTCTCGGTTGTAGCCCCCACTTTTAGGGCGACGTCGATATTGCGTTTTTCGCTGCCGCCCAGCGTAAAGCCGGTCACTTTGTAGACTTCGAACCCTGGAGACTCCACCGTCATGTCATAGGTCCCGACCGGGACCGACGCGAAGGTGAAGTAGCCGTCGGAGTTGGTTTGGGTGACACGCTGCGATCCCGAGAGCGTGTCCTTTAAAGTGACCTTCGCTTTGGCGACGAGCGCCTGCTGCGGGTCCGAAACTACCCCGGTCAAAGTTCCGTAGATGCCCTGCGCCGCCAAAGGCCCGGCGCACAGAGCCGAGACTGCCAAGATAAGACCCGTCCTCATTTTCCCCCTCCGCTCTCACCCAGAGAGCTGCCTGTGTGAAGCGCACAGATTGGGGCTAGTATAAAGCCACTAGCGGCGGGAATAAAGCCAAATTTCTGGACGGGGTGATCGGCGAAACAAGACGTAGGAATGTATTATTGGCTACACGCGGCCTTGATGTGGCGCATAGTTCAGCGGGGGCGGGCCGGCGGGCATGAATGCCGGCACGAAAGCCGGCATGGCAGGCCGGAGGCCCACTCCACATATTCAGCAGCTTACCGGTGGGTTTCGGGGGCGGCGCCGCTCGACGCTGATCGGCGAGTCTCCCGCTCTGCAACATTCCTTCTTTGATAGAATCCTATCCACAGGAGGGGGCGGGTCTGTTTTATCGTTGTCTGCTGCTGGTCTGTCTGGCCGCGGGACTGCGCGCGCAGTGCGCATGGGACCGCGCCGTTCAGCTTCACCAATCCGGCGATCTCGAGGGCGCGATGGCCGGATACCGCGCCTGCTCTGCGGACGCGGCCTACGGCGCGGCCTCGCGGTCAAACCTGGGGGCGATTCTGGCTAAGCTGGGCCGCTACCAGGAAGCCATCGATCAATACCGGGAAGCGCTGAAGACCGCGCCGCCCGAGATCGCGCCGCGGCTACGCTTCAACCTGGCTTTGGCTTACTACAAATCGGCGCAGATCCCCGAGGCTGTGGCCGAGCTGGAAAAGTTGCCGCCCGACCCGAACTCCGCGTTGGTGCTGGGGGATTGCTACCTGCGCACGGGCGAGTTCCGAAAAGCGATTGCGCTGCTCACGCCCTTCGAGCAACCGGACGAGCCGGCGGTCGATTACGTCCTCGGAATGGCGCTGATCCGCAGCGGACAGGTCCGGGAAGGGCAACAGCGGGTGGACCGCATCCTGCGGCGCGGCGATTCCGCCGAGGGCCATTTCCTGCTCGGCTCCGCGTTGTTCATGAAGGGCGATTACCCCAGCGCCGCCGCCGAACTCGCCAAAGCCGCGGCCCTCAACCCGGACCTCCCGTCGCTCCAGTCCTACTACGGCCGGGCCTTGTTGTTTACCGGCGACGCCGACGGCGCCGTGGCGGCCTTCCGCAAGGAACTGGCGTCCGACCCGAACGACTACGATGCCAATGTCCAGCTTGCTTCCATCCTGTCCCACCGCGGCAAGGAGGCGGACGCCCGGCCGTTGCTGGAGCACGCCGCCCGGCTTCGGCCCGGCGCCGCGGGTGTTCAGGTTTCGCCACCGGTGGTTTCGGCCCGTCCAGCGAAAAGCACCGGTGGCGAAAACCGACCACCGGCGGCGCCGGCGCCGCCTATCGCCGGGCTCGATCTGACGCATCTCTCGAAACCGCTGGTCCTGATATTCGGCAGCTATACCTGCCCGAAGCTTCGATCGTCGGCGGCGGGCCTGCTGTCCACCTATGAGAAGTACGCCACCCGCGCGGATTTCCGCCTGATCTATATCCGGGAAGCGCACGACGAAGGCCAATGGCAAAGCTCGATCAACCAGCGGGAAGGAGTTTCCCTTCCGCCGGCGCGCGATCTGGCGGACAAGAAGGCGCACGCGGACCTTTGCGTTCGCAAACTGGGCATCCCGTTCCCCGTGATGGTGGACGGCATGGACGAGCCTGCCGAGAAGGCCTATGCGGCGTGGCCCAGCCGCGTCTACGTGATCGGCAGGGACGGCCGCGTCGCTTTCAACAGCTACCTGGGGGAGCAGGATTTCCATCCGGCGGAGCTGGACGCGGCGCTTTCGGCGGCCTTTCAAGACCGCGACGCCGATACGATCCTCCGCCACGCCATCGAGCTCCAGCAATCCGGCGATAGCGACACCGCCATCGGCGAGTACCGCGCTTATCTGCGGAAGGTTCCGGACAACGTCATCGCGCGCTCCAACCTGGGGGCCGCGCTGGCCCGGGCGGGCCGCTACGACGAAGCCATCGAGGAATACAAGCGGGCGCTGGAGAAGGACCCCGCCAACGCGCCGGTCCGCGCCAACCTGGCGCTGGCCTACTACAAAAGCGCGCGCATCGCAGAGGCGGCGGAGGAGATCTCGAAGGTGGTGGCAGCCCAGCCGGCGAACCGCCAGGCCGTTCTTCTGTTGGCGGACTGCGACCTGCGGCTTGGGGAGAACAAGAAAGTTATCGACCTGCTCTCGCCGCTGGAGCGGCAATCGCCCGATGACAAGGCGATTATCTACATGCTCGGCACCGCCTTGATCCGCGACGACCAACTGGCGCGCGGCCAGACGCTGGTGGATCGCATCCTCCGCGACGGCGACTCCGCCGAAGCCCGGCTTCTCCTGGGCGCCACCAAGATGAACGCGCAGGATTTCGCCGCCGCCCTGGAAGACCTGAAGAAGGCCACGGAGTTGAACCCGCGGCTTCCCGACGTGTTCTCCTACTACGGCCTGGCCCTGCTCGCCACGGGCGACATGGCGGGCGCCGCCGCGGCGTTCCGCCAGGAGCTGGAATCCAACCCCAACGACTTCGTGTCCAATCTGCAGCTTGGCGTGGTCCTCAAGCAGGACCAGAAATTCGGCGAAGCGCGCGCGTTTTTCGGCCGCGCGCTGGCCATCCGCCCCGGCGACCCGGGCGTGCGCTACCAACTGGCCACCATCGATATCGAGGAGGGCAAGTTGGACGCAGCCCGCACCGCACTCGAGCGCCTGGTCAAGGAATCGCCGCAATTCACGGAGGCCCACGTTTCCCTGGCTACCGTCTACTACCGGCTGAAGCGCAAGGAAGACGGCGACCGGGAACGCGCCGCGGTGCTGAAACTGAACGCCGAAAAACAAGCCGCCGAGCCTGGAGCCAAACGCCCATGACGCCCCTTACGCGCCGCCGATTTCTTTTCGCCGCTTCGGCCGGCCTTGCCTCCCTGCGCGCCGCCACCTCCGGGGCGCCTCCGCTTTTCGAGGAGATCCCGCCGGAAGCGAGCGGCATCCGCTGGGTGCACGACAACGCCAGTTCGCCCGAACATTACCTGCCCGAGACGATGGGGCCCGGCTGCGCTTTTGTGGATTACGACAACGACGGCTGGATGGACCTCTACCTCGTCAACAGCGGCCCCTGCGATTTTTATGCGCCCAAAACGCCGATCCGCAACGCGCTGTACAAAAACAACCGCGACGGGACGTTCACCGACGTGACCGAGCAGGCGCGCGTCCCCGGCGGGACTTTCGGGATGGGGGTGGCGGTGGGCGACTACGATAACGACGGCTTCCCCGACCTGTTCGTGACGGCGTACGGCCGGCCCATCCTCTACCGCAACAACCACGACGGCACGTTCACCGACGTGAGCGAAAAAGCCGGGCTCGGCGCCAAGGCCTTCGAAGGCCACTGGTCCACCAGCGCCGTGTGGTTCGATTTCGATAACGACGGCCGCCTCGACCTGTTCGTCTGCAGCTTCGTGGACTACGGCGAGACCAGCCATTTTTCCTGCGGCGACAATAAGCTGGGCCGCAAATTTTACTGCATCCCCCGGGTCTTCCGCCCCAAACGGCGACGGCACGTTCACCGAGGTGGGGCGCGGCACGGACATCGAGAAGGCGCTCGGGAAGGGGCTCGGCGTGGTGGCCACCGACATCAATAACGACGGGCGCATGGATCTGTTCGTGGCCAACGACACCGTGCAGAATTTCCTGTTCGTCAACCGCGGGCCGGACGCACGGGGGAAAACGAAGTGGGACGAGATTGCGCTCGCCGCCGAGGTGGGCTTCAGCGAGGACGGCCGCCCGCGCTCCGGGATGGGGGTGGACGCCGCCGATTTCGACGGGGATGGCCGGCAGGACCTGTTCGTCGCCAACGTAGACCAGGAGATGTTTTCGCTGTATAAGAACGCGGGCGACGAGACGTTCCGCGACGTGGCCTTTCAGAACGGCGTGGCCCAGGCCACGCGCCTGCTGAGCGGCTGGGGCCTCAAATTTTTCGACTACGATAACGACGGCCTCGTCGACCTGTTCCTGGCCAACGGCCACCCGGACGACATGATCGACAACTACTCGCAGCAGGTGAGGTACCGCGAGCCGCTGCTGCTCTTCCACCAGGAAAACGGGCATCTGCGGAACGTCAGCGCCGGCGCCGGACCGGCGTTCTCGAAGATGTTTCCCGCGCGCGGCCTGGCCGTCGGCGATTTCGAGAACAACGGCCGCATCGGGGTGATTATCGGGAATAACGGCGGCGCGCCGGTGCTGTTGCGCAACCGCGCGGGGCAAGGCAATCACTGGCTCGGCCTGAAACTGGTAGGGACGAAGTGCAATCGCGACGCCATCGGCGCCGGCATAACCTGGTCGGCGGGCGGCGTCAGGCATTCGCGCCTGAAGAACAACGGCGGGAGTTATCTCTCGTCGCACGACCCGCGCGAAGTCCTCGGGTTGGGCGCGGCGGCGAAGGTCGATTGGCTCGAAATCCATTGGCCGCAGCCCAGCGGCCGGGTCCAGCGGCTCACGGACCTCCCGGCAGACCGCTACATCACCGTGACGGAATAAAGCGGCGTGGGCATGACTTCCCGCCTGGCAGGGAAGCGCGCCGACATCCGGGCAAGCGGTACAATCCGCTTGTGATCGCACGTGAGTTTGGCTGCGGACAGCTTAGGGTCCGCATTTATTCCACGCGCCAGGAGATGGGCGCCGCGGCGGCTTCCCGGGTCGAAGTTACAGTGTCCGGCGCGGGCGCCGCGGGCATCATTTTCGCCGCCGCTCCGTCCCAGAACGATATTCTGGCCAGCCTGCGCGCCGGGACGAGGATCGCGTGGCCGCGGGTCACGGCCTACCACCTGGACGAATATGTGGGCCTGCCAACCGGCCACCCGGCGTCTTTCCGCCGGTACATCAAGGAGCACCTGCTGGACCACGTTCCGGTGGCGGAATTTCATCAGCTCCGGGGCGATGCCCCGGATCCCGAGGCCGAGGGCGCGCGCTACGCGGCGCTGCTCGCCCAGGGCAAGCCGGAGGTCGCCATCCTGGGGATTGGCGAGAACGGCCACCTCGCTTTCATCGACCCTCCGGTGTGCGATTTCTCCGATCCCCGGGACGTCCGCACGGTCGAGTTGGATGCTGTCTGCCGGATGCAGCAGGTCCACGAC
>JAIQFU010000016.1 GCA_020073115.1 Terriglobia bacterium
TTGCACGCGGCCCTGCGCCGCCTGGGGGACCGCTTCCGGAAGATGCACCCAGCCGACCTGCGGCTGGTGGCGCCGGCGACGGCCGGACGCCTTCCCAGGCCAATGGAAGAGGTGATCTACCGCGTCGCGCAGGAATGTCTACAGAATATCGCCAAGCATTCTCAGGCGACCCTCGTAAAGCTTTCCCTGCGAACCTCCGATCAAAAGGTCAGGCTGCGCGTTGTGGATAACGGCGCCGGCTTTAGTGCGGATTCTGTAAAAAACAAGCCGATGTCGTTCGGCTTGGCGGGAATGCGCGAGCGCGCCGCGCTCATGGGCGGCGCGCTCGCCATCCGCAGCGCGCCGGGCCAAGGGGTCGCGGTGACGCTCGAATTGCCACGGTCCCACGGGTAGCCCATGTCAAAAATTCGCGTACTTCTCACTGACGATCACACCCTCTTCCGGCAAGGGATCCGGACCCTTCTTTCCGCCGAGCCCGATATGGAAATCACGGGCGAGGCCTCCAACGCCTCCGATGCCGTGGCGTTGGCCCGGCAGGTTCATCCGGACGTGGTCCTGATGGATATCGGGATGAGCGGGATGAGCAGCTTCGAAGCCACGCGGCTGATCCGCCGGGAGCGCCCCGAAACGCGCGTCGTCTTTCTTTCGATGTACGACGACGAGGATTACCTGGCCGAGTGCGTGGATATCGGCGCCAACGGTTACATCCTGAAAGAGAGCCCGGCCGATCAACTGCTGACGGCCATCCGCGAAGTGCAGCGCGGGGGCAGCTTTCTCAGCCCGCGGCTGCTCACGCGCCTGGTGGACGACTTCCGGTTTCAGGGCCACGGGCCCACGCGCCAGCCGCGCCTGGCGACGCTGACCAAGCGCGAGCGCGAGATCCTCAAGCTGCTGGCGGAAGGAAGATCGGTGAAAGAGATCGCCACCGCCTTCGACCTCAGCGTGAAGACGGTGGAGGCGCACAAGTTCAACCTGATGCGCAAACTGGACATTCACAACAAGGCGCAGTTGGTGCAATATGCGATCCAGAAGAAAGTGATCCGGCTGCCGGAAGCGTTGAATTAAGGTGGTACGCACGCTACAGGCCGCGGAAAAACTCGAAAAAAGTGACTGGCCACGGATGCACACGGATAAAAACACAAGAGATGTGTTTTGCCTTATCCGTGTTCATCCGTGTTGATCCGTGGCCAGATCGGGTTTTTCAGCGGCGTTCACGCGTCCGGATTGCCACACGTTTCATGGGTGACACAGCCTCCGGAAAACTAACTTGCTTATTTTATTGCAGTTGCGCGTTGGCCCCTACCCTGCAATCTTCTTCCCCGTACGGAGGATCGGAAGATGTACAGGGCGGAAGAACAATTCAAAAAGCTGGCGGCGATCACCAGCGTCGTACTCATGGCGACGGCCGAAGCGCTGGCGCAGGAAAACCTGGCGCGGCCGGCGCGCCGGATCGTGGTCAGCATCCCCGACCGCAAGCTGGCGGTGGTGGAATCCGACCGCGTGGTCCGGGTATTCGACACGGCCGTCGGGTCGCCGCGGACGCCGAGCCCTACGGGCCGCTACAAGATCGTGCAGCGCATCCCCGATCCGACCTGGTACACGAAAGGCAGAGTCGTTCCCCCCGGCAAGGCCAACCCGCTCGGCCCGCGCTGGCTGGGACTCAGCCTCAAGGGCTACGGGATTCATGGGACCAACAATCCCCGGTCGATCGGCCGCAACGCTTCGCACGGCTGCATCCGGCTGCGGAACCGGGATATCGAGGCGCTGTTCGAGATGGTGGCAGTGGGCGACGAAGTGGAACTGATGGGCGAGCGCAACGCCGAGATGGAACAGATTTTTGGACCCGTGGCGGCGGCGCAGACGGGCGTGGCCGGCCAGTAAGGGAGGAGCATATGGACAACGTTTTCGGATGCATTCTGATGGCTGCCGTCACCTTCCCGGTTTCGTTTCTGGTGGCCCGGACGTGCCTGCGGGGGGTGATCCGGCTGGTCACCGGGAGCGAGCATCGCGATGTGCTATCATCGCAGCCGTGAACGGGTTAGGGCATGCGGCTCTGCTCGCGTTTCTGGCTTTGGCGCGCGGCGCGGCGGGGGCCGATGACCTGACCTCCGCGGCCCGCGAACTGGCGCAGAAGAGCGCCGCTTTCGCGGGCAAAGGCGAGCCGGTCTCGGCTTCGTGGCGCAACCTCTCTTCCCTGGGGCCCGCGGAACTGGCGCGGGCGGAGGCGGCGTTCGAAGCGGCGCTCCAGGTGACGCGCCCATTGAACCCGCCCCTCCAGGCGCGCATCACGCTTTCGGAAAACGCCTCGCAATACTTGCTGGTGGAAGAGGCGCAGAAGGGCGAAGAGCGCCAGGTCTGGTTCACGGCCTGGAATCGGGGGGCGCCCTTCGCGGCGGCGGCCCCGGCGCTCGCCCTCGAAAGAAAGTTCCTGTGGGAACAGGAAGAGCAGATCCTCGACGTGGCCTTCCCCGGGGACGCCATGCTGATCCTCACACCCTCCGGGCTGGTCTGGCTGCGCCGCCAGGGCGGAGAGTGGATCCGGGCGCTATCCGTACCGCTGCCGGAGGCGCGGGTATGGCCCAGGGACGTGCGGGGCCGCCTGCGCCTCACCGGAGCGGCGTACCAGGCCTACCTTCCCGGATTCGCTTGCAGCGGCGCGTGGCAGCCGCCGGCCAGCATCGAATGCCGGCCCACGGACGATCCCTGGACCCTGGAATCCGGCAGCCGGGCGATGCTCCTGGCCAACTATGCCGCGGGACGCAACTATTTCGACGGCC
Organism: Terriglobia bacterium; assembly: GCA_020073115.1. Taxonomy (GTDB): domain Bacteria; phylum Acidobacteriota; class Terriglobia; order Bryobacterales; family Bryobacteraceae; genus BOG-224. The sequence goes on from JAIQFU010000016.1 coordinate 2,778, forward strand.
GAATCATCACCCAGGCCGGCCAGCGCAAGACCGTGCCGCCATTCTATTCGGCCGCCGCTTCGACCGATCAGGGCAGGACGGTATGGCTTCTCGCCGGTGTGGACGGGCGCACGCGATTGTTCGATGCGGCTTTCGATCCGGGCGGGGAACTCGATGCCTGGGGAAGCGACATCGCGGGCGCGGAGGCGCGCTGCGGAGGCGGTTCGCAGGCGTTGGCGACGCGGCCCGGCGATTCCACGGAGACGGACGCGGTTCAGGCATTCGGGATTGTGAACCGCGCCGCTATGCCGCTCAGCGCGCCCGTGGAATTCCCCGGCCCGGTCACGGCGCTCTGGGTTTCGGGCGGGACTTCGGCCGTGGCGGTTTCGAAGAACCTGGGTACGGGGAGGTATGAGGCCTATCTGCTCACGATCGCGTGCGGGATGTGAGGGTTTCGTTTGCATATCGCCGCTGAAGGCGTGCGCCCCCCTGCTCTTTGCGCTTGCCCTGACCTGCGCAGCCGCTACCCGGCCGCACTACGGCGGGACTTTGCGCGTGGAGATCCGGGAATCCCCGGCGGCGCCGGACCAGGCGCAGCGGCGTCTGGGGGCGCTCGCCCCGGCGTTCCGGCTGGACCGGTGGGAACCTGGGCGGCGCGCGGTCTATGCGGCGGACGACAACGCCCCCGGCGGGCGGCCTCTCCTCGATGGGGTGGAGATCGAGATGGGGCGGCCGCTGCGCGAGCAATCCATCGACCTCGGGGTGGGGAGGGCCGATGTTGTCGAACTCGGTCCGGAAGAACTGCGCCGCCAGGGGGCGGGGCGGCGGCTCTGGTCCTCCGCGCCGGTCCGCGTGGTGACGCTGTTGTTCCATCCGCGCATTGAGGACGTCCGCTTGCGCGAGGCTTTGGCGCTGGCGGTGGACCGGGCGGCCATTCACAACGTGCTGCTGCAGCGGCAGGGAGAAGTCAGCGCCGCCCTCCTCCCGCAGTGGATCTCCGGTTACGCTTTCCTTTTCCCCGCGGCACAGGACCTGGCGAGGGCGCGGTCGCTGGCAGCGTCCATTCCCGCGGCGGGCCGGCGGCTGACGCTCGCGGCGGAGGATACGGCGATGCAGCCCATCGCGGAGCGCATCGCGCTGAATGCGCGCGACGCGGGGCTGAGCGTCACGGTGATGCCGCGCGGGGCGGATGCGGACGTGCGGCTGCTGGCGCCGTACGTCGCTTCCGCGGATGCGGCAAGGGCCCTGGCGGGACTGGCCGCGGCGCTGGGGCTGCCCGAACCTCCGCGGACGGATCCGCCCGAGGCTCTCTATGCGGCCGAACGCGCCCTGCTGGAGGGCTTCCGGGCCGTTCCCCTGTTTCATCTTCCCGATATTTACGGCCCCGGCCTGCGGGTGAAGGGCGGGGCGGGCGTTACGCCGCTGGGCGAATGGCGCTTCGAAAATCTCTGGGTGGAAAGCGGGCGCCCATGACCTTTCGCAGCCGCCTGTTGCTGATCTTTACCCTCTCCGTGGTGGCCGCGGTGGGGCTGGTGGAGTGGGTGGTTTCGGTCACGACGCGACGCCGATTCGAAGCGCTGGAGGCGCAGCGGGTGGCGCTTCTGACAGCGCAGTTTCACCGCGAATTCCAGCGGCGGGGCGATGAGATCGTCCGCGCGGTGAACCGCATCGCCGGCACGGACGCGGCCCTGAATATCGCCATGGCGGCCGACAATTCGGGCTATTACGGCGAAGCCGCGTCTCTCGCCGCGGCGCACGGGCTGGACCTTCTGGAACTGGTGGCCGGCGACGGAGCCATCATTTCCTCCGCGGAGTGGCCGGCGCGGTTCGGCTACCGCGAGGACTGGCTGGCCGCGGGCGGCTGGCAGGCGGGACGCGCGTTTCTGCGGCGGGAAGAGATTCCCGACGGCATGGCGCTGGCGCTGGTGGCGGTGGGGGTGGCGACGGCGGGCGACCGCAAGTTGTATGTGATCGGCGGCCAGCAACTCGACCGCGAGTTTCTTTCCAGCCTGGTGCTGCCCGCGGGGATGCGGGTGCTCCTCTACCGCAATCTCGACCCGCAGTTTGCCGCCGCCAACCTGATCGGCGGCCCCGGAGGCGCGGCCACGCAGGCGGGGGAATTGCGCCCTCTCATCGAGCAGGTCGAAAAGCAGGGGCGCGAAGCCTTGCGCACGATCGGAAGCGGGGAGGCGGGGGAAACGTTCCGGGCGCTGCCGCTCACCGGGGTGGAAGGCAATCTGCTGGGCGTCCTCCTGGTGGGGAGTTCGCGGCGCGAACTGGTTCAGCTTGAGAAATTCCTGCGATGGACGGGCGTGATCGTCGCGGCGGGCGGCATCCTGCTCGGAATCCTGCTGAGCTGGTGGGCCACGGCGCGCGTAACGCGTCCCGTAAGGAAGCTCGTGGAGAGCGCGGAGAAGGTCGCGGCGGGGAACTGGAACGCCACGGTAGAAGCGGCCTCCACGGACGAGATGGGCCTTCTGGCGCGCGCTTTCAACCGCATGACCCGCGAACTGGTGGCGCAACGCGAGCGCCTGGTGCAGGCCGAGCGCGTGGCGGCGTGGCGGGAGCTGGCCAGGCGTTTGGCGCACGAACTGAAGAACCCGCTTTTCCCCCTGCAGATCACGGTAGAGAACATGCAGCGGGCGCGGGAGCGGTATCCCGACCAGTTCGACGAAGTATTCCAGGAGGGCTGCGGCACGCTGCTGGCCGAGATGGCGAACCTCAAGCAGATCATTGCCCGGTTCAGCGATTTCGCCAAGATGCCCCCGCCGGAGATGCAGCCGGTGAACTTCAACCAGCTCGCCGTGGAGGCGCTCAAGCTGCTCGATCCGCAACTGGCGCGCGCGCGCGTGGAAGCGAAGCTGGAATTCGACCCCGCGCTGCGCCCGGTGCAGGCGGACCCGGAGCAGATGACGCGCGTGATTCGCAACCTCGTCCTGAACGCCATCGACGCCATGCCGGAGGGCGGGTCCGTGACGGTGCGGACCATCGCGCTGCCCGCCGGCGTGCGGCTGGAGGTCTCCGATACCGGCCAGGGGCTCACGCGCGAGGAGTGCGAGCGCCTTTTCACCCCGTACTACACCACCAAAACGCACGGCACGGGCCTGGGGCTGGCGATCGTGCAATCGGTGGTGAGCGACCACGGCGGCCGGATTTCGGTGGAAAGCGAGCCGGGGAAGGGAGCTACGTTCCGCATCGATCTGGGGTGAGAAAACGGTCTCATACCTATTCGCAGCGCAGGGCGGCCATTGGGTCCATGCGGGCGGCGCGGCGGGCCGGAGCGTAGCCGGCTGCCAGCGCGGCTACTCCGAGGATCACCACCGCCACAGAGAGCGCCAGCGGATCGTTGGGTTTGGCTCCGAATAGGAACGACTGCACGAACCGCGTGGTCTCCCACGCAGCGGCGAAACCGATTACCAGGCCGGCGCCGGCCAGCGCGACCACCTGCCGCAACACCATCCAGACGATCGAGCCGCGCCGGGCGCCGAGCGCCAGACGGATCCCAATCTCGCCAGTCCGCCGCGCCACGCTGTACGCGATCGTTCCGTAGAGGCCGATGCAGGCGATCACCAACGCCAGCGCGCCGAAGCACGCGCCGAGATTGGCCAACGTCCGTTCCCGGCCGATTGTCGAATCGATTTCCAAGTCCTGGGTGCTGATGTCGGTCAAAGGCACGAGGGGGTCGGCGGCGCGCAACACGCGTCGCACCGATTCGGCTCGTGCGAGCGGGGCGCCCGCGGTGCGCAGTTCGAAGTACACTCCGCTCAAGTCGTCCGGGTTTTGGGTATAAGGCAGGTAGGCCAGGGCCGGAGGCTTCTCCTCTTTGATCGAGTTGTACACGGCGTTTCCGGCGACTCCGATGATCTCGATGTCGGCGGCTGGAGATTCTCTCGCGTCGCCGATTCCGATGAAGCGGCCGACGGGGTTCGCGTTCCCCAGAAACTCTTTAGCGAATTGCTCGTTGACCACGGCCACTCGCGGTGCGCGCAGGTCGCGCTTCTCGATGCCTCGACCGGCCAGGATCGGGATCGCCATCGTGGAAAGAAACGACGGGTCCACGCTCATCGTGGCCAACTGGGACGGTTTGCCCGGCTGCGGTTCCACTCCCGGAATCACCACGCCAGTTCCATTCCAGTACTGCGAGGCCAGGGGATAATCGGAGAACGCCGCGCTGCGAACGCCGGGAATGGCGCGGAAGCTCTCGCTCAACCCACCATAGAATCTCGCAAGCGCGGCGCCTCTGTACCCGGCCGGCCGCGCGTTGACGTGGAACAACAGCACGTTCTCCCGCTGGAAACCAAGCCGCACCGCGTTCAAATTCGAGAGCGTATGCACAAACAATCCGGCGCCGATCACAAGCGCCAGCGATATGCCCACTTGCGCGACCACCAGAATCTGACCCAGGCCGATGGGCAGTCCCGGGCGGCGGACCGGCGCAGTGGTGCGGGCTGCCTTGAGCGCCGGTGTGAGGTCTCCTCGCGTAGCCCGCAGCGCCGGGGCCAGACCGAATAGGAGGCCGGTTGCGAGTGACAGCGCCGCCGTAAAACCCAGTACGGGAAGGTTGAGCGAAGCGCGGAGAGTGAGATCCGCGCGGCCATTAGCCAGTAGCCAGGTGATCGAGCGGATGCCCCAGAATGCCACGAGCAATCCCAGGGCGCCGCCCAGGCAGGAGAGCAGCACGCTCTCGGTCAGCAGTTGGCGCACGATGCGCCAGCGGCCCGCCCCCAGCGATAGCCTGACCGCGATCTCGCGGCTGCGCGACTCGCCCCTCGCCAGCAGCAGGTTGGCAATGTTGGCGCAGGCGAGGGCGAGGATCAGCCCCACCATCGTCATTAGAACGAAAATCGCCTGAGAGTATTGCCTGCGCAGTGAATCACGGCCGCCGCGGCCTTCCCCGACCGCGAGCAGGGGGAGGCTGGTTTTGTCGGACGGTCTGGAGGCGGTGGTTTCGGCGAACTGCCGGAACCGCGCGGCGAGCCGGCTCTGCGCCTGTTCCATGGTCACCCCCGTGCGCAGACGGCCCATCATCTCCACCCAATAGAAATTCGCATCGAAGAAGCGCCGCCGCTGCTCGTCCCCCGGGCGGTAGGCGAACAGCGGGAAGGTGTGGAGTGGGAGCGTGATGGCTGTTTCCACACCAGGATCCATCCCGGCGAAGCCGGGCGCGGAGACGCCCACGATGGTGACCGGCGTGTTATTGATGAGAATCCGCTGGCCCACCGCCGCCGGGTCGAGGCCAAAGCGGCTTTCCCAGTATTGGTAGCTCAGGACGGCGACCGGGGCCGCGCCGGCGCGGTCGTCGCTCGTGGAAATGAGGCGTCCGGCCGCGGGCGTTACGCCGAGCGAGGAATAGTAGTTGCCGCTCACTGAATCGGCCCGGAGGACTTCGGCTTGCCCTCGCACCACCGCGTTCCTGGGTTCGGCGGGAACGAACGCAAATAGCGCCGAGAACGTCTCCCCATCGCCTCGCAGGACTTCGTAGGCTGCAAAGGGGAAGTTGGGGCTGATTCGCCCCACCCCGGCGTCCCGGTACCAGGTTCCGTTAACCGATTTGACCACCGGAGTGGGACCTTTGGCGCACCATCTGAGGACCACCAACTCTTCGGGATGCGACACCGGCAGCGGGCGCAGCAGGATTGCCTCCATGAAGCTATAGATGGCGGTGTTGGCGCCGATCCCCAGCGCCAGGGATATGAGAGCCATGCCGGCAAACAACCGGTTAGCGCCGATCATGCGCACGGCGTAACGGGCGTCCTGGCTGAGCTCAGTGAAGAAATTTCCGATCCACATGGTGCGGCAATCCTCTTTGAGCAATGTGACATTACCGAACGGGCGGGCGCCGTCGCGTTTGGCTTCGCGCTGCAATGCCTGGTGGTGGCGCATCTCCTCATCCAGCTCCTGTTCGAAGCGGCGGCGGTGCAGCAGAAAGTCCAGACGGCGAAAGAGTCCCCCCATGGCGGCCTCACGCGGGCTGGATGACGCGAACCACGGCGGCCATCACGAGCTCGAACTCCTGGATCTCCCGCGCAAGCTGCTTGCGTCCGGCGGACGTCAGGTTATAGAAGCGCGCCCGGCGGTTGTTCTCCGACTGTTTCCACTCGGCGGCCACCCAACCTTTGATCAGCATGCGTTGCAGTGCGGGGTAAAGAGAGCCTTCCTCTACTTCGAGGACCTCGCCGGAAATCCGGTGAATGTGCTGCGCGATGCCATAGCCGTGCATCGGTCCGACGCGGGCGAGGGTCTTGAGGATCAACATGTATAGAGTGCCGGGCGGAATTTCAGGGCGCGTTCCCATAGTCAGCCTTTCCCATAGGTAGACTATATACCAACGGAAAGGTTAGCAAGAACCAAGTAGGCGAGTGGCGGTACTGCCCTCGCAGTCCCCAACTGGGGATGACGGGGCTCGAACCGGCGACCTCCGACGTGACAGGAAGAAGTCCTCCCGGCCAGTGACGCTGGTATCGCCTCGTGTTCAATCACTTGCGCGAATCGCGAAGCGGCGTCACTCCTGTTGGCGCTCGGGCAGGATATCGAAATCCGTAGCTATGGCAAGGCTCAGGTCGAGAACCGTAGCCAGACTCCGCATCACGTGATTGTTTGTTCGGGAAGGCAGCCCACGAAAGCGGATTCCAGGGGATTTTCGTGACTCGCCCTGGTTTGGTGGTAGTGAGCGCGGTATTCGCCGCGGGCGCCAATGGCGCCAGATCTTTCAATCGGTTGGTTGCGCCGCCGCGCCGTCTGACAGTCGTGGTCGGGGAACAAAAGCCGGAGGCGCTCGTCGACGCACCTCGAAGAGGGTCTGAACAGGCACGCGCGTCCCTCGGAACACGGGAAGGCCATGCATCGTTTCCGGATCGACCGAAATCGCTTTCGTCACTGCTTCATTGCGCCTCAACGTGGCGTACGCCGCACCAGCCTGGCGCGTGGTCGTCTAATGCCCCCGCCGACATGTGGTCCGTTGATAGATCTCCCTGACGCCGTTCCCCAAAGTGACTGCGGGAAGCGCTCGCGTTCTGGCGCCCGCGGCTCCCTCGCAGCTTCGGTTGGAAGCAAAACTGTACCGGCGGCCGTAGCACCAGGGGAAAACAAGGTAAAAGTCGAGTACGAGAAAGCTCGGAAGTTGTTGAGGCAAATGGCGGGGATACGGGGCTCGAACCCGCGACCTCCGAGGCGACGGGCCGGAGGCCTATTCCACGAAATGGGTTAAGCTCAGGGCTTGGCGCACATCCTCATCGTTGACGACGACGCGAATACGCTGGCGTCGCTGGCGCGGGCGTTCCGGCTGGCGGGGCACGACGCCACGGTTTGCGACAACGCCGCCCGCGCGCTGGAACTCGTCAAATCGCAACCCTTCGACATGATGCTCTCCGACGTGGTGATGCCCGGCAAGGACGGGCTCACGCTGCTGGAGGAACTGCGCAACGTGGGCGTTTCGCTGCCGGTGGTGATGATTTCCGGACAGGCGAATATCGAGATGGCGGTGCGCGCCACGCGCCTGGGCGCGGTCGATTTTCTCGAAAAGCCGCTCTCCACGGACAAGCTGCTGCTCACCATCGACAACGTCCTCAAGCTGAAGCGCCTGGAGGACGAGAACCGCGAATTGCGCCAGAGGGTAGGGAAGCGCGAGATCGTCCATTCGGGGGAAGCGATGCGGCGTGTGATGGCGCAGGTGGACCGCGTGGCGGCGAGCGAAGCGCGCGTCTGCATTATGGGAGAGACCGGCACGGGGAAAGAGGTGATCGCCCACGCGCTGCACGAGCGGAGCCCGCGGCGCGGAGGGCCGTTCATCACTTTGAACTGCGCGGCGGTGCCGGCGGAGTTGATCGAGTCCGAGCTGTTCGGCCACGAAAAGGGGTCGTTCACCGGGGCGGTTTCCCGGCACACGGGCAAGTTCGAGCTGGCCAATCGCGGCACGCTCTTTCTGGATGAAATCGGCGATATGCCGCTGGCGATGCAGGCCAAGCTGCTGCGCGTGCTGGAGGAGCGGCAGGTGGAGCGCGTGGGCGGCGACCGCGCCGTCCCGGTGGACGTGCGGGTGATCGTGGCCACGCACCGTAACCTGGAAGAACTGGTGAAGAAAGGCGCGTTCCGGCAGGACCTCTACCACCGTATTTACGTTTTCCCGCTGTTCCTGCCGCCGCTGCGCGGGCGCGGGGAGGACATTCCCGCCTTGGCCGCCCATTTCGCGGCGCAGGTGGCGGAACAGAACGGCTGGAAACCCAGGCCGTTCACGGCGGACGCAATCGAAGAGCTGCAGCGGTATGGGTGGCCGGGCAACGTGCGCGAGTTGCGCAATGCCGTGGAGCGCCTCCTGCTGCTGGCCGATGGGCCGGTGGACCGGGCAACCGTGCGTCTGGCGCTCCCGCAGCTTACCCCGGAAGTCCAGCACGGCCCGGCGGCGGCATGGGATGGCCCGCTGGCCGAGCGCGTGGATTCCTTCGAGCGCGAGCAGATCCTGGGGGAGCTAAAGCGGCACAACCAGCGCATGACCGACACGGCCAAAGCCCTGGGGTTGGAGCGCAGCCACCTGTACAAGAAGTGCCAGGCGCTGGGGATCGACCTGCGGGAACTGAGGAAGCAGTAGGACCGCGCTTCGCGCGGTCGCGACACGCTGGAGCGTGTCGCGGCCGCCCGGAGGGCGGCCCTATAACGGTACCCTGGAGCACTCACCAAAACCTGTTCGCCCCGTCCCCCATGCTACTTTCGGATTAGCTATGGGCAAGTTCCTTCTCGGGCTGATCACAGGCGTCGTGCTGGTCGTCATCGTGGTAGTCCTCTTCCTTTTCGCGCTGGTCCGTTTTCAGAGCAAGCCGCCCGAAATCGCCGATCATTCCGTGCTGGTGGTGCGCCTCCACGGCGACATCCCGGAAAAGCCGCCGGTGGAATTGCCCGCGATTTTCGGCGACATCAACCCCGGCGTGACGGTGGCAGGCGTGTGGAGCTCACTCCGCAAGGCCGCGGCCGATTCCCACATCAAGGCCGTCGTGCTGGAGCCCGAGGGCCTTTCCGCCGGGTGGGGAAAGCTGGACGAGCTGCGGGCGGACGTGGAGGCCTTCCGGAAATCGGGCAAGCCGGTATTCGCCTACCTGCGCGCCCCGGGCGGACGCGAGTATTACGCGGCGCTCGCCGCCGAGCGGATCTACCTCGGGCCGCAGGAGCCCGTCATGCTCAAGGGGCTCCGCGCCGAGACCATGTACTTCAAAGGGACATTGGACAAGCTCGGGGTGAGCGTGGGTGTGGAACACGCGGGGAAGTACAAAGACTTCGGCGACATGTTCACGCGCAAGGACATGAGCCCGGAAACGCGCGACGTCCTCAACAGCGTGGTGGACGGCGTCTACGGCAACCTCGTGGCGCGCATCGCCGCCGCGCGGAAAAAGTCGCCCGAGGAAGTGCGCGCCATCATCGACCGGGGACCCTTTACGGCTTCGCAGGCGCTCCAGGGCGGGTTGGTGGACCGCCTCCGCTTTGAAGACCAGATGTGGGGCGAGTTGCAGGAACGCCTGGGCGGCGTGAGCGTGAAGAAAGTCGCCATCGGCGCATACATGAAAGTGCCCATGTCGGCGGTGGGGCTGCAGGGGCGGAGCCGCATCGCGCTGGTGATCGGGGAAGGGGATATCGTGCGGGGCCAGCCGAACGACGATGGAGCGGGCGAATCCAGCCTGACATCGTATGGGTTCGACAAAATCCTCAACCGCGTGGCGAACGATTCGGGAATCAAGGCGGCGGTGGTGCGCATCGACTCCCCGGGCGGCGAGGTGACGGCATCGGACGAAATCTGGCGTCAGATGAACCTCCTGAGCAAGAAAAAGCCGACGGTGATCTCCATGTCCGATGTGGCCGCTTCGGGCGGCTATTACATGGCGATGACGGGCGACCCCGTCGTGGCCTACCCGCAGACGCTGACGGGCTCCATCGGGGTGGTCTTCGGAAAACCCGACCTGCACGGGCTTTACGACAAGCTCGGCGTCACCAAAGACGCGGTCCAGCGGGGACAGCACGCGGACATCGATTCGGACTACACGCCGCTCTCTCCCGACGAGCGCGACCTGCTGCGCCGGGGCATCGACGAGAGCTACCGGGATTTCGTCTCCAAAGTGGCGGCCGCGCGGCATCGCCCTTTCGGTGAGATCGAACCGGTGGCGCAGGGCCGCGTGTGGCTCGGCTCGCAGGCCCAGGCGCACGGCCTGGTGGATCAATTGGGCGGCCTGGACGCCGCCATCGACCTGGTAAAGAAGCGGGCGAACATCCCCGCCGGCGAGCGTGTGACGGTGGAGGTTTATCCGCAGCCGGTCAGCATCCTCGACGTGATCCTCAAGCGGCCGTCCACGGAGGACGTACTCGACGGCAAGCTCCGGCCCGTATTCGGACGGATCCCCTTCCATGCCTGGATGCGCGGCGGTTTCCTGCGCCTCATGCCGTTCTGGGTGGAAGTGAGGTAGGCGTCGCGTAGGGGCGAGGTAGGCGTCGCCCGGGAGTGGTCCGCATTGCGCCGCCGGATAGATTCAACTAGGCTTCCCAATAGGGAAGGCGATATCTACGAAGAGAAAAGGAAGGATGGCCCTGCTCGCGGCGGCGCTGGCGGCGGGGCGCGCCCAGGTTGCGCCGCGCGGCGAGGCGGCCTGGTGGAAACTGGACGACGCGGGCGGGCGGGCGCTCGACGCCAGCGGACGCGGACTGCACGGCGCGATCTCCGGCGGCGCGATCCTGGTTCAGGGGCGGCGCGGCGGCGCGCTCTGGCTGGGCGGTTCGGAGGGCGGGGTGAGCGGCAACGGCCCCCTGCCCGCGAGTGATTCCCCGCGAACCGTTAGCGCGTGGGTCAAGCCCGCCGAACCCCGGGTGGATGCGAGCGTAGTTTTCGATTCCGGGAACCACTTCGCCCTGACTCTGCTGCCCGACGGGAAGGTACGGTTCGGAGACGCCGTTGCGGCGGGCGCGGTTACGAGCGCCGGGTCGTGTTCGGCCGACTCCTGGCATCTCGTCACTGCCTGCTACGAAGGCGGCGCGGACCGCCGGACCCGGATCTATATCGACGGGAAGCTGGATTCGGAGGGAAAGATGAGCGCCGCTCCGGCCCCCGGCGCCGGCGGAAAGTGGAGCATCGGGCAAGACCTCGCCGGCGGGTCGGGGTTTCGGGGCGCGATCGACGACGTGCGGGTATATGCGCGCGCGCTCACGGACGCGCAGGCCGCGGCTTTGTACCGCTGTTCCGCCGAACGGCACGACTCGCCGGGGTACTACTACCTTCCTGTTTTCCAGGGCGCGACGATCGAGGATCGCCGGGCCGACGGCAGTTCCGCGACGGTCCGGAATGGCGGCAGCGATTACGGCGGAATCCAGTTCGCGCGTGCGGAAGGGGATTGCGCGCTGGTCAGCCTTCGCGGAGCGGATCTGGGGCAGGACCTGAGGATATCGGCCGACCTGCTGGTTCCCACCGATGCCGCACGCCGCATTACCGGAGCGGGGCCGTATTTCCGCAGCCGCCGCGCCGCGCCCGGCGATGCGTTGACCGGCGGAACGTCAACCGGCTACTGGGTGCAACTCCTCTCCACTGGCGTGGTGAAGGTCAAGCGGATGAATCCGCAGGCCGTGATCGCGACCTCGCAGGCTCCTCCGGAGTTCGACTCCGCGGTTTTTCACCGCCTGGAAGCGGAGGCGCGCGGCGGCCGGCTCACGGTTTCGCTTGACGGCCGGCCGGTGGCATTTGACCAGCAGGGGAAGCGCGTAGAGAGCGTCGCGATTGCGTCCCCGCCCGGTCAAATCCAGGGCGCCGCCGGCATTGCGTTCGGCGCCGAAGACAACCGCGGGCAGATCGGCGGGCAGCAGGCGCGAAACATCCAGATCACGCGGATTTCGCGGTAGGGGCGGATGCCGGCGAGACTGCCGGCACGGCGGACGCGAATGCCCACGCCACATCCTGCGGTTAAACTGAAGAGAGGGCATGCATTCGCACGCACACGGGCACGGGCCCGCCACGGGGAGAGTCTTGCGATGGTCGCTCGTGGCGACCTTCGGATTCGTGGCCATCGAAGTGGCCGCGGGTTTTCAGGCCCACTCTCTGGCCCTGCTGTCGGATGCGGGCCACAATTTCACGGATGGGTTGGCGCTGCTCCTGGCCTGGATCGGGGTCTACCTGCAGGCCAAGCCCGCCAACGAGATCAAGACCTACGGCTATCACCGCGCCGGGGTCCTCTCCGCGTTTGTGAACGCCCTCACGCTGGTGGCCCTCTCGGCGTGGATTTTTTACGAAAGCGTCCTGCGCCTGCGGCGGCCGGAACCGGTGCGCGAAGACGTGATGATCGCGATCGCCACCCTGGGAGTGGCGCTGAATGGCGGGATCATGTGGGCCTTGCGGCAAGCCAGCCGCCACGATCTCAACGTCCGCAGCGCGTTCATCCACATGATGGGGGATGCGCTGGGATCGGTGGCCATTATCGGAGGCGCGATCGCCATCCGTTATACCGGGTGGGAGAAAGTGGACCCCATCCTCTCGATCCTGATCGGCGTCCTGATTGTCTGGACCGCGTGGGACATCATCCGCGAATCGCTCAACATTCTGCTGGAAGGGCTGCCCCGCGGGCTGCGGCTCCAGGACGTGGACTTCTCGATGCGTGCGGTGGAGGGGGTGCTGGACGTCCACGACCTGCACATCTGGAGCCTGGGTTCGCACACGCACGCGCTGAGCTGCCACGTGCTGATCGACGATGTGCCGCCCTCGTCGAGCGACGTGATCCTGCGCCGGCTGAATACGATGGTCGCGGAGCGCTTTCACATTGCCCACACGACGGTGCAGTTCGAACACGTGGGCTGCGCGATTTCGGAGAACGGCTGCGCCATCCCGGTGCACGAGCCGCACGAGCACGATTAGTCGATGGCTCCTGGCTAGTCGTTAGTCGCTAGTCGTTAGTCAAAGGCAGGGCGCCGCGGACTGGGGGGTAATAGTGTTTAGCTTTAGTGGTCTGCGGCGCAAAGACCACGCTGTACGATCCGTGAAAGGGCAAACCGGGTACAGGCACGAAGTTTCGCAAAGACGGCGAAATTCGAGCCAGTCCCCGCTTTGCAGCCTGTGCCGATACACGGCAGGGCGCCGCGGACTAACGACTAACGACTAACGACTAACGTCTAACGACTTGCTTCCCCCCATCCCGCACTCGGCATGAATGGCCCGGACGGCCTTTTCGAGCCCGTCACGGCGCACCACGATGGCGATGGTCAGTTCGCTGGCGCCCTGGGCGATGGCGATCACGTTCACCGCTTCGCGCGAGATCGCGGTGAAGACGCGCCCCGCCAAGCCGGGTTTGCCCTGCATGCCTTCGCCCACCACGGCGAGCAAGCCGACGTTTCCGTCCACCTGGACCGGTTTCACGTAGCCGTGGGCCAACTCCAGGGCCAGGGCCGATTCCACGGCTTCCACCGCCCGTTCCAACTCCCCCTCGCCGACGAGGAAGCAGAAGTTCTGGCGGTACCCGGAACTGGTGAGCCCCAGGACCTCGACATTGGCGTGGGCCAGCGCGTCGAGCGAGCGCGCCATGATCTGCGCCCCGCTCAATTCCGGGCTGAGGGGTTCGAGCGAGACCAGCGCGACCTTGGGCATGGACGTGACCGCGCGGGCGCCGGTGGAGGCTGAACTGGCGGGCACGATCCGGGTCCCGGGCTTCTCCGGGGCGAAGCTGTTCTTGCTCCACACCGGGATGCGCTTTTCCACCAGCGGGGCGAGAGTCCGGGCGTGCAGCACCTTGGCGCCGTTGTAGGCCAGTTCGGCCGCCTCGGCATAGGTGATTTCGTCCAGGACAACGGCGTCCGGGACGAGCCGCGGATCGGCGCTCATGATGCCGTCCACGTCGGTCCAGATCCAAAGCTCGGAGGCATCCAGGGCGGCGGCGAGGATGGAGGCGGAGAAATCCGAGCCGCCGCGGCCCAGGGTGGTGGGCCGCCCGTCGGCGGTGGCCCCGTTGAACCCCGTCACCACCGGAAGGATGCCCTTTTCGAGCAGCGGCAGGACGCGCTGGCGCGCCTTTTCGCGGGTGGGCTCCATCAGCGGGGAGGCGTTGCCGAAGACGGCGTCGGTCACCACCACGTCCAGGGCGTCGATCATGGCGGCGGGTATGCCCTCGGCCTTCAGGTGCTCGCTGATGAGCAGGGCCGAGAGCCGCTCGCCGGTGGCAACAGCCTCGTCCACCGACCGCGGCGGGCGCACGTTCAGCATGGCCATGCCGCCGGTGATCCGTTCGAAGTCCGCGATCAGCTTGTGAATCGCGGCCATGACGGGCGCATGGCGGGCGGCGGGAAGAAGATCGCGGCAGGCGTCCTCGTGCCGGGCGCGCAGCGCCGCCAGATTGCGCGCCATTCCGGCGCGGTCGCCGGCTTCGGCGTGCCGCATGGTATCGAGCAGCAGATCGGTGATCTTCGACATGGCCGAGACCACCATCGCCACGGGGCGCCGCGGGCGCTCGGCCAGGGCGAGACTCGCCGCCGCGCGCATGCGCTCGGCCGAGCCGACGCTCGTGCCGCCGAACTTCATCACCAGCAGGTCTTTCAACGAAACTCCTTCCCGTTGGTTATGCGCGTGCGCACGATGCGAAGAGCGGCTTCCACCACCTCGTCTATGGACATCGACGTGGAATCCAGGTAGAGGGCGTCGGGCGCCTGGGCGAGAGGGGCATCGGCGCGCGTGCTGTCGCGCCGGTCGCGTTCCTCCATCTGCTCCGCCAACGTTGTTTCGGATACCGTCTCGCCCTTGGCGCGCATCTCCAGCAGCCGGCGGCGCACGCGCTCGGCGCTGCCGGCGTCCAGGAAAATCTTGACGTCGGCATCAGGAAACACTACGGTTCCGATATCGCGCCCTTCCATGACCACGCTGGCGCGCTCGCCGATGGCGCGCTGCTTGGCCACCATGGCGCGCCGCACCCCGGGAATGACGGCGATTTTGGAGGCCGCGCTCGACACCTCGGGGACGCGAATCGCCTCTGTGACATCTTCGCCGTTGAGCCGGATGCGGCCGGGGGAGAGTTCGATCTCGGACGCCAGCGCGAGTTGCTCCATGCGGTGCCTATCGCCCGGATCGAGCTTCTGGCGCAGGGCCCAGAGCGCCACCGCCCGATACATGGCGCCGGTATCGATATAGGTAAAGCCCAGCCGCTCGGCCAGGCTCCTGGCGATGGTGCTCTTGCCCGCGCCGGCGGGGCCGTCGATCGCCACTACGACTTTCTTCTGTGCAGCTTGGGTCAAGCAAGTAGAATAACAAGAGCGATGAGCCCGGATGAATTCGACCGGCTGGTGGCCGCCGCGTACTCCCGCATCCCGGGCCGGTTCCGCAAGCGCTTGAAGAACGTCGCGCTGGTGGTGGCGCCCGAGCCTTCGCCGCAGCAACTGGTCCGGGGGCGCGTCCCGCGCGGGCAAACGCTATTGGGATTGTACGAGGGGCGGCCGTTGACCACCCGCAGCGTGTTCGATTCGTTCGCCATGCCCGACCGCATCACCATCTTCCAAGGGCCGCACGAGCGTCTGGCGCAAAGCCCGGCCCACCTGGCGAAGATGGTGGAAGATACGGTGTGGCACGAGGTGGCGCATTATTTCGGGATGGACGAAGCGAGGGTAAGGGCGGCGGAGAGGAAGAGAAGGTAGCGTGGCGTGGGGATTCCTGCCCGCCGCGCCGGCATTCCGAACAGGAATGTTCACGCCACGGATGCGAGCCGCTTCTGCACGTCCCCGCGGAAGCGTTCGATGAAACCGACCACATAGTCGGTGATGGATAAGCCCGGGTTTTCCACTAGCGGCGTCAGGTCCATGGCGAAATTCAGGGCGCTCTCTTCGTCTGTGCCGTGCGAGGCGAAATACGTGGCGTGCGCCAGGCGCCGGCCGGCGGTGGCGAGGTCGTAGCGCTTTCCGCCGCTCACCTGCGAGTCGAACACGCCTACCAGCGCGGCGGCGATATTGGAGCGGGCGGAAACGGGCAGGGGACGCTTCTCGTCGTCCTGGAGCCAATCCAGGTCGCGCCACACCTCGCAGCCGTACACCTTCTTCGGTTTGTACTCGCCGCTCACCGCGCGGAGCGCCGCGATGGCCCGCAGGGCCACGGCCACGTGGGTATCGTGCTTGTCCGCCAGGTTGTGAAGGTACACCGCCTCCGGCCGGGCGATCAGGAAGGTACGGCTGAGGTCGTCTACCAGCGCGGTTTCCCTGGGGTTCTTCGCTTCGGAGGAAGGGTACCCAAGCTGAATCTGGCAGGCGTAATCGCCTACGAAGGCGGCCTTGCGCTGCTCGATCACGCGCACCCTCTTCATCTGGTCATCGGTGTAATTGCCGTAGATGCCGGAGCGGGGGCTGCCCGCGCCGTCCGTCGCCACCACCCCCGTGAACCACTTGTCCGGCAGGCCGAAGCACTCGGCGACGCCGTGGTAGGCCATGATCTCGATATCGTCCTGGTGCGCCGATACGCACAGGTGCGTCGTGCGCGCGAGGGCGGCCCCGGGCTCCGCGCCGTCGGGGACGTAAATATCCGCTATGGGCTTGTGAAATTGGATCATCGAATGGCCGGCAGGCTGGTGGCCGCAATGGCCTGGCCGTGCCGCTTCTCCTTCTCGTCTGGAATGTGGAACCGGATCCGCTCCGCTACTTCGGGGAATTCCGCTCGAAGCACGTCTCCCGCCACGGAGAGGATCACGTCACCGCCCTCGCCCGTCATGACGCGCCCCAAGATCAGCAGGTTGCGGAAGTCGTAGAAATCGGCGTACTGGGCGATGTTGTAGCCGAGGAAGACCCCGATGGTCTCGTAGATTTTGCGCGCGCGGCCGTCGCCCGCGGCCATGAGCTTCTGCACCTGCTCCAGCCTGGCCGGCAGCGGCAATTCCCCGGGCAGTTCGATTCCCGCCGGCGCCAGCAGGCGTCCCACGGCTTGCTGGGAAAAGTACTGCACGCCCACGCCGCGGTCGCCGGACCATTCGTCCGCCGGCGCGGCGTCGCGGTAGTCCACGGGCACGAACGCCAGTTCGTTGAGCCACGTGGTGATGTTTCCCTGGGGCGTGACGAATCCGGCGGCCAGGCTGCTGCCCATGGCGATGCCCAGCACGGCGGAATCGTTGAGAGCCATGGATCCGGCCAGCGCGGTCACCTCGCCGTCGTTCACCACCTCGAACGGGATGCCGCCCCAGGCCTTCTGTAACTCGAAGAAAAGCCGGCGCACGCGCGTATCGAACAATGGCTGCGGAACCCCGCGGTAGAGCGAGCCGACCCGCACCTCGTTATTCACATAAACGCCGGCGGCGCTGCCCCCAATGGCGTCCACGCGCGGCAGGTGCGCGGCGGCGCGCCGGAGAGAATCGTCGATGCCGTCCAAGTGGTACCGCGGATCGGCTTGCGCGCCGGGCGTCCAGGGGACCTCTTCGCTGAACACCACCTGTCCCTCGGCTACCGCGGCGCACTTGCGGTCGCTCGCCCCCAGATCGAAGCCGATGCGATACCCGTCCAGGTGGCGCCCCAGGGGAGCGGCGGCTTCCTTCTCGGGCGGCGTGGCTTCATACGCCACGTTTTCGAACGTCATGGGCCGGCCGTAGACGCGCTCGCCCATGAAGTGGTAGTCGAATGCGCGCTCGCCCTCGGGGGAATAAACGCCGCGCAGGTAATCGGCGATCCGCGGGTCGCCGCCCACCACCACGCGGCATCCGCCCTTCTGCCACAGGAGAAACTTGAGCAGGCGCTCGGCGTAGCGCTGGTTGATGTCTATGTTGGCGCCTTCGTGCGGCAGGATGGCCGTGTGGGAGACGGAGATGGTTCCATCGGCGCGCTCCAGCGCGAGGGCCAGCTTCGAGGATGGGCGCCTGGCGCGAAACGCCCGATTCCACAGAGCGGCGGGAACGAAATCGGGATCGAGCGGCGGGCGGAATTTGGGTTCAATGGGAAGCAGTGCGGGCATTATGGAAACCTGATTGTAACCCCCTCTTGTACCGCCGGTGGTCGGTTTTCGCCACCGGTTCTCTCAGGGTTCGGCTTTCAAAGAACCTCTGGGTGTGGCGGTACCATAAGCTCTTATGTGGCTAGGGATTGATATCGGTACGGGGGGCTCGCGCGCGCTCCTGGTGGATGGGCGCGGCGCCGTTCGCGCGGGCTACACCGCGGCTCACGAGGATATGCGGATGGAGCGCCCCATGTGGGCCGAGCAGCGGCCGGAGAACTGGTGGGACGCCGCGCAAGAGGCCATCCGCGGCGTGCTCGCCAAAGCCGGCGCCAGCGGGCGCGATGTCAAGGGCATCGGGCTTTCCGGCCAGATGCACGGCCTGGTTATCCTGGATGGCTCCGGCGCCGTGATCCGCCCCTCGCTGATCTGGTGCGACCAGCGCTCGCAGGAGCAGGTGGATTTCGTCAATTCGAAGCTCGGCCGCGAGAACGTGGTGCGGTACACCGCGAACCCGGTGCTGACCGGCTTCACCCTCCCCAAGCTGTTGTGGGTCCGCGACCACGAGCCGGGCAACTTCGAGCGCGTCCGCAAGGTTCTGCTGCCGAAAGATTACGTGCGGTATCGCCTTACCGGCGAGTTCGCCACCGAGGTCTCCGACGCCTCGGGCACGTCGCTGTTCGATGTGGTGAACCGGCGCTGGTCGTTCGAGATGGTGGACGGCCTCGGGCTCGATCGCTCGATCCTTCCGACGTGTCACGAATCGATCGAGACCACCGGACGGATTACGGCGGAGGTAGCGGGCCTCACCGGGCTGGAAGCGGGCACGCCCGTGGTGGGCGGCGGCGGCGACCAGGCATCCAGCGCGGTGGGCAACGGCATTGTCGAGGCGGGCATCGTTTCCTGCACGCTGGGCACCTCCGGCGTGGTATTCGCGCACATGGAACAGGTGGCGTACGACCCGGCGGGCCGCGTCCACACTTTCTGCCACGCCGTGCGCGACAAGTGGCACGTGATGGGCGTGACGAAGGGCGCGGGGCTCAGCCTGTAGTGGTTCCGCAACCAGTTAGCTCCCGGGACGCCATACGACGACCTCACGGCGGATGCCCTACCTGATGGGGGCACGGACCCCGCACCTGGACGCCACCGCGCGCGGCGGATGGATCGGTCTGACGGCGAAGCACGCGCGCGCGGACCTCATCCGGGCGCTGATTGAGGGCGTGTCTTACAGCCAGCGCGATTGCCTGGACATCATCGAGGCGCTGGGAGTCGCGGTCCAGTCGGTGCGCGCTTCCGGCGGCGGGGCGCAGAGCCCATTCTGGCGGCAGTTGCTGGCCTCCATCTTCAACAAGCGCGTGGTCACGCTGGAGACGCAGGAAGGGTCGGCCTACGGCGCCGCGCTCTTGGCGCTGGCCGGCGCGGGCGAGTACTCGTCCGTGCCCGAAGTCTGCCGCGCGGCGATCCGCGAGACGGATTCCGTGCCGCCCTGCGCGCCGGAGGCTGCGTTCTACGAGAAGGCGCACAAGACATATCAGGCGCTGTATCCGGCGTTGAAGCCGATTTACGCGCGGATCGCAGGAATGTAGGGCCGCGAAGCGCGCTCCTACAACTTCGCCTTTTCCGCCAGTTCCCGGTAGGCGCTCTCCAGCCTTTCGTAGATCTGACGGGAACTCGGGATGTGCTCGGCGGCCGCTTTGAGCTTCTCGAGATCTCCGCGCATCTGTCCCAGGACGCCCTCCACCTTCGCCCTGTCGCCCTGGAGCAGATAGCACTCCGCCAGGACGCGCCGCGCTTCCATGCGCGGCGGGATGGAAGTGATGGCCGCGAATTCGCTCTGCGGCGCGAAAGACGTTCGCGCCGTAACATCGGCGTCGATCGCGCGCAGGGCGGAGTCGACCAGCGGAGGCACGGATTCCAGCCGCAGTTTGCGGCCGACGAGCCACCGCGCCTCGTTCAGGTCCGGCTGCGAACCCCGCATCCAGGCCTGGTCCGGGTAGTCCCGCGCCAGCCGGCGCTGGGCTGCGATGACGCGCAGCGCCAGTTCGTCGGGGAGCGCCGGGTCTATGATGGGGCCTCCTACCTGCATCATCGCGATAGGCGAATCAGGGTATTTCTCCAGTAGCGAGTAAAGGAACTTCACGCGCTCGCCGGCGTACCGGCTGGCGGCGGCGGCGTCCGGAGCCGCGGGATGCGGATGGGTGCGGTCCCACTCCGCCACGGCGGCTTCGACGGCCCAGCGCGAATCGGGGCGCCGCTTGACCAGTTCCGACAGCTGGCCGGCCGTGAGGGCCGTGCCCAGGCCCCCGACGACGTTCGCGAAGCCCGCCTGATGGGCCAGGAAGGCGATCGACCGCGCCCGG
>JAIQFU010000437.1 GCA_020073115.1 Terriglobia bacterium
TTTGCCGTCGAGCGCGCGCTGGCGGGCGAGCCGGTAAAAGAGGCGTTAATCGGGGTAGAGGTGTTCGGCCGTCCGGCGGATTACGACCCGCGGGTGGATCCCATCGTGCGGGTGGAAGCGCGGCGGCTGAGGTCGCGGCTGGCGGCCTACTACCAGGGACCGGGCGCCGGCGATCCGGTCATTATCGACCTGCCGAAGGGCGGATACGTGCCGGTGTTCGCGTCGAGGGGGGAGGAGGGGCCCGTGCCCGCAACACCGGGTCCAGCTGGGGACACGGCGGGCAAGCGTGCGCGCACCGCGTTTCTCCTCATCGCCGCGGGAGTCCTCATGGCCGCCGTGATGTTCTTCGCCTCCCGCTCAAGAGAGCCCCCGCGGCCGGTGGTGGCGGTGCTGCCCTTCGTCAACATGAGCGACGACAAGTCCAACGAGTACTTCGGCGAAGGCCTGACGGAGGAGTTGATCGACCGTCTGGCCAAGGCGCCGGGGCTTCGGGTTGTGGCACGGAGCTCGGCGTTCCAGTTTCAGGGTCGATCGCAGGACTTGCGGGAAATTGGGAAGAAGCTCAACGCGACGGCTGTAGTAGAGGGCAGCGTGCGGCGCTCCGGCGACCGCCTGCGAGTGACCGCGCAATTGATCGATGTAGACGACGGACTGCACCTGTGGTCCGAGACATACGAGCGAACGATGAGCGATGTCTTCGCCATCCAGGACGACATCTCCCGTTCGATTGCCAACGCGCTGCGCGCCGAACTGCGGGTCGGGTTTGCGAGCCAGCCATCGCCGCCCACGACAAATGTCGAAGCCTACGAGCTGTACCTTAAAGGGCGGCGGCACCTGAACCACGATGCCCTGGCCGGCCTGGAACTGGCGGCTGGCGATTTCGAGCGGGCTATCGTAGCGGACCCGCAGTTCGCGGGCGCCCAGGCGCTACTGGCGCTCGACTACGGCCTGCTCGGGTATTACCAGCTTCGCGCCGCCGGGGAAGTCTGGCCCAAGGCCACTCGCACCGCGCTGAAGGCGATTTCGCTCGATTCGCGGCTGGGGGCCGGACACGCCGCCCTGGGGTTCGCGCTGGCCCTCTACGAATGGAAGTGGGCGGAGGCCGAGCGTTCGCTGCGCAAGGCCATCGAACTCGATCCGAACTCGGCGGAAGCGCACGTGGGGCTGGCCGTCGGCGCCCTGGTTCCCACCGGCCGGCTGGCTGAGGCATCGGCCGAACTCGCCCGCGCGCAGGAACTCGACCCGCAGTCGTACCTGGCGACCGTCGGCGGGGCATTCGCTTTTCTGGCCGACGGCCGGTACGACGACGCCATCGCTCAATACCGGCGGGCCACGGAACTCAACCCGTCGCACGCCGACACGCAGTGGGACCTGGGGATGGCCTATGCCTTCGCAGGCCAGAAAGAAGCTGCGGCGAAACAGTTCCAACTGGCGGGGCGGATCCAATCGGGCGGCAGTTGGCAACCGGGGCCGATGGAAGCGGCGATGCTGGGCGACGCGGCCGAGGCGCACCGGCGCATCGCCGCCTGGCCGGAGTTCAAGAAGCACAGGCCCATTTTCGTCGCTTACTGCTACGGGATGTTGGGCGAGGCCGGCGAGGCGGCCGCGTGGCTGGAAAAGGCCGTGGAGGCGCGGGACCCGCAGGCGGCGTGGATCAAGATCGACCCGCGGTTACGCACGGTGCGCGGCGATGCGAAGATTGCGGCGCTGATCCGGAAGGTGGGGCTGTGAGGGGGTGTAGCTCGGGCTTCACAGGATCCAGCAAAACCCAATTTGCCACGGATGAAAACGGATAACGGGGATTAGGCAAAACACATTATCTGTGTTCTTGTTTTTGAATCCGTGTGCATCCGTGGCCTGTCTTTTGCGTTTTTTTCCAAGGCCCTTTCAGCCTGAAAGCGCCGACACGGTACGCCCGAGTGCGTGCGCTACGTGGCGTTCCAGAGGCTGATCACACGGGTTTCGCGCTCATAGCCCAGAATGCTCACCGAAGCCGTCGAGAGGGCGAACAGCCGGCCGCACTGTGGCGGCAACCCCAGCCAGCAGGCGGCCAGAATGCGCAGGATATGGCCGTGGCCAAAAAGCGCCGTGTCGCCGTCGGCCTGCACGGAGCGGGCGATCACGGCTTGCGCCCGCATGGCCACCTGTTGCATCGTTTCGCCATTCGGAGGGCCGGCGCTCCACAAAGACCACTCCGGATTTTCCCTGCGGATCTCCGCCGTGGTGCGGCCTTCGTAGTCTCCGTAATCCCACTCGCGCAGGTTGGGGTCGATCTGCGCCGCGCCGCCGTAACCGGCTAGCCGGCACGTCTCACGGGCGCGCTGGAGCGGGCTCGACAGCACCAGCGCAAACGGCCGCCCCGCCAGAAACCGGCCCAGCTTCGCTGCGTTTTCGCCGCCTGCCGCGGTGAGAGGGAGGTCGGTGCGGCCGGTATGGGCGCCGGAGCGGCTCCACTCGGTCTCACCGTGACGGATCAGCCAGATTTCCATAAGAGCGATAGTCTGACAGGTCCTGCAACTCCCGGATGCGCTGGCGCAGGGCATCGGCGAACACGTGCGCCTCGTCTTCGGTTGCCCCGCTCCAGAGGAGACCGGTGCGTAATTGGGCATCCGTAACCCGCCCCAGGTAGCGGAGCAGCCACTGGATGTCGCCAACCACGATGCCGTTCTCCAGGTCGCCCGTGTGCTTCCCCTTGAAGCCCCACTCGATGCGGCCGTCCTTAATGCCGCGCACGAAGCGCGCGCTCTCGTGATAATAATCCACCGGGTCCCATTTCGTCCGGCTGAAGTAGTGTCCCCAGTTGCCCATGGCCGCGCCCCAGTCGTCCACGAAGAAGATGTACGCGTTGCCTTCGCGGTAGATGGCGGTGTTGGTGTTGTCGGGGTGCTTGCGCGTGTCGCGAATATCCTTGGCATCCCAATTGGAGACGAGCATCATCATGACTTTCAGCCCGTTGAGGGCATGCGTCCCCAGGAACGGGTTCTCCTCCCAACCCCAATCCACTCCCTGGAGAAACTCCGGGTAGCGGGACCTCAACTGAAAGCGAGCTCCCGTGAACCTGCCGCGGGCATCGATGAAGTTGCGGGCGCGTTTGAGCTCGCGGGCGCCGCGGATCGCACCTTGGGCCACGTAATAGGTGGGTTCGGCGTAGTACCCGACAGCCCACGCCAGCCGGGTGCAGAACGTGTCGGGGCTGGCTTCGGGACCGAACTTGACCGCCCACTCGCGGCCTTTGGCATCGCGGACATGAACCTTAGGATTGGTCCCCGCCGTATCTTCTTTCAGGAACCGGAAGGGCGGCCGGGGTTGCAGGCGGGGGCCGCCGATGCCGAAGCGAAAATCCACCCGCTCCACGGCGCCGGGGTTGCGCCAGATGAGTTTGTAGCCGCGGCGAACGGTTGAAAGTTCGGAGTACAGGCGTGGCGCTTCAGCGCAGGGGACGGCGGAAGCCACCAATAGAAGAAGAATCAGGGTGCGCACGGCGGTAAGGCGCCTCGTCCGGGCCGAAGCCCGGCTGCGGGGCAGAAACCCCGTTCCCCCGACCTGCAAACGCAGGGCCACGTGCGAAGCATCACCGATGCATTATGCTGGTGTTGGTCATGTCCTACATGTTTGTTTTTCTTGCCGTGCTCTTCGGCGTGGAACAGGGGGCGCGTGCGGCGATTCCCGCTTTGATGCCAATGCCCGTTAAGGTGGATCCCGGGACGGGCCAACTTCCGGTCAACGTCAACTTTGTAGTGGAAACCGCAAGCAACGCCGATCCGCGGCTGGCTTCGGCGGCGAGCCGGTTTCTCTCCCGGGTATCCCGGCAGACAGGAGTCATGTTCGTTTCGCAGGGCGCCGCGCCGGCCGACATCCGCAGGTTGCGCATCGAATGCGCCGGCGGGGCGGCTTATCCGACGCTCGGCGAAGACGAGTCCTACACGCTCGACATCTCCGAATCCGGCGGGCTGCTCAAAGCGGCCACGGTGGACGGAGCCATCCACGGACTGGAGACGGTGGCGCAATTGATTCAACCCGGACCGGACGGGTTCCAGATCCCCGCGGTGCATATCGAGGATCGGCCCCGCTTTCCCTGGCGCGGGCTGATGCTGGATGTCTGCCGCCACTGGATGCCGCTGGAGGTGGTGAAGCGCAACCTGGACGCCATGGCGGCAGTGAAGATGAACGTTTTTCATTGGCATCTTTCCGAAGACCAGGGCTTCCGGGTGGAGAGCAAAAAATATCCCAAGCTCCACGAGACGGGCTCGAACGGGAACTACTACACGCACGATCAGATCCGCGAGGTGGTGGCCTACGCCCGCGACCGCGGCATTCGCGTCGTGCCGGAGTTCGATATGCCGGGCCACACCACGGCCTGGTTCGTGGGGTACCCGGAACTGGCCAGCGGGCCCGGGCCGTATAAGATCGGCGCGAACTACGGCGTGTTCGACCCGGCGATGGACCCCAGCAAGGAAGAGACGTACGCGTTCCTCGACGGCTTCATCGGCGAGATCTCGCCGCTTTTCCCCGATCCCTATTGGCACGTGGGCGGAGACGAAGTGAACGGCAGGCAGTGGAAGCAGTCGGCATCCATCCAGGACGGCATCCTCTGGGTAGCGACGTACTTTGGCGCGAGCCGGTATGACGGCCGCGACTGGCACAATTTCTTGCAGAAGGACAGCGGCCTGC
>JAIQFU010000438.1 GCA_020073115.1 Terriglobia bacterium
CGCCGCCCCAGGCCCGCGCGCAGACGTCCAGTTCCGTCCCGCTGGCCACCAGGCGGGGAATTGCGAGATCCCCGGCCGTGGCCGCCAGGGCGGTGAAGGGCCAGTTCCGGCGCAGGGGCGCATGAACCGCCCGCGGATCGGCTGGATTGTAGACGGGATCGCCCACTCCCAGAAAAAGGCCGGACGGCGGGCCCGCGCGCCTCCGCGCGGCGGCATCCAGCCAGACGCCGGCGCCGGGGATCACTTCTAGGGCGCGGCGCTCGATCATGCGTGGGGCGGTTCCCCGGCCCGCCCTCGATTCGGGAAGCGCCGCAAACGGCGCATCGAACAGCCCCGCATCGAGCGCCAGGAGCCACCGCGCCTTCTGGCGGATCCGCTGCGCCACGCCGCCGAACAATTCCCCGTAGAGCGCCGCGCCGGCGGCGCCGGCATAGGGAGCGTCGTCCCGGATCGCCTCCGCCGCGCCCTGCACGCGAGTCTCGATCTCGCGTCTGGGCGGCAGGCGGTGAAGCGAAAGCCCGCGGCGGTCCAGGGTCCACAACCAGGAGATCGAATCCCCCAGATGAAAGCTGAGCAGGGCCGTGTCGCCGGGCAGCGCCGCCCGGAAACTCTCCAGGACGTCGCCAGAGAGAGGACTGCCGCCGGGCGGATCGGAGGCTTGCAGGCGGATCAGCTCGGCTCGTGCGGCGCTCACGGCCTCCTCGGCCGGCGCGCCGGGGCTCCGGAGCGCATTCACCTCCGCCCTCTGGAGCCGGACGAGCGCCTCCCAATAGGCCGGCTGCAGCTCCGGCGCGCGCTGTTTTTCCAATAGCGCGCGGAGGCTGCTGGCGCGGTTCTCTTCCGCCGCTTCAAACGTCTCCCGGATGAGCGCCGTGTCGCCGGTTTTGAGGTAGAGCCGGTTGGCGGCTTCGATCAGGGCGGAATGCACTTGCTGGAGCCACTGCTCCGCGCCGACGCGCCCGGCATCGTCCGCGGGCGCCGACCAACGCCACGCCCTTCCCAGCCGGACCGCCAGGCGAAGGTCCCGAAGCGCCTCCCCGAGCCGCTGCCCGGCGAGACGAACGCGACCCCGGTAATAGTAAACGTTCCAGGCGGGAAGAACTCCTCCCGGACGTTCCGCGAGTTCCACCGCGCGGTCCAGCAGCGCCGACGCCGCGGGCAGGTCTCCCTGCTCCAACCGCAAGCGCCCCAGGCTGCGATAAGACAGCCCATTGCGTAGAGTTCCAGGTCGCCGGCGCGCACCGCGGCATCGAGCGCTTTCCGGAACAGCGGAACGGCCTCCTCCATGCGGCCCTGTTCCGCCCGCATCGCCGCCATCTGGATCAGCAGCTTGGCGTGCTCCTGCGGGCGCAGCGACCCGACCGGCTCTACCAGAACGCTCTTCAGCCACGCCGCGCCGGCGTCGGGTTCTCCCAGCGCCGCGTACAGCGAAGCGATATTGGCATCCAGCACGAAGACCGCGCCGGAGTCGTCCAGGTTCGCCGCCAGGCGGCGCGCGTCGAGAAAAGACCCGAGTGCCTTCCGGTATTGATGAAGCGCAAACTGGCAGCCGCCGACATTACTCGTAGCGCGCAGCGCCAGATCGTGCAGTCCCGCTCGCGCGGCTGATTGGTGGAGGGATTCGAAGCGGAGTTGGGCTTCCTGGTAGCCGCCGGCGCGAAACAGGTCGGCGTCGTGGCGCAGTTCGGCCTCCAGAGGCGCCCGGAGAGCCCTCTGCCCGGCGGTGTTCAGGGTCTTCGCCCTGGTCTTCGAAACGGATCTGCGCGCCGTTCCGACGAGCGGGAGTACGAGCAGGCAGCAAGCCAAAACCTTGGCTATCTTCAAACTCTCCAGCTCCGATCCCTGCTGTGGAATTGATATCTGGTTATTCCTGGGGATACCCCTAATGGAATACCCCCAAGAATATTACCAGTATTTGCCTTATTTTAGGCTCCCCTCAAAAGGGGATATCTTATAGTCGCGTTTGTGGGTAACGCGTGTGTATGCTTCACGAACAGCTAGGATCCACGATTAACCGAAGATGATAATGATCGGGTCAGTCGGCATCTTTACTGTAAGAAATCGCCGGTTAAACCGGCGCTCCTTTTCAATTCAACGGTACTCCACGAGGAAGCCGGAAACGGGAGCATGAGAATGTAATCGCATGAAGCAAAAGGACGAAAAAAACAGAAACCGAACGTCACCGAAAAAGGTTTCTTCAGCTTGCATCCCACCAAAGCGGAAGGAACAGGGGAGGCCACGAGGCCGCAAGCTGATGAAACCGTTCGGTGCACTAAACCGAAGTCCGACCATGCCTGCTACCATCTTGAGATCCGATGAAGGTCGCAACCTGGAACGTGAACTCCATCCGCAAACGCCTCCCGCTCGTGCTGGAGTGGCTGGCGCAGCGCCAACCCGACGTCCTCTGCCTCCAGGAGACCAAAACGCCGGATAGCGAGTTCCCCGCGGAGGCGTTCCGGGAGGCGGGATACCACGTGCGGTTTCGCGGGATGAAAGGCTATAACGGGGTGGCGACCCTCAGCCGCACGGAGCCGGACTCGGTGTTCTACGGGTTCGCGGAAGGTCCGGACAGCGAGGACGTGCGGGTGCTCGAGACAGTGACCCGCGGGGTTGCGGTGGTGAATACGTACGTGCCGCAGGGATACAAAGTGGGATCGGAAAAATACACGTTCAAGCTCGCATGGTTCGGGCGGGTCCGGGAGTATTTCGAGCGGCGGCTCGATCCGCAAAGGCCCGCCGTCTGGACCGGCGACATGAACGTCGCGCCGGAACCGATCGATGTCTATCACCCCGAGCACCGCGTCAACGACGTGGATTTTCACATCGACGCCCGCAACGCCTACGCCAACGCGGCGGCGTGGGGCTTTATCGACGTGTTCCGGAAACTCCATCCCGAGCGCATCCAGTACACCTACTGGGACTACTTCCGGAACGCTTTCGAGCGGAATTTCGGGTGGCGCATCGACCACATTTTGGCCACGCCGCCGCTGGCGGAGGTGTGCCGGGCAGCGGACGTGGATCCGGAGCCGCGCCGGGCGCCAGGCGCGTCGGATCACACGGTGGCGTGGGCGGAGTTCGACTGGCCACTGTAGAGAACCCGGAACTTCCGGACCCGGAACTCCGTCTTAGCTCCTACATGGGCTTCCTACAGGAACTCCGCTTCGCAGCGCGCATGTTATTGAAGAACCGGGGGTGGACCGCCGTGGCCGCCCTGGCGCTGGCGCTCGGGATCGGCGCGAACATCGCGATCTTTTCGGTGGTGGGGCTGATGATCTGGTTTCCGCTGCCGTACCCCAACGCGGCGGACCTGGTCTACATCACGCAGTCGAACCCGCAGCGCGGCTTCAACCAGGCTTCCGTGAGCTTGCAGGACACGCGGGACTGGGCGTCTGCCTCCGGCATCGCGTCCATCGCCGCGTACCAGATGCGCGCGATGGCGCTGACTGGAGCGGGCGAAGCGCAGCGCCTGATCGCCATGCCGGTGACTCCGGAATTCTTTGCGGCTCTCGGCGTGAGGCCCGCGGTGGGGCGGGCGTTCACGCCGGCGGAGTCGCCCGAGACCGAATCCCGCGTCGCCGTGATCTCGGATGAGCTGTGGCAAACCATGTTCCGCGGCGATGGGACGGCCCTCGGACGCAACATCCGCCTGGACGGACGCAATTACGCGATCGTCGGCGTAATGCCGAAGGGTTTCCACTTTCTCTATCGGCCGGCGGACGTGTGGATCCCGCTCTCCCTCAACGCCAGGAACCGGCAGCGCTCTTCCAGGGTTTTGGGCAGCATCGCGCGGCTGCGGCCGGGGACGTCCGTGCGGCAGGCGAGCGCCGAGATCCGCGCCATTTCCGAAAGGATCGAGCAGCAGGACACGGAGGCGGGCAGCGGCTGGCGCGGGGTAGCGCACAGCATGAGCGACATACTCGGCACGGGCGCCCGCGCGGCGGCGAAAAGCATGTTCGGCGCGATGGGCTTCGTGCTTCTGATCGCCTGCGCGAACGTGGCGAGCCTGCTGCTGGCGCGCGGCTCCCAGCGGCGGCGGGAACTCGCGTTGCGCGCCTCGCTGGGCGCCGGCCGGGGGGCCCTGATCCGGCTGCAACTGATCGAGAGCGTGCTGCTCTCCGCGATCGGCGGCGCCCTGGGCCTGGTTTCGGCGTTCTGGACCATCCCCCTGCTGAAACGGGTAGCGCCTCCGGATATGACGTTCTTCCAGGTGGCGCGGCTGGATTGGAGCGCGCTCGGCTTCGGCCTCGCTCTCTCGCTCGTGACGGGGATCGCTTTCGGCGCGCTTCCGGCATGGCTCGCCACCCGCGGCGACCTGGCGCCGGCGCTGCAGGAAGCCAGCCGCGGTTCCAGCGGCGGCCGGCACGTGCTTCTGAAATCCATGGTGGTGGCCGAGATGGCGCTGGCCATGACCCTGGTGGCGGCCAGCACCCTGATGATCCGCAGCGTGGTCCGGCAGACGACGGTGGATCCGGGGTTCGACAAAGCGAACCTGGTCTCCGGCATGGCGCTCGTTTCGCTGGAGCGCTATTCGGATGCGCAGGCCGTGGACCTCTACCGCCGGGTTCTGGAGACGGCGCGGCGCGACGGGCGCTTGGAATCGGCGGCGGCCGTGAACACCATGCCCCTCGGCGGCGCCAATGATTTCGAGGCGGTGACGCTCGACAGCGAGTCGGAAGTCCGCCGGAAGAGATTCGCCGGCGACATGGTAGTGAGCCCGGGGTACTTCCAGACGATGCGCATTCCGCTTCTGTCAGGGCGCGACTTCGCTGAAGCCGATACCGCGTCCTCGGCCGACGTGGCAATCGTGAACCAGGCGTTCGTGAGATTCTTCTGGCCCAAAGAGGCCAACCCGGTGGGCAGGCGATTGAAGATGGGCGACGGACCCGGCCCATGGTGCACAGTGGTGGGAGTGGCGCGCGATGTGCGCCACATGAATGCGCTTGCCCCACCCCGCCCCGAGGTCTACCGGCCTTACACGCAGTCGCCGAGCCGCTACATGAACCTGGTGGCGCGAGGCCACGCCAGCGCGCAGACCGCCGGTGCGGCGCTCCGCGCCGCCGTGTTCGAGGCGGACCGGGAACTGCCGCTGCTCCGCATGATGCCGGTGGAGGAGCAACTCTACCAGCGGAACGCGGGCGGACGCGCCACCGCGCAGGTACTGGCCGGGTTGGCGGCCATTGCGCTGATTCTGGCCGCGGTGGGCACATACGGCGTGATGGCCTACACCGCCGCCCGCAGAGTACGGGAGATCGGGATTCGCCTGGCGCTGGGCGCGACGCCCGACAGGGTGTTCCGGATCGTGCTGCGCGGCGGCCTGACCCTCGCGCTGGCGGGCATCGCCATCGGGCTCCCCGCCGCGTACGGAACGGCGCCGCTGCTGCGCGCCGTGGATCCCG
Source organism: Terriglobia bacterium (assembly GCA_020073115.1). Lineage (GTDB taxonomy): Bacteria > Acidobacteriota > Terriglobia > Bryobacterales > Bryobacteraceae > BOG-224. Next base: position 5,397 of record JAIQFU010000438.1, read on the forward strand.
GGGTGGATGCCCGCGATGGAGCTTCGTACCTGTGGATGGCTCTGCTGCTCATGGTGGTGGCCTTGACAGCTTGCGCCGCACCCGCCTGGCGGGCCATGCGCACCGACCCGGCGCGGGTACTGCGCAACGAGTAGCGGGACCCGCCGGAGACCCCCTCCACCTCGGGTTTCCGAACCCCTTGGGGGGCCGCCCCGCCATCGCGAATGATCTACAATCAGCCTATCGGATGCCGAACTGCTATTCCTCTGCGATTCCGAGGTTGGTCGCGATCGACGGACCGCTGAAAGGGTCGAGCTTCGAGTTGTCCGGTGAGGAGTTCTCGATTGGGCGGCACTCTTCCAACTCTCTGCCCGTC
>JAIQFU010000439.1 GCA_020073115.1 Terriglobia bacterium
GGTGATGGCCAGGCCGGACAGGCCGACGCGCAACCGGGCACCCGGTGGCTCGTTCATCTGGCCATAGACCAGGGCAATCTTGGACTTGCCGAGGTCCTTCTGGTTAATCACTCCCGCCTCGGACACTCCAAAGCGAACGCCAGCGCCCTGCGCGATTCGAGAGGGTCGATGACCGCATCGCAGTGACCGCGGGCGGCGGCGTACCGGGCGTCCAGCCAGCGCTCGTAGTCGGCGCGGGTGCGTTCGATGGCTTGCTGCAACTCCGGGGGCAGCGGCGCGCCCTTATACTTCTCCATTTCGGCGGCGAAAAGCGCGTTCACGGCCGATTCCCCCTCCATCACGCCGATGCGGGCGGTGGGCCAGCTAAAGGTGAAATTGGGGTCGAAGCCCTGTCCGGCCATGGCGTAATAACCCGCGCCGCTGGCGTGGTTCAGGGTCAGGACGATCTTGGGGACGGTAGCGCAGGCCATGCTCTCGACCATCTCGGCGCCGGCGCGGATGATGCCCTCGCGTTCCGCCTCCGGTCCCACCATGAAGCCGGAAACATCCTGCAGATAAATGAGCGGCCGGCCGAGCCGATCGCACATTTCGACGAAGTACGCGGCCTTGCGCGCCGTTTCCGCGTAAACGATGCCGCCGATACGGGGCCGGCCCTCGGCCTTCAGAAAACCGCGCCGGTTGGCGAGGACCCCCACGGGACGGCCCGCCAGGCGCATATCGGCGCACAGCATCTCCGGGGCATATTCAGGCTGGAACTCGGCGTACTCGCCCGCGTCGAAGATGCGGAACAGGATCTCCTCGACGTCGTACGGCAGCCGGTGGTCGGCGGGTAGAATATCGTACAACTCGGCCGGGTCGCGACTGCAGCGGGCCTCCTGGCCTGCCTGGCTGGCGGCTTCGGGAAATTGCCGGAAGCGCTGGCGGATGCGCGCCAGGCAATCCGCATCGTCGCGAGCCATGTAGTGCGCCACCCCGCTCGCGGCGGTGTGCAGACGCGCGCCCCCGAGCGATTCCTGGTCGATCACCTGGCCCGTGGCCCCCTTCACCAGGTTAGGCCCGCCCAAGCCCATGAAACTCACGCCTTCGACCATGAAAATGACGTCGCTCAACGCCGGCAGATAAGCCCCTCCGGCGATGCACGGGCCCATCACCGCGGCGATTTGCGGGATGCGCAGACGGCGGCGCATGAGGGAGTTGTAGTAAAAAATCCGGCCGGCGCCGTATTGGCCCGGAAAGATGCCGTCCTGGTAAGGCAGGTTGACGCCCGCCGAATCCACCAGGTAAACGATGGGCAGGCGGTTCCGCATGGCGATTTCCTGCGCACGCAGAATCTTGGTGATGGTTTCGGGCCACCACGCGCCGGCCTTGACCGTGGCGTCGTTGGCCACAACCACGGCCGGATGGCCCTCGATATTCCCCAACCCGGTCACCACGCCGGCGGCGGGCGCCTGGCCTTCATAGCGGTCGTAGGCGATGAGCAGGCCGATTTCGAGGAACAGCGCGCCGGGGTCGAGCAGGGCGGCGATGCGCTCACGGGCGGTCATCTTGCCCGCGCGATGCTGCCGTTCGATGCGGCCGGGACCGCCGCCCTCGCGCAGGCCGCATTCCAGTTTCCGAAGCTGTTCGACCAGATGGCGCATGTGCGCCCGGCGCGCAAGATCCACGTTTATTTGAGTTTGGAGAAGTCCGCCGGATTCATGTAGACGGACTCGGTCTTCTCTACGATGGGGCCCGCCGCCTCCGATTCAGTCCGCACTTTCACCCATTCGGGATCGGCCCGGAAGGCGGCCCAGTTCTTCTCGGCGGCCTCGCGGCTGGGATGCGCCAGGATGTAGATCAGGGTGGTTTGGGACTTCTCGCCCTCGGGAACCCAGTAGCCGATGCTTTCCATTTTGTGCCGGTTGAAAATGGCGATGGTGTGGTCGCGGAAGCGGGCCTTGAGGGCTTCCAGTTTGCCGGGATGGCAGGTATAAGTACGAAGCTCGTAAACGCGGGTTTGCGGGAACGCGAAACCGGCGGCGAGGAACAGGAGGAGCAGAAGTCTGCGCATAACGATAGTGTAGCCGGAGAGGTGGGGCTGGCGGTTTCGCTGCCCGGCGAGTGAAGCTCGCGCCGTGCGGCGTTACTTCTGGTGATGGACGAGTTCGTGTTCCGAGATCAGCTGGCGCAGGGTGGCTTCCAGGTCGGAGACGCGCCGGACGAGATCGTCGATCGCCTGCCCCTCCGGGTCGGGCAGTTTCCCGTGCTCCAGCACGCCGTTCTCGCCGCGCGTCCGGACCACGCGGCCGGGAATCCCGACCACGGTGGAGTTGTCCGGCACGGGGTGGACCACGACGGAACCGGCGCCGATCTTGACGTCGTCCCCGATGCGGATGCTGCCCAGCACTTTAGCGCCGGTCCCGACTACCACGCGGTTCCCCAGCGTAGGGTGCCGCTTGCCTTTTTCGTTGCCCGTGCCGCCCAGGGTGACGCCCTGATAAAGCAGCACGTCGTCGCCGAGCTCCGCGGTTTCGCCGATCACCACGCCCATCCCGTGGTCGATGAAGAAGCGCCGCCCGATGGTGGCCCCGGGGTGAATTTCGATGCCGGTGAAGAAGCGGCTCACCTGCGAGAGAAACCGCGGGATCAGCGGGACGCCCCAGCGATGCAGCCTGTGCGCCAGCCGGTGGGACAAAATGGCATGGAACCCGGGGTAGCAGAGGAGGATCTCTAGGACGCTCTTAGCGGCCGGATCTTCCCGAAAGATAGTATCGAATTGCTCTTTGATGGTCCGGAACATCGTGCCGTAGTATAGCTCGTGGTTATACGGGCTGGGGCTTCGCCACCTCGCCGCAGGCTGTCACCATCGACGGCTTGGGACCGGGAGGAATCGGCGCCAGCATATCCTCTTTCCGCTTCACCAGAGTGGAAGTGTTGTAGGACGCCAGTTCGAAGCCATGGCCGTGAGTGATGGCGTCGGTGGGGCAGGCCTCCACGCAATAGCCGCAGAAGATGCAGCGGTTGTAGTCGATATTGTAGACCCTGGCGTAGCGTTCGCCGCCGGAGATGCGCATGGTGTCGGTGTTCTCGGCGGCTTCAATGTAGATGCAATTGGAAGGACAAGCCGCCGAGCAGAGAAAACACGCGACGCACTTTTCCAGCCCGTTTTCGTCGCGCTGCAACACGTGCGCGCCGCGAAATCGCTCTTCGAACCGGGGCGGCTCGTCGGGGTAAAACTCCGTGACGGTAGGGGAGAGCATCTTCCAGTGGTTTGGGCATGTCCCCTGCATTTATTCTAACGTGGCTCCCGCCGGGAGCCTAATTCAGCGACCCTCAACCGGCTTTCCATTCGGGGACGTTCTCCGACTGGCGGAAAGGATTGACGCCCGCACGGGCCCCCAGGGCGGCGACATCACGCTTGCTCCAACCCTCGATAACGTTCGAAACCGTACCGTCTCTCTCGACGAGGAACAGGGTGGGTACGGTGGAGATGCCGTAGGCGTTGCTCACCGGGTAATCGTCGCCGCGCGAGTCGAGCAACAGGGGGAACGAGATGCCGAAGCGGCGTTGGAAATCGCGGGCGTCCTCGGGGCCGTTCTGGCAGACGCCATAAATCGAGAGCGCGCCGGAGGCGTGGATGCGGTCGAGGAAGGGAAAGGCGAGTTGGCAGACGGGACAGGAGATTTTGAAGAAGGCCAGCAGCGCCGGACCGTTGGCGATGGGATCCTTGCGGGACGTTTCCGCGCCGTCCAGGCGGGCGAGGCGAAAATCCGGCGCCCGGGACCCGGTCTTGAGGAGTTGGCGGTGCCTGCTGGCGGCCATGATTCAATGTTAGCCCAACCTCAGCGAAGAAAAGCCCGGGCAAGTTGGTAAATAACCCGTCCGATCGCGAAGAGCGCATAACAAAGCGCTCCGGAAGCGAGAATCCAAATGGCCACGGTGAGCCTCGACCGAGGCTCTTCCGCCGGGGCATCCGGCACGCCATCCAATAAACCGGCGGATTCTCGCGCGCCGGCAACCAGCCGGTTCGCCTCCTCGAGGCGCCCCCGGGGAACGAAGATTTCGCGCGGCGCTTTGGGATTGTAGCGGCCCCGATACACGGCGGGTATGCCTTCGCTTTGGAGGAGCGCCAGCACGACGTCGCTCTCCGAGGGCGACCGGAACCGGGCAAGGGAAGCGAGTTCGGATTCATCCGGCGGATCGGGGTTCAGTGGCATGATTCTTCGACATGGTATCGCGCCACATCTCTTGGTGGCATTCGACCGATCCATACCGCTGAAGGCCGTGTGGAGCCGCCGCCGACCCCATTGAGGGAATCGGGGCTCGCGTATTCGCCAAAGGTGAGACAATGAAGAGCCATGGTGCACGCGAATATTGAGCCCGAGCTGCGACACATAATCGGGACCTTAAGAGCCGGCGACCTGGAACATGCCCGAGGCCGAACCGTAGAGCTGATTGAGTCTGTCTTGCGGATGTCCAATCCCATGTACAGGGAGGACAAGAATCCCAGTGGGGTACCGCGAGGTCCCGTCTACAACCGTGCGCCCGGAAGTCTGCGAGCGCTAGCCGAGCGCCTACGGGAAGTTTGTTATACGATCAGGTGCGGCACTCCGGCGGATGCTCTCCTCATTGCAGAACGAGCGTTAGCGCTTTTCTTGAAGCCCGCGGCGCTCGTACGCACCTAAGTAGCGGCAATACTTTACGCCTGCATATTGCCTTCGGTAAAGCGGATTCACGCAGGTAGGAACGCGACCAGTCCCCGCGCGAAGCGCTTGGGAACTGGCGTCGCGGAACCATCGCCGCCATGGAATTTAAGTGCGCGCACATCCCAGGACGTACGTGGCGACTTCTACGGATTGCGTGGGCGCGCCCAAGTGCCCGCAGTGGAGCCGCCATTTTCGGCGCCTGGTTGGAGCCACTTTTCCGGTAACGCTACTTACCGGGGATCATGCAGTCGGGGCTGGGCTTGACGCAACCGGCTTCTATCAGTTCTCCGTTGGAGTTTTTCCAGATTGTCGAGCGTCGCCTTGTAACCGGCCGGGCATTGTGGTATGTACCGGTCATGGCAACGTGGTATATACCAGTCATGCTCCACCGCTGTGCGGTTCTCCTCTCGCTGCCGCTACTCCTGGCTGCTCAAACTCCGCCGGCTTTCGAGGTGGCATCGATCAAGCCCGGCAATCCGGAACAGCGGGGCGGCGGCGTCTTTTACCATCCCGGCGGCAGATTCGAAGGCAGCCGGGTGCAGATGCATTTCCTGATCGAACAGCTATACGGATTGCGCGATTACCAGGTGGTGGACGGACCCAAGTGGGTCTACGATTGGAACGCGCCGTTCGACATACAGGCCAAGGCTGCGGGCAGCGCCACCAAGGAACAGGTATGGGACATGGCGCGGACCCTGCTGGCGGACCGTTTTCAATTGAAGTTTCATTATGAGACTCGCGATCTGCCGGTTTATGCGCTGCTTCCCGCTAAGACCGGACCGAAGCTTTCTCCGGCCGCGAACCACGGTAGTGGCTGGATCGAACCGGTGGAAATAGGCTTTCTCAGGGGCAAGAGCGCGAGCATATCTCAACTGGTGAACTCGCTATCGGCGTTGAGACGCGAGATCGACCGCCCCGTAGTGGATTTCACCGGCTTCAACGGGCAGTTCGATTTCATTCTGAAGTGGGCCGCGCCCGGCTCCGCACCCGACGATTTCGGCCAAGATATCTTCTCCGCCCTTCAGAGCCAGTTGGGCCTGAAACTGGAACCGCGGAAGGCGCCCGTGAGAGTCCTAGCCATCGACCGCGTGGAGAAGCCGACCGAGAACTGATGAAAGCCGTGGGCACCGTTGAGTTTGTCTCGTAAACCAGCGTTGTCTCCCATAACCGCTGAAAAACGGGCTTCACGTACTTTGATGACTGTCGAAATAGCGTGGGGCGGCACGTCGGCGGTAACGCTACTTTAGGACAACAACCAAGCACTATGCTTGATGTTAAACGTTCTAGTTCGCTCGGCGCAGGGCCGGACGTACTCGCAGACGGAGATTACTTCACGTCAGTAGGAACATGCAGGGCGCGTTTGATGTCTAAGCAATATATGTGGGTGCTGCGGCCAGCGCTATGACCAGAAGCTTGCCTCGCTACGTCACAATCCTCGTTTTCGGGCTGCTCGTGACGGTACTGCATTTCCAGATCGCGCACAAGAAACCTGAACTGGAGCAGGGTGTCGCCTGTTACGAAGAGGCTATCTATCCAAAAGCCCTAGAGCACCTGCACCAGGCCGTTGCGCTTGATCCGTCCTCGATAAAGGGGCACTATTACCTGGCTCTTGCGTCCGATGCTATGTGCGCACCAGCGGAGAGCTGCGAACCGCACACGTCTACTGCTGTCCGGGAGTATCAAAAGGTGCTGGAACTCGATCCGGCTCACAAGGACGCGCTTAAGAACCTCGCGCGGCTGAGTTGGAAGAACGCACGCTTCCTAGAGTCTGAGAAACTTTACCGCCTTGCCGCAACCCTCGACCCGAATGACCCCGAGGCGCTTTACGGCGCCGCAGCCCTGACTTGGCAACGGGCATACAGAGAGTTGATTTCGGAGAAGATCCGGCTTGGCCTAAAGCCAGGGAAGCCGCTGATCGGCTTGTCATCGTGTGCGGAAGTTCGGCGCAAGACTCTCGGAAGCGTAGAGGAGGCTATTACGCTTCTGAACAAGAGCCTTCAATTTGCGAAGTACGAAGAAATTCAGACCTACCTCGCAGTGTCCTACATGCTGCGGGCCGAGATCCAGTGCCATGACGCAACCGCCTACAAGCGGGACCGCCAAGCCGAGGAGGGCTGGTGGAACAGCGCTTGCCTCACCTACCACGGTCCGTCTGACCTTACAAATCCTCGAAGATGGCGCTGGCTCCCCGGGCAACCGCCTCCACCGCCCGGGCGCGGGGATAAATGCAGTTGGTTCGATAAGTAGTGATGGCGAAGCCGCTTGGGCTAGGTCTCTCCGTTGAAAGACGGGGTTCAGTTCCTTTGACGATTGTCGAAATAGCCCGGACCACCGCCAGCCGGGGACCGGTTCGGCACTCCTACGGTAACGCTATTTTTCTGCCCCAATCGAAATCCGCTGCCATGTCCACGCAGCGAGCAGACACTTTGCATTGATCGGTATTGCCGTTATCCTTAGGGCGTGAATAGACTTCGGGCAATGGGCGTAATCGCGTTGGGGTGGGCTTCACTGCCGGCGCTGTGCCAGCGGGCATCCGTTGACGCTACGCTGCACACGACAGACAAGCCGTATATACAGGCGAGTGGCGAGGCCGTCATTTCGACAAAGCCGGACCAGGCGGTCGTTGAAATCGGTGTTGTATCGCAGGGTGCGACTGTTGCGGCTGTGGCCTCGCAGAATGCGAAGCAAACTAGTACTTTCCTAACAGAGTTGGCCCGTTTGCTCGGAGACAAGAGCAAAATGAGGACGACGAATTATTCTGTGCGTCCCGTTTATCAATATCCGAAACCCGGCGCTGCCGCCACGATCACGGGCTACAACGCAACAAACATCGTGGAGGTCACGGTGGATGACCTGGACCTCGTGAACAAGCTGATCGACGCCGCAACCCAATCGGGTGCGAACGTTGTTCAGAGGCTGCAATACCAACTTAAGAACCCAGGTTCAGTCCGCGCTCAGGCCCTCAGAGAAGCAGCCGCGCAGGCGAAGACAAGTGCCGAAGCAATGGCTTCGGGTCTTGGACTCAAAGTGCTGCGCGTGCTGTCGGTAGAGGAGGCCACGTCCGAGGAAGGGTTCGGCATGAACAAGAAAGCGCCGCCTCCGCCACCACCCGGCGGAACTACCCCGGCCACTCCGC
>JAIQFU010000440.1 GCA_020073115.1 Terriglobia bacterium
GTCCTTTCTGTGCGTATGTATCCGCTCAGAATTATGCCACAAAAAAAGAAAACCCGCCAGCCGTAACTCTCAAGTCGCACACCCCGCCCTTTGGACCCGGCTCTTAAATGCAAACCCCGCTGGTATACTTGTATTTTCCGTGTTCCATTCCATCGAGAAGCAGCTCTCCCACGCCTTCCGCGCGCACATTCAGGCGCGGTACGGCATCGATCTTCCCATCGCCGTCGAGCAGCCCCGCCAGAGCGATTTCGGCGAAATGGCCGTCGCCGCGGCTTTTCAACTCGCCAAACAACTGCGCCAGGCGCCCAGGAAAATCGCCGCCGAGTTGGCCGCCGAAATCGGCCCCATCGAGGGCGTCGCCGGCATGGAAGTCGCCGGCAACGGCTACATCAATATCCGGCTCGACCGCGGGGCGTACGCCTTCGGCCTCCTGCGCGGCGACGCCCAAGCGCCCATAGCCCGGGACGACAAAATCATCGTCGAGCACACCAACATCAACCCCAACAAGGCGGCCCACATCGGCCACCTGCGCAACGCCGCGCTCGGCGATACGTTCGTGCGCATGCTGCGCGCCCGCGGCCAGCGGGTCGAGGTCCAGAATTATATCGACAACACCGGCGTCCAGGTGGCCGATGTCGCCGTGGGATTCCATCATCTGGAGAACAAGAACGCGGCCGACGTAAAGGCCCTCATCGCCGACGCATCGGTGCGCTTCGACTATTACTGCTGGGACCTCTACGCCAGAATTTCGGGTTACTACAAGGACCACCCCGAGTCTCTCCGGTGGCGCGCCGCCGCGCTGCACGCCATCGAAGCCGGGGAGGGCGATCTCGCCGAACTCGCGCACGCCGTCGCCGACGCCGTCGTGGAGGCCCACCTCGCCACCATGCTGCGCCTCGGCGTGGAGTACGACGTGCTTCCCCGGGAAAGCGAAATTCTCCACCTCCGGTTCTGGGCCTCCGCTTTCGAGTTGCTGAAAGAGCGCAAAGCCATCTACCTGGAGTCCGCGGGCAAGAACGCCGGCTGCTGGGTGATGCCCGGCCTCTCCGAGGAGGGCAAGGTCATCGTCCGCTCCGACGGCACGGTCACGTACGTCGGCAAGGACATCGCCTACCAGCTCTGGAAATTCGGTCTCCTGGGCAAAGATTTCTTTTACCGGCCATTCAAAACCTACCAGGACGGGCGCGTTCTGTGGATTACGACCGACGACCCCGCGGCCGAGCCCGGACGCTTCGGCCACGGCTCCCGCGTGTACAACGTGATCGACGCGCGCCAGTCGTACCTCCAGGACGTGGTCGTGGCCGGCCTCCGCGGACTCGGTTACGACGAACAGGCGGACCAGTCCATCCATTTCTCCTACGAGATGGTGGCCCTCACCCCCCGCAGTTGCGCGGACCTGGGGATTCCCCTTTCGGAAGAGGACAAGAAGCGGTCGATCGTGGAGGTCTCCGGCCGCAAGGGCCTCGGCGTGAAAGCCGACGATCTCATGGACACCCTCATCGCCAAAGCGCGCGAGGAGGTCGATTCACGCCACCCGGAGGCCTCGGCCGGTGAGCGCGGGCGCATCGCCGCCCAGATCGCCATCGGCGCCCTGCGCTATTTCCTGTTGAAGTTCACGCGCAATTCCGTTATTGCTTTCGACCTCCAGGAGGCCCTCAGCTTCGAAGGCGAAACCGGTCCCTACGTGCAGTACGCCGCGGTGCGCGCGCGGAACATCCTGCGCAAGCTCGAAGAGCGCGGCGAGCGCTCCCCCGATTTCGCCGCCGAGCTCGGGCGTGAAGCCCTGGCCCGCCAGCTTCAGGCCGAGGATTTCTGGCAGGTGCTCCTGGCCGCCTCCAAGGCCGATTCCGCCGTGGACCGCGCCGTAACCGCCGGCGAGCCCGCCCACGTGGCCAAGTACGCCTTCCAGGTTGCGCAGGCGTTCAACAACTTCTATCACCAGTATCCCGTCATACACGAGGAAAACCGCGAGAAGAAGGTGTTCCTGCTATGGATGACGGATTTCTTCCGCGCTCAGCTCGAGCGCACGGCCGCCATCCTGGGCATCGAAATTCCCGACTATATGTAAGCCCGAGTACCGCCGGCGGTACTCGTGATAAAAGACCCTAAAAATCCGAATTGCACCCCTTGCCACCACGCGACGCCCCTGGAAGAATAGGGCTTGGCGACTACGACTATGCAAATACGCGTCTTGGGAATCGTCCTGGCGGGCGGAAAGGGTACGCGCCTCTATCCGCTCACGAAGGAACGGGCCAAACCGGCCGTTCCGTTCGGTGGCAAGTACCGCATCGTCGATTTCGTTCTCAGCAATTTCATCAATTCGGGCATCTATTCCGTGTACGTCCTCACGCAATACCGCAGCCAGTCGCTCCTGCAGCACCTCAGTGAAGGCTGGCAGTTCGGCGGGCTGCTGAAGACGCAGTTCATCATCCCCGTCCCGGCCCAGATGCGCTCGCCGGACGAAACCTGGTATGAAGGCACGGCGGACGCCATCTACCAGAACATCAACCTGGTCGAACAATCCGATCCGCACGTGGTGGCGATCTTCGGCGCCGATCACATCTACCGCATGAACATCACCGCCATGATCGAGTTCCATTCCCAAAGGGCGGCCGAGGTCACCGTCGCCGCTATTCCCGTTCCCCGGGAAGAGGCCGCCGCTTTCGGCGTGATCGAAGCCGCCGAGGACGGCCATATCCTCGCGTTTCATGAGAAGAACCCGGACGCGCCCACCATGCCGGGCGACGGCCAGCGGGTCTACGCCTCCATGGGGAACTACATTTTCTCCACACGGACGCTTCTTCGGCTGCTGCACGAGGACGCGGCCGACGAGCATAGCGGGCACGATTTCGGCCATGACATCCTCCCGCGCCTCGCCGGCCACACCGAGATGTACGCCTACGATTTTCAGACCAACCGCATCCCCGGCGAGCCGCCGGACCAGCAGCCCTACTGGCGCGACGTGGGCACCATCGACGCCTACTACGAGGCCAACATGGACCTGCGCTCGGTGCGCCCGGCGCTCAACCTGTACAACCGCCAGTGGCCGGTGCGCACCACCAGCTATCCCGATCCGCCCGCCAAGTTCACCTTCGACGAAACCAACCGGCGGGGCCAGGCCATCGACTCCATCATCTCCGGCGGCACCATCCTGTCCGGCGGGTTTGTGCGCAACTCCGTGCTGGGGCGCGGCGTCCGCGTGCACGCCGGCGCGCTGGTGGAGGATTGCGTGATCCTCGACAATTGCGACATCGGACGCCGCTCCAAGCTGCGCCGCGCCATTCTCGACAAGAACGTGCGCGTGTCGGAAGACGCCATTATCGGCTACGAGCCCGAGCGCGACCGCGCCCACCACTACGTCACCGAAAGCGGCATCGTCGTAGTCGCCGGCCTTCGAACGCCCGTGGACCTTGCGAGCATGGTGGTCTAGTTGGAACAGCAAATCCTCGCCTGGATCACCCAGTATGGGTACCTGGCGATTTTCCTGTGCCTCGTCTTTGGCATTATCGGGCTGCCCATTCCCGACGAGACCATGCTCACCTTTACCGGATACCTGGTCTTCAAGGGCCACCTCTCGCTGCCACTGGCGGTTGCCACGGCCCTGGCGGGGAGTTTCTCGGGAATCACGATCAGCTACACGTTGGGCCGCATCTTCGGCATGCCGCTTTTGCATCGCTACGGGAAGTACCTGCGCATTAAAGAGGAGCACATCCAGAAGGCGCACGGCTGGTTCGACCGCATCGGCCACTGGAGCCTGACCTTCGGGTACTTCATCCCCGGCATCCGTCACTTCACCGCGTATGCCGCCGGCATGAGCGGAGTGGAAGCCCACCAGTTCGCCCTCTTCGCCTACAGCGGCGGCGCGCTATGGGTTTCCGCCTTCATCGGCCTGGGCTACTTCCTGGGCGAACGCTGGCAAGCCGTCCAAAAAAACATCGATCACTACATCCTGGGGGCCTCGATCGCCTGCGCCGCGGCGCTGATCGCTTACCTCGTCTGGCGCAAGTGGCTCCGCAAACAGTAGGTGCCTTTACTTAGGAACGCGGAGGAACGCAGGCAAGAAGAGAATCGGTTCTCATCCGTGTTCATCCGTGGCCAAATTGCCTTGAGCCCACGTCATCGCGAGACCCGTCCCCACCACCGCCGCGCACCCGATCGCGTTGTACCAGAGCCAGGAAACATTCGTGAATTGCGCCGCCGCGAAGATTGCCGCCTCGCCGGCCAGCATGCCGCAGAACGCCGCCGTCCCCCGCACTCTCCGGAAACCCAGGGCCAAAACGAAGCACCCCAGCAGTGAGCCATAGAAAAGGGAGCCGACCTTGTTCACCGCCACGATGAGGGCCCCCAGCCGCCCGGCGAATCCGGCGAACATCACCGCGTAGACGCCCCAGAACAGCGTGGCCCAGCGCGACGCCATCAGGTAATGATGGTCGCTCGCGCCCCGCCGGACAAAACGCTTGTAGATGTCCACCACCGTGACCGTCGCCAGGGAGTTGATCTCGCCCGAGCTGGCGGACATGGTGGCGGCGAAAATCACCGCGATCACCAGTCCCACAATCCCCGCCGGCAGATAGCGCGTCACGAACGACAGGAAGATGTAGTTGGTATCCGTGAAGCCCTTCTCGCCTCCGGTCTCCCCC
>JAIQFU010000441.1 GCA_020073115.1 Terriglobia bacterium
GACGACGGCACCCGCCGGGGAAGGCGACCGCGAACGCCATGCAGGACTGGCCGCGAGGGGAGTGGGTTGGCTGAAACTGAATCGGGATGCCGTTCGAACCAACGCCACTCTACCGGCTCTGGTTAAACCAGAACCGGCCGCTAAACGAGCTGGCGTAGGACCGCGACATCAAGGATCCACTATACACCAGAGGCAATCGAAAAAGCAACCGAACTGCGTGTCTGTCGCAGTTTGGCTCCACCACCGGATGGCGGTGTAGCCGGACCGCCGGCGCTACCTGCCCTTATAATTCATACTTGGAACCCAAACGCCTGCTCTCGATCATCGTCCCCGTGTACAACGAGGAGGAGTTTCTGGAGGCATCGGTCACCCGCGCCCTGGAAGCGCCGCTGCCGGAGGGCCTGGAATCCGAAATCGTGGTGGTGGACGACGGGTCGCGCGATTCCTCGCCGCGGATTCTGGAGGAATTGGCGACGCGCCATCCGGGGCGCATCCGCCTCTTCCGGCACGAGGTCAACCGCGGTAAGGGCGCGGCCATTCGCACCGGGATCCGGCACGCCGCCGGGGAGTTCGGAATCATCCAGGATTCCGACCTGGAATACGACCCCGCGGAATATCCCAAGGTGCTCGGCCCCCTGGTGGCGAACAAGGCGGACGTGGTCTACGGGTCGCGATTTCTGATTTCCGGCGAGCGCCGCGTCCTGTACTATTGGCACTCCCTGGCCAACCGGCTCCTGACCACCGCCTGCAACATGGCCGCCGACCTGAACCTCACCGACATGGAGACCTGCTACAAGGCCTTCCGCATGTCCCTGGCGCGCAGCATCCCCATCCGCAGCGACCGCTTCGGCATCGAGCCCGAGATCACCATCAAGTTCGCCAAGCGGCAGGCGGCCATCTACGAGGTGCCCATCAGCTATCACGGCCGGACGTACGAAGAGGGCAAGAAGATCGGGGCGCGGGACGCGTTCAATGCGTTGTGGGTGATCGTCCGGTGCTTTTTCTCGTCCGATATCTATGAGGACCACGGGGCGCGCATCCTGGCGACGCTGGCGGGGGCATCGCGCTTCAACCGCTGGATGGCCGACTCGATCCTGCCCGCGGTCGGAACGCGGGTCCTGGAGATCGGCGCCGGGATCGGCAACATGACGCAGTATCTTTCGCGCGGCAGGAGACTCTACGTGGCCACCGATGTGGACGGCGAGCACCTGGCCCGCATGCGCGTCCGCTTCCAGGGCCGTCCCAACCTCTCCATCCGCCCCTGCGATCTGCGCGACCGGGCGGATTTCGAGCGCTTCCGGGGACGCTTCGACACGGTGGTCTGCCTGAACGTTCTGGAACACGTGGACGACGACCTGGCCGCTTTGCGCAACCTGCGCGCGGCGCTCGAACCCGGCGGGCGGGCCATCGTTCTGGTGCCGCACGACCAGGCGATTTACGGTTCGCTCGACAAAGCCCTCGGCCACTACCGCCGCTACGCCGCCGGGGAACTGGAAGGGCGCATGCAACAGGCGGGCTTTCAGGTGGAGCGGACCCTCGCATTCAACCGCATCACCCGTCCGGGCTGGAGGCTCAACGGCCAGTTGCTGCGCCGCCAGACGTTCAGCCGGTTCCAACTGGGTCTTTTCGACGTGCTGACGCCGGTCTGGAGAAGGATCGACCGGTTGCTGCCGTGGCCGGCGGTGTCGATCATCGCCATCGGAGTGGCGCGCTGAGAGCCGAACGAAAACAAAGGGTGGCGAAACGGCCACCGGCGGCGCCGGATACCATCTTACGTATGGATTCCGGCGCAAGCGTCGAGCGGCTCTACCGGCAGCGGACCTCGCGGCGCCTGCGCGAACGGGTCTATCGCCTCCTCAAACCACCCGACCCCTTTCTCATGAATCCGGCGGAAGCCATCGATGCCCCGCTCGGCCGCTGGAATCTGTATATCGGGGGCGGCGGCTGCTCGGTCGAGGGGTATGTGAACATCGACCTGTTCCCCGTGGCCGGCGTGGACCTGGTGGCGGACGCCGGGCAGTTGCCCTTTCCCGCGGACCTCTTTCAGCGGGTGGAGTGCGACGCCGTCCTGGAGCACGTCCGCCGCCCCGAGAGCGTCATGCGGGAAATCGAACGCGTGCTCAAACCCGGCGGTTTCGCCCATCTGGTGACGCCCTTCTGCCACCCTTTCCACGAATACCCCAGAGACTACCGGCGTTTTACCCCCGACGGGCTGAAAGAATTGGCAGGCAACTTGAAAGTGGTGGGGGAAGGGTGGCGGACGGGTCCCACGGCCACCATGCTGGTGTTCACGCTGGAATACGTCAAGCTGTGGCTGCCCTGGCGGTGGTGGCGGGTAGCGGCGCACGGCGTGCTCGGCTGGCTGCTGTTTCCCTTCCGCTACCTGGACGTGCTTTTCCGCAAGTCCCCCGCCGGCGGCCGGATCGGGAATCATTGTTACGTCTGGCTGCGCAAGTGAGCCGGCGGGTTTGGCCTCTTCCGTGCTGAATGGTCCCCAGAGGGGAGCTATGCGTTCTTGGTTTCTGTTTTCCGTCCTGGCGGCCGGACTTACGCTGGCGGGATGTAACGCGGAGGGCGATCACAGGAGGGAACCGGTCGCGCGGCAGGCGGGGCGGGATGCGTACAAACTGAAACAGGAGGGAAAGCGCGCCGCCAAAGAACTGGGCAGGGATTTGAAGAACGCCGGCAGAGAAGCGCGGCAAGGCTGGAACCAGGCCCAGCGGGAAGACCAGGGAGCCCACCGGAAGAAACAGGACTCCAGAGAACACCCCTAGTGCAGGGGGGCGGCTCATCCGATAAGGACAAAGAGGATTCGAGCCGTCCTATGAGGATCGAGCAGTCTCAGTGGTTTGAACGCGAGGGGTGGCGAGGCGCGCCCCCCGGCGGCCTGGGCGGGCGGGCGCAGTTGGCGCTCCTGTTCGGCGACACGTCCCTGATCAAGCGGCGGGCTTGTTTTGAGGAGATCCGCGGAGCCTACCCGAAGGCGCTGCTGTTCGGATGCTCTACGGCCGGCGAAATCCACGGCTCCACGGTGAGCGATGGGTCGCTCTCCGTCACGGCGGCGGCTTTCGAGCACACCGGGATCGAGGCGGCGCACGTCTTGTCGGACGGGGAGCAGTTGGGCTACGAGGCGGGATACAAACTGGTGAAGTCGTTCGACCCGGAGGACCTGGCGCATGTCTTTCTCCTCTCCGCGGGACTGGGATGCAACGCCGGCGAACTGGTCGCGGGCGTGGCCGACGCCCTGCCTGCCGGGGTGGCCGCCTCGGGAGGGCTGGCCGGCGATGGGGACCGCTTCCGCGAAACCTACGTTCTGTGCGGCGGCCGGCCGGAGGGCAGCGCGGTGGCGGCGCTGGGTTTCTACGGCAGCCGCATCCGCGTGGGCTACGGTTTCGGGTCGGGGTGGGACCCGTTCGGGCCGGACCGGCTCATCACCCGATCCAAGAGCAACGTGCTGTATGAGTTCGACGGATGCTCCGCCCTGGGGCTGTACAAGCGCTACCTGGGAGAGTACGCCCGGGGACTGCCCGCTACCGCCCTGCTTTTTCCCATTACTGTGGCGCTCGATAATGGCGAGCGCGTGGTCCGGACTATCCTGTCGGTGAGTGAAGCGGACCAGAGCATGACCTTCGCCGGCGATATTCCCGAGGGACGCGTGGCCCGGTTTATGAAAGCCAATGTGGACCACCTAGTGGACGGAGCCACGGCGGCGGCGGGGACGGCCGCCGGCATGGCCGGGGGCGGACCCCCGCAACTCACCATCCTGGTCAGCTGCGTGGGCCGCAAGCTGGTGATGAAGCAACGGATCGAGGAGGAGAGCGAAGCGGCGCGCGAGGCCTTTGGAGATGGTCCGGCGCAAACCGGCTTCTACTCTTACGGCGAAATTGCGCCCTTCGCCCTGGCCGGGCCGCCGGCGTTGCACAACGAATCCATGACGGTGACGGCCTTCCGGGAAGATTGAGGGGTGGAAGTGAGCGGGGTTCACCGGCTGCTCGAGCGGCAGTTGCGGCGGCGCGTGGGCGGCGGCGCGGGGCTGCCGGACGAGATCCGGGCGTTGATCGCCGACGTCGATGACGCGTACCGCGGGTTCGACGCCGATCTGCGGGTGTTGGAGCGTTCCCTGGAGTTCAGCTCGGAGGAACAGCGGCAGGCCAACTCCGAGTTGAAGGGCGTTCTCCAGGTCTTTCCGGATCTCCTTTTCCGGATCGACGCCGCGGGCAAGGTCCGGAGCCTGGTGGGCGGCGACGGCGCGGCGCTCAACCTGCCTTTGCCGAACCCGGAGGAAAGCCGGATTCCGGGGACCCCCGACGATACTCCAGCCGGACGGTTCGCGCGCGCGGTCCTGGAGACCCGCGCCGGCCGCGCGAGGGTGGATTTCGAATACTCCCTCCCGCACGGCGCCTCGCAGCGTTACTTCGAAGCCCGGCTGCTGCCGTTCGTCGATGACGAGATCCTGGTCATCGTCCGCGACATCACGGCGGCCAAAAGCACGCAGCTCGAGCTGGAACGCGCCAGGGCCACGGCGGAAGCGGCCAGCCGCGCCAAGAGCGACTTCCTGGCCCACATGAGTCACGAGATCCGCACGCCTATGAACGGCGTCATCGGGATGACGGGTCTCCTGTTGGAAACGGCTCAACGACATTCTGGACTTCTCGAAAATCGAATCGGGGCGGATGCAAATCGAAGTCGCGCGGTTCAATCTGGCCGATTGCCTGAAGGAGATCAGCGAGCTGATGGCGCCGCGCGCCAGGGCCAAGGGCCTGGAGTACGACTACCGGTGGGCCGGGGCGGTACGGAGCCTGGATGGGGATGCCGGGCGCATCCGCCAGGTCGTGCTCAACCTCCTGGGGAACGCCATCAAGTTCACCGACGCCGGCAGAGTGGACTTGGAGGCGTCGTCCTGGCAGGCGAGCTCGGAAACCGTCTTCCGGATCGCGGTGAAGGACACGGGAATCGGGATCGAAGCGGAAAAATTGCCGCGGCTCTTCACGCAGTTCACGCAACTGGATTCCTCGCTGGTCCGGCGGCATGAGGGCACGGGCCTGGGGTTGGCGATCTCCCGCCAACTCGCCGCTTTGATGGGCGGTGCCCTGACGGTGACGAGCGAGTGGGGGAAGGGCTCCGAGTTCGTCCTGACGCTGTCTTCGGAGTGTGCGGCGGCCCCTGCCGGCCCCTCCGCGAAGCGCCGGGAGGTTCCGGAGCGGCCCGCGCCGGCGGCCCCGGACCCGGTCTCGAAAAGGACCCGCCGTGTGCTCCTGGCCGAAGACAATGCGGTCAACCAGAAACTCGGCGTCCGCCTGCTGGAAAAGTACGGCTGCCGGGTGGACGTGGCGGCGAACGGCCGGAAGGCCGTGGCTATGGCTCTCGGCTTCCCCTATAATCTGATCCTGATGGATTGCAGCATGCCGGAGATGGACGGGTTCGAGGCCACGGGGCGGATCCGCGCGGGCCAGCAGGGGCGGCGGATTCCGATCGTCGCCCTGACCGCGCACGCCATCGCGGGAACGCGCGAGGAATGCCTCCATCGCGGTATGGACGACTACGTGGCAAAGCCCGTCCGGGTCTCGGACATCGAGCGCGTGCTGCGGATCTGGTGCCCGTAGGATCGGCCCGTGGCAGCCCGTCACGCGCTTCGCAAACCCGAGGTGGCGTGGCCTCCGGCCTGCCATGCCCGCTTTCGTGCGGCCCTGATGCCGGCAGGGAAGCGTCAGCAGCTTACCGCTGGCTTTCGGGAGAGCCTGCGCAATGGGGGAAGCGCGCGCCACAACCCGGTTCGTGACGCAGACGTGACTCAGGCGGGACTCAGGCGGGACCGGGCCGGGAGAGTCGTGCGGGTACAATCAAGTTGTCATGGGGCCAAGGGAGTGGCTGAAACCGCCGCGGAGTCTGCTGCTCATCCTGTCTCTGGTGACGCTGGTCTCCGTATCGGCGCTGGGCTGGTTCGGGTGGAGGCTGCTCGACCAGGATCGTATCGTGGAGACCCAGCGGGCGCAGGAGCGGCTGGAACAGGCGGCGGACCGCTTCGCCGCCACCCTCCGGGAGAAGCTCGCCGAGACCGGCGAGCGCCTGCGCGCGTGGGCGTCGGCGGTTCCCTCGGCCGCCGAGGGGCCCCCGCCCGAGGGCGTGGTCCTTCTTCTGTCGGATTCGGGTCTCACCGCGTCGCCCGCGGGCCGGCCGCCGCGAGGCCG
>JAIQFU010000017.1 GCA_020073115.1 Terriglobia bacterium
GCGGGTCCTCCGTGAAGCGTTGGGGGATGCGGCAAAGAACCCGCGGTTCATCGAAACCGAGCCGAAACTGGGCTACCGGTTCATTGCGCCGGTCTCCGCCATTGCCCATAACCCCCCTGCTCCGGATCCCGTGCCGGCACTACGGGCCGAAATCCCCCGCCCAACGCGTTCGCCGCGGCGATTGGTTTGGGCCGCGGCAATCCTGCCGGTTGCGGCCGCGGCAGCCTGGACCGTGCTCCACGTGATCGGGTTGGGCGCCGGGCTCCCGCCGCGCGCCAACGTGACGCAACTGACGCACCTTCTGGGGCTGGCCGGGCACCCCAGCTTTTCGCCCGACGGCGCGCGCGTGGCGTTTCACTGGAACGGCGCCGCGAGGGGCGCCTACGACATTTATACGCTGCGGCTGGGCTCCGAAGACCTGAAGCGGCTGACCGCGGGCCCCGCCGACAGCCGGAACCCGGCGTGGTCCCCCGACGGCAGGGACATCGCCTTCCTCCGCACCATTTCGGACACGGGGAGCGCGCTGATGATCGCTCCCGCGCTGGGCGGGGCGGAGCGCACGGTCGCGGTCCTCCCCAAGGTCCTGTCCCTGGCGTGGTCGCCCAACGGCAGGTGGGTCGCCTATTCCCTGGCATCTTCGAGCAACGAGCAGAACCCGGCTGCGCGCGAAGGGGTGCGCGCCATCTCCCTTTCCACGGGAGAAACGATCGATGTCACGCCGCCGGGCGACGGCGACTCCTACCCGGCGTTTTCGCGGGACGGCCGCAAGCTGGCGTTTGTGCGCCACGCGGACCTGTGGATGGTGGATCTGGGCGATGCCCTGAGGCCGGTAAGTCCCCCGCGCCGGTTGACGTTCGATGCCAAGGGCGTTTCCTTCCCCATGTGGACTCCGGACGGCGGGTCCATTCTCTTTGCCGCCGAAAGGGGCGCCAATGCCCATCTTTGGCGGCTATCTCCGGGGCGCGCCGCGGCCGGGCCGGTCGAGGTGGGGGGCGACGACGGGTACGAGCCGGCCATGAACGCCGGCGGGGGCCGCCTGGTCTATAGCCGAGTATCCGTGGTGGACAGCCTGAGCGCGTTGAGCATCTGCAAGACGCCGTGCAGCCCCGAGCTTCCGGTCAAGCTCCTGTATTCCGCCAAGGTGGCGCGCAACCCGTCAGTGTCCCCCGACGGACGGCGCATCGCAGTCGAGTTGTCCCGCGCGGGACGCAGCGAGATCTGGCTGTGCGACCGGGACGGCTCGAACTTGAAACAGTTGACGGACCTGGGAGGCCCGCCGGCCGGCAGTCCCTCCTGGTCGCCGGATGGACGGCAGATCGCCTTCGACGCCCGGTTGCAGAACGGCAGCGCGGTCTTCACCATCGCCGCCACGGGAGGAGCGCCGCATCAGCTCACGAACGGCACGGAAGACCTGGTACCCAGCTGGTCGAACGACGGCAAGCGCATCTACTTCTCGTCCAACCGGACCCGCCAACTCCAGATCTGGGGTATGCCCGTGGGAGGCGGCGATGCGGTTCAGATCACCCGAGGCGAGGGATTCCGCCCCATCGAATCCCACGACGGCCGGTACGTGTACTACGCCAAAGGCGCATTCGAGACGTCGATCTGGAGGGTCCCGGCCGGCGGGGGCGAGGAAACCCGGGTGGTCCCGTCGCTGGGGTATTGGCAGAACTTTTCGATCACCGACGGGGGCATCTACTTTGTTCCGGAGTCCGCGGGCGCGAACATTCCAATCCATTTCTTCGATTTCGAGGCCAGGGTCTCGCGGGTGGTAGGGGCCGTGGACGGGTTGAGCGCGCAGGGGATTTCCGCGTCGCCGGACAATCGCACCCTGATCTTCTCGCGCCGCGAGTCCAACGACCGCGACCTGATGCTGATCGAATTTCCGAAATAGGGCTGGCGTGGGGTAAGGCGGGCCCGCCGGCCAGTGCGGGTACAAGCCGGCGAAACCGCCTGCCCCATCCAAGCTGGAGGTGTCATGTGAGTGGGAATCGCAGAAAGTTTCTTTCCGCCGCGCTGGGCGCTGTCCCGGGATGGCGCGCGGCGGCGGCCGGGAAGCCGCGGCGCACTTTCGCCATCGGCGGCAACGAATTCATCCTGGACGGCGCGCCGCTGGTGATCCGTTCCGGCGACATGCACTACCCGCGCGTGCCCCGCCCTTACTGGCGCGACCGCATGCGTAAAATGCGCGCCATGGGCCTCAACACCCTCTGCACGTACGCGTTTTGGAATGCCCACGAACCGCGGCCGGGGCAGTTCGATTTCAGCGGAAACCTCGATATCGCCGAATACATCCGCACGGCGCAGGCCGAAGGCTTGCACGTGCTGCTGCGTCCCGGACCCTACGTCTGCACGGAGTGGGATTTCGGCGGGCTTCCCGCATGGCTGCTGGCCACGCCGGACATGAAGGTCCGTAGCGCGGATCCGCGATTCCTCACCGCCGCCGGCCGCTATCTGGAGCGGGTGGGCAAGGAGGTGGCGGGTCTCCAGGTCACTCGCGGGGGGCCGATCCTCATGGTCCAGGTGGAGAACGAATACGGCTCCTTCGGGCGCGACAGGGAGTACATGAAAAGCGTGCAGCGGATGATCCGCGGCGCCGGGTTCGAGGTCCCGCTATTCACGGCCGATGGATCGGGCCGGCAGAACCTGGCGGGCGGGACGCTGGACGACGCCGTGGCCGTTATCAACTTCGGCGGCGGCAGCCCCGCGCGGGAGTTCGCCAACCTCGCAGCTTTCCGCCAGAGCGGGCCGCGCATGTGCGGAGAATACTGGGTGGGATGGTTCGACCATTGGGGCGAGACGCATCACACCGCGGCGGTGAAGGAGTTCGCGGACGGACTGGAATGGATGCTCTCCCACGGCATCTCGTTCAACATCTACATGGTCCACGGCGGCACGTCGTTCGGCTATATGGCCGGCGCGAATTTCAGCCGCGTATACCAGCCGGATATTTCGAGCTACGACTATGATTCGCCGCTGGATGAGGCCGGCCGCCCGACTCCCAAGTTCGACGCCTTCCGCGACGTGATCCGGAAGCATCTTGCCCCGGGAGAGCGCCTGCCGGAACTGCCGCCGCCATCGCCCATGATCGCGATTCCCCGGTTCGAGTTGACCGAATCGGCGCCGCTGCTGGCCAGGCTCGGCAAGCCGATCCGCTCCGCGAAGCCTCTGACGATGGAAGCGGCGGGGCAGGACTACGGCTTCATTCTCTACCGCAAGCGGCTGGACCGCGCTGCGAAGGGCGTTCTGGAGGTGACCGAGGCGCGCGACTACGCCTGCATCTACCAGGGCGGCAAGCGGTTGGGAACTCTCGACCGGCGCCGCCGGGAGAGCAGGCTGAATGTGGACCTCGCCGCCGAACCGCCGCTGGACATCCTGGTGGAGAATATGAGCCGCATCAACTTTGGCCCGCAGATGGTGAGCGACCGCAAGGGGATTACGGAGAAAGTCACGCTCGGCGGCGAAGAACTCTCGGGATGGGAAATCTATCCCATGCCGCTGGACGACCCGGGCCGATGGCCGTTCGCCAGGGGGAAAGGCGCCGCACCGTCGTTTTACAGCGGAACGTTTCAACTTGCGGCGGCTGGGGACACGTTCTTCGACATGCGGGGCTGGGGCAAAGGCCTGGCCTGGCTCAATGGCCACAACCTGGGGCGGTACTGGAGCGCCGGCCCGCAGCAGAGCCTGTTCGCGCCCGCTCCCTGGTTCAGGGCGGGCCGGAACGAGATGATTGTCCTGGATCTGGAGGATGGAGGGAACCGAACGCTGCAGTCCGGCGAAAACGCGATTTGGGAAACGAAGTGAGTACCGCCGGCGGTCGGGTTGCGCCGCCGGTTGGTTTTGGGCCCGAATTCAAAGAATTGGCGGCAAAAACCGACCCCCGGCGGTACTCTACGCCCCGAATTTCGGGTTGGGGCGGCTGCCCATTTCGAAAACGAAAGTTCCTCCGTTGACTATGTCCGAGTGGCGGAACCAGGGTTTGTCGTACCGCTTGCCGTTGAACGTGACCGACTGGATGTACTTGTTTTCCCGGGACACGCGCTTCGCCTGGAGCGTCAGCTTCTTCCCGTTGCCCAGGTCGATCTCGGCGCGGTCGAAGACCGGGCTACCGAAAACGTAATTGCCGCTCACCGGGTCCACGGCGTAAAAACCCAGGGCGCTGATCGCGTACCACGCCGACATCTGGCCGCAATCTTCGTTGCCCGCCAGGCCGTCCGGCGCGTTCCGGTACATGCGGTCGAGCAGGTCCCGCACGCGCGCCTGCGTCTTGTACGGGGCCGGCCAGGGGCTTATCGTCGGAGTAGAGTTGGGCCGCGAGAAACGGCCTGGAGAACTTCAGCGCGAAATAGATGCGCCGGCCCCGCGCCCAGATGGCGGCGCGGCGCCCGCCCGTGATGGTGTCGCCGCCGGTCACTTTCATATCCGACGAGAGAACCCGCGGCGGGGCGCCCTCGCGGCCCAGGACGGCGTGCGCGAGGTCCACCATAAAGTGGCCGTCATCGGCTTGCGGAAACGTGTATTGGTGGATTCCGGCCCTCTCGGTGGCGGTCAATTCGGCTTTGATTTTGTAGTCCTTCAGAAACACCGAGTAGTAGCCCGGTTCGGCGTGTTCCTCGTCGTGCGAAAAACGCGAGCGGTACCCTTCCTCCGGGCGTTCGAGCGATCCGGGAACGATGCGGATGGGACCCGTCCCGGGCATCACCAGCAGGTCGAGCATATCCCCGATCCCCGTGCCGCTCAGGTGCGTGTGGCTGAATCCCATGATGGAGCCGTCGGAGATGTGGTAACCGGAGCAGCGGTCCCACCCGACGTTGTACGTATCCGGGGACAGTTGCGCCATCCCGAACGGGACGGTAGCCCCGGGGAATGTATGGCCGTGCCCGCCGGTTCCGAGAAACACGTTTACGAAAGCGGTGGGATCTTCTGGGGGAGTGGCGCCGAACCCGAGGGCAGCGGGGGCCAGCGCCGATTTGAGCACACTTCGTCTGGAAATCATGGGGCGATTTCTCTATCTTGCCACGCGCGCGCAACGTTGCGAGGCAACAGTCTTGTGGCGTGCGCTTCAGCATGCGGCGGCGAGATTATGGCGTAAACTACGGGAATGCCGATTACCAGAAGACTCTCTTTCGTTCTCATCCTGTCGGCCGCCGCGCTCGCGCAGGAGAACGGACTTCGCGCTCCGGACGTGATTTTCGTGCCGACTCCCGAGAATGTCGTGCAGCAGATGCTCAAACTGGCCAACGTGCACAAGGGCGATGTGGTTTACGATCTCGGCTGCGGGGATGGCCGGACAGTCGTCGCGGCCGCCCGGGACTTCGGCGCTCGCGGCGTGGGAATCGACATCAACCCCGAGCGCATCAAGGAATCGCAGGAGAATGCGAAGACGGCCGGTGTGACAGACCGTGTGGCTTTCCGCCTGGAGGACCTGTTCGAGGCCAATATCAAAGAGGCCACCGTCGTCACGCTCTACCTTCTCCCGTCGCTGAACGTCAAGCTGCGGCCGAAGCTGTGGAAGGACCTGAAGCCGGGGACCCGCATCGTGTCCCACGACTTCGACATGGGGGATTGGAAGCCCGAAAAGACGGTTTCGGTGGACGGCCACACGGTCTATTTCTGGACGGTTCCGGTAAAGCCGCCGGCTGACATTAAGGACTGACCGCGGCCCGGGTGATTCGTTCGGCGCCGTTCGGGACGGGCATGCCCGGGCGCTACGACGGGCTATGTCCGTTGGAGCCGGGCGCAGGCGGCGGCGGTTGCGAGGCCGACCCCTTCCGCCGCGCCTCCCAGTAGGCTTTCATCCGATCGGATATCTGCTGTCTTTCCCGGTTTCCCATCGACGTGCGGCCGCGGCGTCCCTTGGCCCGAGGAGGACCCTGGGCCGCCGGAGCGGCGCCGGAGCGCTGCAGCGCCTCCAGTTCGGCGATTACCCGTTCCAGAGTCTCTTTTTCCGCGCACAAATCCTGAATGGCTGCTGAAAGATCCATGTTCAATGACTCGCCGCATTCCAAGGCGGCGCCGGCCAGACCTGGTTGCCTGACGCGGCGCCGCCGAATCACGGAGCGAATTGCACTTCTATTTTGGCGCCGGAACTGGAAGCATCAAATGCTTGCTTTGGTAATGGTGCTTCAGCCTTCGTAGTTCTACTCGCGCCCCCGCATCCGCCGCCTACCGGATGATCGTCTCTTTTAGGCGGTAGCTGCAGAGCGAGACGCGCCGCCGCACGGCAAGTGGCGCGACGATTCGGTTGACGGAGAGCACCGTGCGCGCGATCGGCCTGTGCTATCGTAGGCAACGGCCAGGCGTATGCCGGCTCCGCGGCAGATGGCGGTGGACGCCTTTTTCCAAGCCTAAAACCCAATTGCTCGATTTTCCTCCGGCTTGCTTCCCGCTCCCGGGAGAGGAGCAGATCTCTTTGGGAACCAAATGACGCGGTCGGCAAAACTGATGAGGCAGTACAGGGCTGCAATCAATATTCCGCCCAAATATCCCGCGTTTGCGACGACGTGAATCCACGCCGGCAGGAGAATGGACCTGGACTTGTAGTAAACGTATCCCATGATCAAGGAAGCAAGGAAAAGACCCTGAAGTTGGGCGGGGGATTTGGATGGTATATGGGCGACCGACCAGAGGGCGGAACTCGCCAGTATCGCCCAGAACGCCTTAGCTTTCATCCCATTCATTAGCTGGATGAACTCATCAATCGCGATCGCTCGGAAGACGAGTTCTTCCATAAAAGCGCCCAAGACACTCCACAGGGAGAAGTCTCCGGTGGCGGACAGAACGAGTTTGCCGCTGATCACGAGATATACGTGGATCACCGCGAGCATGCCCAGCGACGCCACACCTCCGCGCTGGAATGAAAAACCATAGGCTGCGGGCCTGCGCCGCTGCCGGACCAGCGAATAGACAACCACCCCCGCGGTGGTCGCCCACAGGATCTTCATCAGCAAGAAGAGCCAGAATTGCCAACTTCCATCCATCCGGTGTCGCACCTGAAAATAGCTGACTGCGGGGCCGACGATGCTCCAACCGCCTGTGAGGAGGAGCACCAGCCTGTCATAGGTCCCCAGTCTTCGAATGCGACTACGGATGCCCGGGTTCATGCTTACATTGTCGTTGCTCTCTCCTGTAATGTCACCGATATGCGGTGTTTCCTGTTGCCCCCGAAGATCCCGGGCGGCTGCCGATCGAAGGCGGTGACGCAAAGCGCAGACCGCAGCCCAAGACCCCCGGATTCCGCAGCCCCCCACTTGGGCGCTTCGTCGAATTCCTGCTCAGAGCCCGAAAGAAAAGCCATCCCGATTCGGACGACTCGCCCGAATTGACCCGGCGCGCTTCACTTCCGGCGCGGCTTTCCCGCATGATGGAACTCGAAAGAGCGAGCCGCCATGAACCACAAGCCGAACGGAACCGAACGATACCGGGCAGGGGTGATTCCATACGCCAAAATGGGCTACTGGGAGCCCGACTACATACCGAAGGACACGGATGTGCTCGCCGTCTTCCGTGTCACTCCGCAGGACGGCGTGGACCCGGTGGAGGCGGCTGCGGCGGTTGCTGGAGAGTCCTCGACGGCTACCTGGACCGTCGTCTGGACCGATCGGCTGACCGCCTGTGACGTTTACCGCGCCAAAGCCTACCGCCTTGATCCCGTCCCGAATACTCCGGGGCAGTACTTCGCTTACATCGCTTACGATCTGGATCTCTTCGAAGAGGGTTCGATTCCGAACCTGACAGCGTCCATCATCGGCAACGTGTTCGGGTTCAAGGCCATTCGTGCCCTGCGCCTGGAAGATATGCGCATCCCCGTGGCCTACCTCAAGACGTTTCAGGGGCCCGCAACCGGCATCGTGGTGGAGCGCGAGCGGCTGGACAAGTACGGCCGGCCTCTGCTGGGCGCCACGGTGAAGCCCAAGCTGGGCCTCTCGGGCCGCAACTATGGCAGGGTGGTTTACGAGGCGCTGCGCGGCGGACTCGATTTCACCAAGGACGACGAAAATATCAATTCGCAGCCCTTCATGCGGTGGCGCGAACGGTTCCTGTGTTGCATGGAGGCCGTCAATCGCGCCTCGGCCGCCACGGGCGAAGTCAAAGGCCACTATCTCAACGTGACGGCCGCCACCATGGAGGACATGTACGAGCGGGCCGAATGCGCCAGGGAACTGGGCTCCGCCATCATCATGATCGACCTGGTCGCCGGGTATACCGCCATCCAGTCCATGGCGAAGTGGGCGCGGAAGAACGACATGATTCTCCACCTCCACCGCGCCGGAAATTCCAGCTATGCCCGCCAGAAGAACCACGGAATCAACTTCCGGGTGATCTGCAAATGGATGCGCATGGCCGGGGTGGACCACCTCCATGCCGGGACGGTGGTCGGCAAACTGGAAGGGGATCCCCTGACCGTCAAAGGTTTCTACGATACGCTGCGCGAGCCGCGTACTCCGGCGAGGCTCGAGAACGGGCTGTTCTTCGACCAGGACTGGGCGTCGCTGCGCATGGTCATGCCGGTGGCTTCCGGCGGGATTCACGCCGGGCAAACCCACCAGTTGCTGCACTACCTCGGTGAAGACGTCGTGTTGCAGTTCGGCGGCGGCACCATCGGCCATCCGCAGGGAATCCAGGCGGGCGCCACGGCCAACCGCGTCGCCGTGGAAGCCATGATCCAGGCGCGCAACGAAGGCCGCGACTTCCTCAAAGAGGGTCCGGAGATCCTGGAGAGAACAGCACGGTGGTGTTCGCCCTTGCGCGCCGCGCTGGACACCTGGAAGGACGTGACCTTCGACTACGCTTCCACCGACACGGTGGATTACGTCGCGGTGGCCACCTCGACCTACTAAGTACCGCCGGTGGCCGGTTCTTGGCACCGGTTCTTTTGGGGAGATTGAACATGAGAATTACGCAAGGGACCTTTTCCTTCCTGCCGGACCTGACGGACGAGCAGATCGAGAAGCAGATCGAATACTGTCTGGGGCGCGACTGCTCGATCGGCATCGAATACACCGACGATCCGCACCCGCGCAATATGTTGTGGGACATGTGGAATCTTCCTATGTTCGACGTGGCCGACCCGAAGGCGATCCTGCACGAGGTGAACGCCTGCCGCAAAGCTTTTCCCAATCACTACATCAAGATCAACGCCAACGACGCCACGAGGGGCCGCGAGACAGTCGTGCTCTCGTTCCTCGTCAACCGTCCGCCGCATGAGCCGGGCTTCCGGCTGAATCGCCAGGAAGCGGCCGGGCGGGCGATACGGTACACGACCCACCCTTATGCCGCGGACCGGCCCGCCGGCGAGCGCTACCGGGAATAAGCCAGCCATGCAAACCACCACGGAAAACCAGACCGAGGAGCGCCGCGAAGTGGACGTGGGGGCCGCGGCCCGCGAAGCGCTCATCGACGACATGCTGCGCCAACTGGACGCGGAACTGGTCGGACTCGAGCCGGTAAAACTCAGGATCCGGCAGATCGCCGCGTTACTGCTGGTGGAGCGTTTACGGGGGCAGGCCGGGCTCTCCGCCGAGCCGCCTTCGCTGCACATGTGCTTCACCGGGAACCCCGGCGCCGGAAAAACCACGGTGGCGCTGCGCATGGCGAAAATTCTGCACAGCCTGGGATACGTGCGGCGCGGCCACCTGGTGGTGGCCACGCGCGACGACCTGGTAGGGCAGTATGTGGGGCACACCGCGCCCAAGACCAAGGAGATCCTTCAGAAGGCCGTGGGCGGGGTGTTGTTTATCGACGAAGCGTACTATCTCTACCGCGCCGACAATGAGCGCGACTATGGCCAGGAGGCGATTGAAATCCTGCTCCAGTTCATGGAGAGCCGCCGCGACGACCTCGTGGTGATCCTGGCCGGGTACAAGGACAAGATGGGCCGTTTTTTCCAGTGCAATCCGGGGCTGCATTCGCGCATCGCCCATCACATCGAGTTCCCCGACTACACCCTCGAGGAACTGATGAAGATCGCCGAACTGATGGCCCGCAACCTGATGTACGAATTCGACGCCGAGTCGAAAGACGCATTTCGCAGCTACCTGGAGTTGCGGATCCGGCAGCCCCACTTTGCGAATGCCCGGAGCGTGCGCAATGCCATCGACCGGGTGAGGCTCCGCCACGCCGTCCGCATTGTGGAGCAGGGGGGGCGCATTCCGCAACAGGAACTCGCGCGGATCGACGTCCTCGACGTCCGCCAGAGCCGGGTTTTTCAGGCTGCATCCGAGCGGGGCGAAGCGAAGGAAACCTTATGACGGGACGACGACCAGTACTGCTTGGCATCATTGGGGACAGCGCGGCTGGAAAATCGACGCTGGCCCAGGGAATGACGAAACTGCTCCGTCCGGAGCTGGTGACGCACGTGTGCGCGGACGACTATCACAAGTACGATCGCCAGGAGCGCGCGGAGCGCGGCATTACCGCCATCCACCCCAGCTGCAATCATCTCGACATACTGGAACTACAGTTGGAACGCCTGCACTACGGCCAGCCCATTCTGAAGCCGGTCTACGACCACGCGGCCGGGAAACTGGTCCGGCCGGAGTACGTGCAGCCGCGCGACTTCGTCATCGTGGAAGGCCTGCTGGGGCTGCACTCGGCCGTGATGCGCCAGTTTTACGACGTCAAAGTATTCCTCCAGCCGCCGGAAGACCTGCGCCGTATCTGGAAGGTGAAGAGGGACACGACGAAGCGGGGCTATACCGTCAAGCAGGTCCTGGCCGAGTTGGCCAGGCGGGAGCCGGATTCCGACAGCTTCATCCGTCCCCAGCGGCAATACGCCGACATCGTGGTGCAGTTCTATCCGCCGCGTGACGTTCCGGCGATGGCCGCCAACGAACATCTGAACGTCCGCCTGACCCTGCGCCCCACCATCCCTCATCCCGACCTGAGCTATCTTTGCTCGCACGAAGGGGAACAGTCCGGAATCCGCCTCATCCTGGGACGGGATACCGGAAAGCCCGTGGACATTCTGGAGATCGACGGCAACATCACGGCGCAACAACGCCGCCGGCTGGAGGAGCGGATCTGGGCGCACCTGCCGGGCGTGGAGCCGATCCCGGGAGACCAGTTCGGCGCGTACCAGGATGGCGGCGAGATTCGGCGCAGCGATCCGCTTGCGCTGACGCAACTCCTGCTTACGTATCACCTGTTGCGCGAGTGCGGGACGGACGCGCAACGGCTCTTCGCGCCGCCCGTGGCGGCGATGGGGCGCGTCCTGGCGAGCCGGTCGGCCGGACAGGGAGAGATCGGATCTTAGAGAACGGGGGGGCCATGGCCCCAGACCGGCTCACCTGGTAAACCACGTCCGCCACACCGTATCCACCAGGGCGTGAGTCAAGGCAGGAGCCACGAGGTTGCCGCCCTGGCGAAAAGCCGATCCATAGAACCAGCCGGCGATCGAGGCGAGCGCCACATACCGCCAATTCGGCGCCGGCGCCAGCAGGACGTGGCTCAACCCGAACGCAACGGACGCGCCGATCCGCCCGCGGATTTCGGAACGCAGGCCGCGCGACAGCAGCGATTGCAGAAAGCCCCGAAAGAAAAGCTCTTCCAGCCACGCGATGAACACCAGGATCTCCACGTAGCTCTCCAGGAAAGCCGCCGGCCCGCGCCAGCGCGGGTTCCAGCCGGCGAAACGCAGGGCGAAGCCGACGGGAATGGCGATGGCCGCAAAGCCGGCGAAGTTGAGGGCCGCGGCGCGAAGCGTGCGGAGCGAGACGTGGAAATCGTACCCCAGGCCGGGCACGGGGCGCACCAGGACCCAGCACCAGGAAGCGACCGCCATGACGAACAGCCGCGCCATGAAATCGAGGCTGGCGGGCACGTTCCAGATGCCGTTGAGTTGGCGCAGCACGACGGCCAGGGTGAGCCATGCCCAGGCGAGCGCGTCCTGCCACGAGAGCGCGTCCCGATTGCGAACCGGCGCCGCGCAGTAAACGACCAGCGGCGGCGCGCAAACGGCGAGCAGGCGCGCGAGCGCGGGCCAACGGAAGTCGCCGGTCCCGGCGGCATAGATGAAGTAGGGAACCAGCCACACGGCCAGGGTCGTCAGAGGGCTCAAGCCGAGGCGGTAGCGTGATGCGGGCAGCGCCGCGTATATCAGGAGCAGGAGCAGGCAGCAGTACAGCGCCAGTTCGGAATGGAGCGGGAGCCGGTAGCGGCCGAAGTAGGAGAATGCGGAGATGCCGAAGAAAACGGCAAGGACGCCGGTCACGAGGAGGGCAGGCCGGTCACCTGAGATCATCTGTTTTTGTGGGGCAGGTTGCCAACCTGCGGCGGGATGACATGCTGCCCCACGAGGGTCACGGCTCCAGCGTGGTGTAGACGGCCACGCCGCCGGCGGGGATCGTATCCCGGACGTTGCCCCGGAACGCGGCGGCGCCGGGCAGGATGCGCGCTTCCCGATCGGGGCTCACGGCGGCGGGGTCGTACAGGTGGCGCCGGAGCGTCCGCTTTCCCTGGCCGCCTGCCAGTTCGATCGAGAACTTCCGCGGCGCGTCCGACGTGTTCACCACCAGGAGAGTGAGACCGCCGCCGGGCGCCGTTGCGGCCACTTTTACCCGCGGGCCGCTTTCCGATTCGAAAGCCCGGGTGGCCGGACGGCCCCCGAGATATTTCGACATGAGGCTCACGGCATACCACTGCGGATAGCAGGAGGAGGGGTCCTCGATGTCGTCGTGCGGCCACTTGCAGACGCCCCACCGGTGCACCCCGCGGTGAAAACTGTCTCCGCCATCTTGCGGCACACGGCGAGCCACTCGTCGTACCCCGCCTTGTTGTAGGCGTGCCCGCTATAGATATCGATCACGTCGTTCAGCTCCGCGACAGCCTCCTTCAGAAACACGCCGCCGCCGGAGTTGTTCGGCCCCACGAGTTTGACCAGCGCGCGCCTGCCATCCGCCCGCAGCCGCGCGTCGATGGCCCGGACCGCCTTGGCGTAATACGACCACTGCGTCTCCCCCGGCGGCACGGCGCCGCTGTTGTACGAGGTGGGCTCGGTGCACAGGATCAGGTATTTCACGTTGCGGAAGCCGCGCGTTTCTACGATTTCGCGCAACGAATCGCTCACCCACCCGGCATAACTGCACGTTGCGCCGCTGCATTTCCCCCAGCCAGCGGTAGAGCGCCCGCATCCTGGGCGATTCCCAATCCGCCGGGTCGGCCGGCGAAGCGCCGAAGGTCCAGTCCGGGCGGTACCAGGTGCGCGCGATGTGCAGGTCCATGCGGGACACGCGGTCGAACTCGCGGGCCCGGTCCGCATCGTCCATGCCGCGCGCCTCCTGCTCCGGCATGAAGGCGAACGCGTGATAGACGGCGTTGACCCCCAGGTACTCAGGCTGGATGACCCGGTCGAGATGCACGCGGAGTTTCTCCTCCGCGTGGGCGGCGCCCAGGACAACCAGGGCGAGGAGGAGGAGCGGCCGCCGCATTATTGCCTTCCCGGCTTGTCCATCCACATGCCCATCAGGTCGTAGAGGTTGATCAAGTGCCGCTGCATGATGCGCTCGCCGGCGCCGACCTCGATCCGCGTGCTGACGTCCGCGCCGTAGCCGCCGTAGGCCGCCGAGCGGACGTCCGGGATGTAGCCCGGCCAGGCGTCGCCGGCGCTGATGGTGTAGCCGTAGAACAGCGGCCAACGGACGTCGGGTTGGGATTTCCAGAAGGTCTGGAGGCGGTGCATGGGCTCGCCCGGAACCGCGGCGATGGCGATCTCGCCGTTGATCAGCACGGTGGTGATCCCGGCTTCCAGCTTGCCCGTTTTATCCCAACGGTCGCCGAACGTCAGGAGTTCGGACTTGGAGCGAATGCCCGGCTTCTGCGGCGGCAACGCGCGGATGTCCCGCGCCGCGCGCAACACCTGTCCCGAGATCAACTCGCCCATCCGGTCCACCACCTTGAAATCCTCAACGGGGTTCTTGGTCTGGCCCATCATGACGGGGTTGATATCGCCGGCGCCGCCCTGCACGAACATGCATTGAGCGCCGGGGATGGCGGCTTCCACCTTGGACTGCATCGCTCCCGGCCAATCGGCCGAATAGGCGCAGTTCCAGCCTTGCAGGACCACCCCGTGGCAGGCGTAGTGAACGACGATGGCCCGCGGGTTCCCGCTCTCGTCTTCAATCCGCATCACGATGAATTCCGGGTCCACGGGGCCGTACGGCACTTTGTTGGGATTCTGGAATTCGGCGCGGGCGCGGCCGTCGTCGCGAAGCACCAGGCGGTTGTACCCGAGCTGGAGCGAGCCCTTTCCGAGCCCGATGCGCGCCGGGAACATGGACTGCGACGCCTGCTTCACGAGATCGAAAACCTTCTGCTCCAGTTCGGCCCTGTACTGGCGCTGCGCGGCCACCACGGGCGAATCGGGCTCATTCGCCCGGGCGAACAGCGGGCCGGAATGAGTGTGCGACGACGTCACCAGCAGCGCCGGGATGCCGAGCTCGTCCGCCACGCGCCGCTGAAGCGCGGCCGAGCCGAAGGTCCCGATATCCATGGTGACGATGGCGACGCGGTCCTTGCCCGCGGCCAGCACGAGGGCCTTGGCGTTCAAGGCATCGTGCGTCCCTTCCGCCACAGGGCAGGTCCGGTTGGGATAACCGTACATGGGCAGCATGGCCTTGGGCGTAATCTCCACGCGGGCCACGCCGGCCTGGAACTGCTGGGCGGCAGCGGCGGCCGCCCCTATTACGAAAAGGACAAAAAGGCGTCTCATCAGCGCACCTCGAATTCTCCGTTCAGGCGGATATCCGCCGAGGAAGCCCCCACCATGACGCGGAAGGCGCCGGGCTCGACCACCCGCTGCAGGTTCTGGTCCAGCAGCGAAAGGTCGTCCGGCGTGAGCGTGAACCGCACCGTCCGCGTTTCACCCGGCTGGAGCGCAACCTTCTCGAAACCGCGCAGCTCTTTCACGGGGCGCGTGACCGACGAAACCGCGTCGTTCAAGTAGAGTTGCACGACTTCCTCCCCCGCGCGCCCGCCCGCGTTCCGCACATCCACCGAAACCTTCACCTCGCCCGCCGGTCCCATGGCCTGCGGTGAGATCCGCAGGTTGGCGTACTCGAATTTCGTGTAGCTGAGGCCATAGCCGAAATCGTACAGCGGCGCGGCGCTCATGTCGGCGTAGCGGCGTCCCCATCCGTGCTGCACCCAGTACGCCTTGGACGGCTTGTAGTTGTAATAGACCGGCAGTTGGCCCACGTGGCGCGGAACTGTGATGGACAGCCGGCCGGAGGGGTTGTAGTCGCCGAACAGCACATCCGCCACGGCCTGGCCGCCGCGCTCGCCGGGCTCCCAGGCTTCCACCAGCGCGGGAACGTGTTCGGCAATCCAGCGGGTGGAAAGCGGCCGGCCGTTGATCAGCACGGCGACGGTCGGCGTTCCGGTCTCAAAGACGGCGCGGACCAAATCCTCCTGCACGCCGGTGAGATCGAGGCTGGCTACGTCGTAGCCTTCACCATCGGTGGGGGCCTTGCTGCCCTGCTGGTTCTCGCCCACCACCACAATGGCGACATCGGCGCCCTTGGCGGCCTTCACCGCATCCGCGAATCCGCTCCTGTCCTCACCCAGGACGTCGGCCCCGCGCGCGTACGTAATGGCCGCGCCGGGGACCTTTTGCTTTATGCCCCCGAGCACGGTGACGATCTCGTGCAGAACGGTCTTGGGTGCGTAGTCGCCGAGCTGGTTGTTCTTATCATCGGCATTGGGCCCGATCACCGCGATCCGCTTCACGTCTTTGCGGAGCGGCAGCGCCCCGCCTTCGTTCTTCAGCAGGACGATCCCTTCGCGCGCAGCGGTCAATGCCAGATCCTGGGCCGCGGCGCCGTGCCCGGCGCGGACCGCCCGCTCGGGGTCTACATACGGCCGCTCGAACAAGCCCAGGGAGAATTTCTGGCGCAACACGCGGCGCACGGAGCGGTCGATATCGGCCATGGAAGCCTTCCCCTCGGCCACGCTCTCGACGAGCGGGCCCATGAATCCCGGCTCGTAGGAGATGCCGACGTCCAGCCCGGCGCGCAGAGCCATCTGTCCGGCTTCCTTCTGGTCGGCCGCCACGCGCTCGTACACCAGCGTGCCGATGCCGCCGCCTTCGCTGAGCACCAGGCCCTTGAAGCCCAGCTCCTCGCGGAGGATTTTGGTGAGGATTTTGGACGAGGCATGGGTGGGAACGCCGTCGATGGCGGGGTAAGTGGCCATCACGCCGAGCGCCCCGGCGCCCTTGATCCCGGCCACCCACGGCGGCAGGAAAAATTCCCGCAGCATGCGCTCGCTGATCTCCATCGCGCCGCGTTCCAGGCCGCTGACGGGCTGGCTCTGGCCGGGGTAGTGGCAGAGTCCGGAAACCACGTGGTCGGGCGCGGAAATATCCTCGCCCTGGGCGCCGCGCACGATGGATTCCGCGATGCGCGCGCACAGAAACGGATCTTCGCCATAGCCTTCCTGGTTGCGGCCCAGGCGCGGGTCGCGGTTGGGCTCCACCACCAGGGTGTACAACTGGTGGATGCCCACGGCGCGGGCCTCGGCGCCTTCGGCGGCGTAGATCCGGCGCAGCAGGTCCATGTTCCACGTGCTGCCGAGCGCCAGTCCCTCGGGGAATACGGTCTTGCCCGAACACATCACGCCGTGCGTGCCTTCTTCCGACTGGAGCAGGGGAATCCGCAGCCGCGTCTTTTCGATGGCGATCTTCTGCAGTTCGTTGAAGTACTCGGCCTGCTGCCGGTTGCCCTCCTGGAGAATGGTGTTGGCCAGGGTGAAGAAGCCGCCGCCGGGCCCGATTTCATCGGTGTAGCTGCCTTCCGCGAACTTGCGGCAGGCCGCCATTTTGGCGGGGATGTCGCGGCCCAGGTTGTTGACGTAGACGCACGGCATGTTGAGCTGGCCGATTTTCTCCTTGAGGGTCATGCGGCCCAGCAGGTCGTCAATGCGCCGTTCGACGGGCTGCGCGGCGTCGCGGTAGAGCGGGGGAGGGGAGTTCTGGGCGGCGACAAGCGCCACGAGACCCGCCACCAGAGCGAGAAGAACTACAGTACGCATGGTTGCCTCCGGCAAGCATTGTGGGACAGGTTGCCAGCCTGCGGCAGGTTGTCAACCCGCCCCAGGACGGCGCCGGGTAACAGCCGGCGCGCAGGATGGCGTCCTGCCTCACAACATCAACTCGTGCACAGCCCCGGCGCGTCTAATCCCCTGGTACGCATGAAGCCGTCGCGCACTTCGAAAATCCCGGGGAAGCGTTTCTCCCAGCCCCGGTTGGCGGCCGGGACGTACTCGCGCGCGTTTGCCTCGAGCGCGCCGGCGCCGGGCACGTGCGCCGCGATTCCCACGGAATGGACCAGCGCCGCCCCCGGACAAGTGAGGTCCTGGACGCAGCGGAACATTTTGTATTTCTGCGCCGCGGCGGCCATCAGCAGGGCCTGGGACTGCCCCTTGCAGGCCTTCAGCGCCACTCCCGTGTACCCCATTTCGCGCGCCAGCAGCAGCGCATCCAGCCCGGTCAGCGATTCGTCGATAACCACGGGCTTCAGCCGCGCCGCTTCGAACATGGTGTTCCGGCGATCCGCCGCGAGGTCGCGCGCGGTGGGCTGCTCGATATACTGCACCCGGCCGAAAGCCGAAGCCGCCCTGGTTCTCACCCCGCGCTCGAAATCGAGCAGGTACTGAACGTTGGGGCAGCGCTCGTTAAAATCCAGGCAGTAGAGCCACTCCCGAACGCCGCGCCGCGCCTGCGCCGCCACCGTGACGCGGTCGATGGATGCCACGCGCTCCACGTCCCACCCCAGGTCGTTTCCGTTGAGCTTGATCTTGATGGCCACCACGCCGTTGTAGGGGATCCATTCTTCCAGCGTTTCCGGCAGTCCGTCACCGACCGGTTTCCTGATTTCCGCGGCGGTCAGCGCGTCGGACGCACCCACGGAATGGTACATCCGGATGCGCGGAACGGGCGAACGCAGTAGGAATGGATCCAGGTATTCGCCGCGAAAATCCGCATTGAGGTAGTGCGAGAGGTCGTAGCGCACGAACTCCTTCCCGCAGGCGGTGAAAGCATTGCGCCCGTGCAGGCGGCCGAAAGCGTCGTGGAGGGCGGCGTCGAAGGGGCTGGCCGTAACCAGGGTGCACAGTTTGGGGATGGGCCGCGGCAGCGCCATTTCGCGCGTGGTCTCTTCCGCCGCTTTGAGGAACTCCGGCTCCAAAGCGCGGTTCGCATCCAGCGGGTGCGCGTATTCGCGGTAGCCGCGCAGGATCCGGGCGACTTTTTCGGAAAGCGCGCGCATGGCGGCGAGGGTGGTCTCGTACGGAATGTCGGGCGCCGGGAATGCCCACACGTTGCCCAGCGGCATGGAGGCGAAGCCGGCCGCCGATTTTCCGGATTTCGCGCTCACCCGGCAGTGCACGTTCAGAAGCGTGACGCGGTCCACTTCCTTACCGCCGAATTTGTAAGGCGCGCGATAGAGGAAGTCCTGGAACTCCGTGCGGATCTCGTCGAGGCGTGCGTCGGTGGCGCGCGGGGCGGCCACCACGGCGGGCATGGCGAGAAAATCGCGGCGGCGCATCTTCATAGGCCGGCCTTCTCCAGGTACCCGCGCAGTTGTCCCAGGTCGCGCTTCATGGCGGCGTAGACCTCTTCACGCGCTTCGGGCATGGAGTATTCGAAATGCATCTGCACGGGCCCGCTGAAGCCGCTCCCCTTTACCATGGCGAAGAACTCGGGGAACCGGACCATGCCCTGGCCCAGCGGCGCCCACAGCGGCTGCCACTCGCCCTTGGGGTCTTTGCCCCAGGCGAAATCCTTTACCGCGAGCCCGCGGATGTACGGGGTGGCGATGCGGTAGCTGTCGATCCAGCCTCCAAGGCCGCCCTCGACGGTGGCATGCGCCACGTCGTAGTTCACGCCGACGGCCTTCGGGTCGAAGTCCTTCAGCAGGATATACAGGTCCCAGATGGAGGCGCCCACCAGGTTCCGGCCGGAGTGCGTGTGGTACATGGCGCAGGCCCGGTGGCGCGAGTTGAGCGCGGCCAGGGGCGCGATCCGGCGTTTCATCTCGTCCAGTTGCGCCGGGTAGGGCCGGGCGGGATCGTATCGAAAGCCCAGCCAGCGGTAATCCGGAATGCCCAAGTCCTGCATGGTTTGCAGAATTTCTTCCGCGTGCGGCGTTTGGGCGTCCGCGATGTCGGTGGTGATCATCGGGACTTCCAGGCCGTGGCGCCGGATCGTGGCCACCAGGGGCGGCAGATCCTGGCGAACCCGCTCCGGTTCCACGTGCCCGCCTTTGCGGACGGTGAGATCGACGCCGTCGAAGCCGATCCGGCCCGCGGCGGCGGCGAGGTCGTCGCCGGCCAGAAAGTTCAGGTGCTTGGAAAAGATGGAGACCTTAAGACGCGGCGGGGGCGGCGGGGACGCGTGCGCGGCGCGCAGGCAAACGGCCGCGCCCAGGAGAGTCCGGCGGGAAATTTGGGAGGCCATATGGAAGATTGAGCTTATCGCCGCCCGCGGCCGGAAGCAAATCGCGGGTTGGGGCGGAATGCTATCTTCGTCCCGGCGGCTCCACCGGGGCGTCCAGGCGCAACTCCTTCATGAAGCGCGCGCGCATGTCTCCGAGCCAGGGGTCCAGGTATCTCCGGTTCAGGTCTACGGTGGCCACGGCGATGGAGCCGCGCTCCGGGGCGCGGGCCAGGGACTTGCCTTCCGGGTCGAGGATGTAGGTCGGGTGGTCGTAGCCGGACGCGGCCAGGAAGACGTGATTCTCGATGGCGCGCGCTTTCGCCAGGGTCTCGTCACCGCCCCAGATGGGCAGCAGGATGATCTCCGCCCCGGCTAGCGCCAGCGCGCGGGAAGGGTCGGGATACTGCGAGTCCCAGCAGATCATCATGCCCACGGTTCCGAAATCGGTATGGAAAACGGGGTAGTCCGAACCAGCCGTGATGCCGGCCTCGTACTCTTCCCGCGGGATGTAGACCTTGCGGTACCGCCCGGCCACACGGCCCTCGCGATCGATCAGCACGGCGGTGTTGTAGACGGCCGGACCCTCGCGCTCGTAGAGGCCCGCGGCGATCCACAGCTTCCTCTTTTTGGCGAACTCGCCCAGCCGCGCGGTGGTGGGTCCGGGGACGGACTCGGCGACGGAGGCGTAGGCCTTGCCGGTTCCGGCCACCGTGCTTCCCTCCGGCAGAACCACCAGGTCCACTCCCGGCGGCAGCGAGCGTTCGAGCAAGGCGAGGAAGTCGCCCAAGGGGTCGGCCGTTTTCCGGGGGTAAAGGTTCACGGATGCCAGGGTGACGTTGCGGGGACCGGGATCGCGCCCCGGTTCGAGCGCCACGTCATCCCACCAGACGGTGGCCCGCGGAGCGTTCACCAGCAGCAACTGGATCTTCACCGCGGCGGCGCGTTCGGGGGCTTTCACCTCGAGCGTGACGGTGGTCCAATCGCCGTTCCGCGCCGTCTGCCAGGGATAGTCGGGCTGGCCGGCGCGCTGGCCGGCGCCGTCGGTCCAATCGAGGCGCGGGACCACCTGCCGGGGAGCGTAGTCGAGGCCCTCGGCGCGATAGCTTGCGCGGAAACGGTACCAGGACCCCGCCTGGATTCCCGCCACCGCGCGCTGCCACCCGCCGAAGACGGCGGGGTTGCTGGCGCCGGAAAGGGCCAGGGCGCCGTGTCCGCCGCGCGAGTGGACCTCGTCCACGTATCCGCGCGGCGCGATTTCCGGTCGCGGCGACCAGACGGTCCAGCCGCCGGCGGACAACTCGGTCTGCCCGTGAAGGCAAAATGCGGCAGCGCCCAGGAGCAGCGCTGTGTTGAGGTAGAAATGATGCATGTCCCCGCCGAAGGACAATTGTACACGCCATCCGCGTAGGACCGCGCTCCGGGCGGCTCTCCTGCGGGCCGGTTAGGGCAACCTGGCCGCGAGGCGCCCGAATTCCTCGATCGGAAAAGCCCGGAGCGTCATGGTCTTCACGTGCTCGCAGGCGCACACGGCCATGCTCGCGCTGATCGCGTCTTCGTCGGTGGGGATGGCGGTGATCGCGACGTAATCGTACTCGCCCATGACAAAATAGGCCCCAATAATCCTGCCGCCCATCAGTTCCCAGGCTTTCATGGCCGACGCAAAGCGCTGCGGAGCGTTTTTCAGGTCTTTGGACCCGTGCTCCGTGAATTTCATGAGCGTAATGTAAGTCGGCATTGGCGATTCTCTCCTGCGGACGAGATCAGTTTACTCTCGGATTCCGGCTGCGCAAATGGCTTACGCATGACATAGTTCGATTATTGCCGGCACATGGTCCACCTGTTATAGTGAGTCGCACATTCCCAGGGAGGCATTATGGAAATATTCAACAATTCTCCCGTCCCCGCGGACGGCGAGGCCATCCGGTTGCATGACAGGACGTTTGAGGTTCCAGAGAATCCGATCATCCCTTTCATAGAAGGCGATGGCACCGGACCCGATATCTGGCGGGCTTCCCGCCTGGTGTTCGACGCGGCAGTCCAGCAAGCTTACGGCGGCCGGCGCCGCGTTGCCTGGTACGAAGTGTTCGCGGGCGAGAAGGCCCATGGGCGGTTCGGGGATTGGCTGCCCCAAGACACGGTGGATGCCATTCGGCGGTACCACATCGCCATCAAGGGGCCGCTGACCACTCCCATCGGCGGCGGGATTCGCAGTCTGAACGTCGCCCTCCGGCAGATTCTCGATCTTTACGTGTGCCTGCGCCCGGTCCGCTACTACGCGGGCGTCCCCTCGCCCGTGAAGCGGCCGGAATTGCTGGACGTGGTCATTTTCCGTGAAAACACGGAGGACGTATACGCCGGCATCGAGTTCCAGCAGGGGACGCCCGAGGCCGCCCGCGTCATCGATTTCCTGAACCGCGAAATGGGCAAGAAGATCCGCCTGGATTCCGGAATCGGCATTAAGCCGATGAGCGTCACCGGCTCGAAAAGGCTGATCCGGCGCGCGATTGAATACGCCATTGAAAACCAGCGGCGCAGCGTGACCCTCGTTCACAAGGGGAACATCATGAAGTTCACCGAGGGCGCATTCCGCGACTGGGGATACGAACTGGTGAAGGAAGAGTTTTCGGACGTGTGCGTGACCGAGGCCGAAGCCGGGGCGGGAGTTCCTCCGGGCAAGATCCTGGTGAAAGACCGGATCGCCGACTCGATCTTCCAGCAGGTGCTCCTGCGGCCCAACGAATACGACGTGCTCGCCACTCCCAACCTCAACGGCGACTATCTCTCCGACGCGTGCGCGGCCCAGGTGGGCGGCCTGGGGATGGCGCCCGGCGCCAACATCGGCGATGCGTACGGCGTGTTCGAGGCGACCCACGGCACGGCCCCGAAGTACGCCGGGCAGGATGTCATCAACCCTTCCAGCGTCATCCTCTGCGGCGCCATGATGTTCCAATACATCGGCTGGAAGGAGGTTTCACAGCTCATCGAAAGGGGCATTGCCGAAACCATCCGGCAGAGGCTTGTCACGTATGATCTGCACCGCCAGATGGAAGGCGGGGTCAAGCTGAAAACCAGTGAATTCGCGGCCGCCATCGTGGCGAACATGAAGTCACGGGCAGCGACGGTCTGACGGGCGTGTTCCCGCAAAGCCGCGCGGGGGGTTCAGCCCGCCCCGCCGGCACAGCAACCGGCATAACTCTGCAGGGCTAAAGCGCAGCACCGCGCCCAGAATTCGCCACGACTCCGGCCTCCATCGGCCGTGGCTGATGACCTCGCACAATTCCCGCTCCACCACCGGAACCGGAAAGCGCCGCGGATAAAGATGGCAGCGGGCGGCTTCCCGCTTCAAGCTGCCCATCAAATCGGTGAGGCGGATCTGGCGCGGGCACGCCACGTCGCACTCATAGCAGGACGCGCAAAGCCAGACGGTCTGAGAGGTGAGCGCGTCCTTCCGGAAGCCTTCCCGGACCAGCGCGATAACACGGCGCGGTCCGAGATCCATGTAGAGGGACAGGGGACAAGTGGCGGAGCAGGTTCCGCACTGCTGACAGGAGAACAGACCCTCGCATCCCGGACGGGCGGCGACTTCCTCAGCCCAGCGTGGGTCCGCGTCCCGCTGGAATTTCAACGTACGGCGTACGTCGTACATAGGCGCCTCGGAAACCGTCAGGCAGGAACCAGCAATCCTTCGATCTCGTCGAAGATCTCCTCATCCTCGAACAGGTTTTGCCGTATGGAACCGGAGGGGCATGCGGCCACGCACGTCCCGCAGCCTTTGCACAGAATTTCGTTGATGTACGCCCTCTTCTCTTCCACAAACGAGATGGCGCTGTAGGGACAGAGCGGAATGCAGGTTTTGCATCCGGAGCAGGCGTCTTCGACCACGTGAGCGGTGTTCGGCTCCAGTTCGACCACCCCGGCATCGATCAGGGCCAGGGCCTGGGCGGCGGCCGCGCCCGACTGCGCGACCGTATCAGGAATGTCCTTCGGGCCCTGGCAACACCCCGCCATGAAGATTCCGTCGGCGAAAGTGTTGACCGGCGCCAGCTTGGGGTGGCGTTCCAGGAAGAATCCTTCGCTGGAACAGCCGATATTGAACAGCCGGCGGACAGCGGCCGCGTCGGCACGCGGCTCGAGCCCCGTGGAGAGGACCACCATATCCACCGGGATCTTGCGGACCATGCCCAGCAGCGTGTCCTCCGCCTGGAGAATCACGCGGCCGTCGCCGTTGCCCGCGGGGTATATATCGGCCACCTTGCCGCGGATGAAGATCACGCCCTCCTCCGCCACCCGGTTGTAGAACTCCTCGAAAGCTTTGCCTGGCGCGCGGACGTCGATGTAGAAGCTGTAGACCTCGGCCCCGGTCTTCTCTTTGATCAAATGCGCCAGTTTCAGCGAATACATGCAGCAGACTCGCGAGCAATAGCGGTTGGTGTGCTCGTCGCGGCTGCCCACGCAGTGCACGATCCCCACCGTCGCGGGCTTTCGGCCGTCGCGCAGAAGGATCTCCCCGCCCGTCGGTCCCGAGGCGTTGACCAGGCGTTCCACCTCCAGCGCGGTATAGACATTGGGGTATAGGCCGTACCCGTAATAGGGGATCCGCGCGGCGTCGAAGACCTCAAACCCGGTCGCCAGGACAATGGCTCCGACTTGAATGGTACGGATCTCTTCCTTCTGATGGAAGTCGATGGCGTGGCGCTCGGCGCAGACTTCCACGCAGGTCTTCTTGCATTTTCCGCTCTTGAATTCGATGCAGGTCTCGGGATCGATCACCACCACCTGCGGCACGGCTTGCGGGAAAGGAATGTAGACGGGCTTTCGCTTGCCCAAACCGAGGTTGAACGCGTCGGGAACCTTGGCCTGCTTGTAGACGCATGCCTGGATGCACTCCAGGCACCCCACGCAGAGGTCTTCCAGCACGTAGCGCGGCTTGCGGCATACCGTCACCGAAAAATTGCCTACGTAACCTTCCACCTGGCGCACCTCGGCCATGGTCCAGAGAGTGATGTTCCGGTGCGCTTTCACCGCCGTCATTTTGGGGGTCAGAATGCAGGCGGCGCAATCGAGCGTGGGGAAGGTCTTGTCGAATTGCGCCATGTGGCCGCCGATGGTGGGCTCGCGCTCCACCAGGTAGACGTGCTTGCCGGCGTTGGCCAGCGTGAGGGCGGCGTCGATGCCCGCGATGCCTCCGCCCACCACCAGCACATCGGCCTGAATCGACACCTGCCGGGGCTCCAGGGGAACGTGCCACTTCACGCGCCGGACGGCGGCGCGGACCAGGTCCATGGCCTTTTCCGTCGCGGCCGCTTTGTCGGTGTGCACCCAGGCGTCGTGCTCCCGCAGGTTGACCATGTGGAAGTAGTAGGGGTTCAAGCCTCCCAGCGCGACCGCCTGCCGGAACGTGTGCTCGTGCAGATGCGGCGAGCAGGCGGCCACGACGATGCGATCCAGGCCGTGGTCGCGGATATCCTGGCGGATCAGTTCCTGCCCAGGGTCGGAACACATGTACTTGTATTCCCTGGCGACCGCCACTCCCGGCAGGCCGCCGGCATACCGGGTCAAGGCGTAGACGTCGACCGTCCCCGCGATGTTGGTTCCGCAGTGGCAGACGTAAACGCCGATTCTCGCGCTGCGCTCAGCTACCCCATGGCTTGCTCCACCAGTTCCGAAAGCTCTTTCACCTCGAGCCTGTCTTCGAGGCCCGTCGTTTTGATGGCGTCCTGGAACATGACGAGGTCTTTCGGGCAGACCACTACGAGAGTGCGTACGTCTA
The DNA here is from genome assembly GCA_020073115.1 of Terriglobia bacterium. Taxonomy (GTDB): domain Bacteria; phylum Acidobacteriota; class Terriglobia; order Bryobacterales; family Bryobacteraceae; genus BOG-224. Next base: position 25,200 of record JAIQFU010000017.1, read on the forward strand.
GCGCCGCCGCCTCGTTGACGCGGGAAACAGCGGGACGCTCCTTGAATACTGGCGGGTCCTCCATCCAGATCCGCCCGCCGCCGCCGCCGCAACACAGGGAATAGGTGCGGTTGCGCGGCATCTCGACGAGTTCCAGCCCCAGCGCGGCCAACACGCGGCGCGGGGCGTTGAAAATGGCGTTGTAGCGGCCCAGGTAGCACGGGTCGTGGTAGGTGACCTTCATCTTCAGCTTCCTAGCCAGCGGAAACTTTCCCTCGAGGATCAGGTCGCTCAAGAGTTGGGTATAATGCCGGACGGTCCGCGCTCCATTGGAGGCTGGATATTGGTGCTTCAGAACCTGGAAGCTGTGCGGATCCGTGGTGATGATCTCCTGGAAGCGGGCCCGGCCGAACACCTTGAGGTTCTTCTCCTGGAGACTCTCGTACAAACCCTCTTCGCCCGCCAGGCGGACGTCATTTCCGGAGTTCTGCTCGCCGTCGCCCAGGATGCCGAAATCCAGCCCGGCTTTCTGAAAGACGCGCGCGGCGGCGCAGGTGGCGGCGTTCACGCGAGGATCGTAGGAGGCGTAATCGCCGACGAACCAGAGGTATTGAACCGGCTCCTTGCGGGCGTCCTTGATGGGGAAACCGAGTTGCTGGGTCCATTTGGCGCGCGCCCGCGGCGGCGCCCCGAAGGAATTGCCGTACCGGTTCAGGTTCTTCAGGGCTTCCTGAAGCGATTTGTCCATATCGCCCTCCCCCACCAGGCGCCGGCGCATTTCGATCAGGACCGGGACGTGTTCGTTCATCACCGGACACCGTTCCATGCAAGCCAGGCAGGTGGTGCAGGCCCAGATCTCCTCGCGCTTGACGACGTCGCCCACGAAGTTCGCTTCCCCGTGGCCGTCCCCGTCGCCGCGAACCAGTTCTTTCATGTGGTGCATCAGCATCTTGGGCGAAAGCGCGAAACCGCCCAGGAAACTCGGGCACGACCGGTCGCAGCGCCCGCATTCGGCGCAGGCCAACCCGCTGAACAACTGTCTCCACGTGAACTCCTCGCGGCGCGAGGCGCCCGGCGAAGACGGGGGCGCGCTTCCGCGCTGGAGCGATCCGAAAAAGACACCGAACGGCGCGGCGAGCAGGTGGAGGTGTTTGGAGTATGGCAGGTAGGCGAGAAATCCCAGGACGGTGATCATGTGGACCCACCACATGGCCCGCCAGCCGAACCGCTGGCCCGCCAGCGAGGAGAGGAGCACAATGGCGATGAGGCCCAGGATGAGGGAGGCGTCTCTGGACTTTTCCAGCCGGTCGGGCGGGAAAAAGTAGCGCCGCGCCGCCGCCGCCGCCAGCGCCACCAGGCCCAGCACGCCGGACACCTCCAGAGCGACTCGCATCCAGCCCACTTCGTCGGCGAAAGGAATCGGCAGGAACGGGAAAAGGCCGCGAACCAGGTTCCAGAAGAAGCTTGCGGCGAAGATGACGAAAGCCCAGAAGATCACGAAATGGGCCACGCCGATCAGCGGCTCTTCGATCAGCTTCCGCTGCCCCAGCACCTGGACCAGGACCAGCTTGAGCCGCTGTCCGATGTGGTCCCAACGGTTTTCTGAACGGGCGCCGCGGAGGACCTTGACATAACCGTACACGCGGCGCCCGAACAGGCCGAAGGCGGCCAGGGTTAGGGCCCAAAGATAGAGGGCATCAGGCATGTTGTCCGGCGGCCTTTCGCGCCTCGACCGCCGCCGTCAGCGCCGGCATGGTCTCCACGGCGTCGCCCACAATCCCGTAGTGGGCCACGCTGAAAATCGGCGCCTGCGGATCGCTGTTCACGGCCACGATGAGCGCCGCGTCCTTCATGCCCTCGATGTGTTCCGGCGCTCCGCTGATGCCCAGGGCGACGTAGAGCTTGGGCTTCACCGTCAGGCCCGATTTGCCGACCTGCCGCGAAAGCGGGAGCCAGCCCTGGTCGATCACGGGCCGGGATCCGCAGACCGCACCGCCCAGCGCCCTGGCCAGTTCCTCGGCAAGCGGGAGATTGGCGCGGTCCTGGAGGCCGCGCCCCACCGCGACGAGAACCTCCTGTTTGGTCAGGTCCACGTCGCCCGCTTCGGGTTCGATGTACCGGCACAGGCGGATGGCGCCAGTATCCTCCAGGACCACCGCGGCGTCGGTGACCGGGACCTCGCGCTCGGCGCGACCCTTCTCCGCCTGCCTGGCGCCGGGCCAGATTCCCAGGATGGCCGGCCCGGGGCCGGAAGGCGCCCCGGCCTCCACCGTCGCTTCGATCTTGCCGCCGTACATTACGCAGTCGGCCAGAAGCCTGCCGTCCGCTACGCGGATGTCTCTGCAGAAGTTCACGACCGGCGCGCCCAGGCGGACGCCGATCAGGGTTCCGATCCCCAGGCTGATGTTCGTCAGGGGTACGAGCAGAGCGCGCGGCCGTTCGCCGGCCATCGCCTGCGCCACGGCTTCCGCGCAGGTCTGCGGCACGGTCTCGGCGAGCAGCGGGTGGTCGATATAGACCACCGCGTCCGCGGCGCCCAGGAACCGGGCGAGTTCCCGGCAATGAGAGCCGGGGAGAATCGCGGTGAGCGGGACGCCCGCCTGGTCCGCGACTTCGCGGCCCAGCGCCAGCGTCTCGTAAGTGACTTCGGTGATCTGTCCTCTCCACTGCTCCGCCAGAACGCAAATATTTCCCGTCATCGCCCGCCTCCTCAAAACAGGCCGCGCTCGGCCAGGATTCCACAGAGCTGGCCGGACACCTGGTCTGGTTTGCCCTCCAGCATTTCGGCGTGGCCGGCCGGCTCGTTGCGTTTCATTTCCACCACGCCGACCAGCGGCAGGCCGCCGTCGGCGAGCGTGAGCGCCTGGGAACACTCGATCTTGACGGACTTCATGGCCGCCCGCACCTTCGCCACCGGGACGTAGCGCGGCGGTTTTTCCGCCGCTTGAATTCCCAGGACTGCCGGAAGCTGGACCAGGAACTCACCGCGCACCCCAGCCGGGTATTCCTTGATGGCTCGGGCCGCTTGGGCGGAGGCCTCCAGAGCGACGCCCGTAACGATGCCGAGATAGGGCATGCGCAGGCCGTCGGCCACTATGGGGGCGACCAGGCCGTCCAGGTCGTCGATGGCCTGAACCCCGGTGAGGATCAGGTCCGCCGGCAGGAGCCCGGGTTCCTCCGCAATCGCCTGCGAGAAATACCGCGCGGCCTCCCGCGTGGTGAACCCGGGATCCATTCCCACCACCTTCATCACGCGGTCCGCGCCCTTGGCCGCCGCGGTGAATAGCGCGTCGTCCACTTCGGGCGCGTCCAGGGCGAGCGCCGTGATTTTCGCGCCGTGGCGCTCCTTCAGCAGGAGCGCCTGCTCCAGCGCATGGTCGTCCGATTCGCTCAGGATCATGCGCAGGCAATCCAGATCGAGCGCCTTTCCGCCGGGGGCGATCTCGAGGTCCTCCACCACGTCGGGCGCCATTTTCAAGAGAACAAGAATGTGCATTTCTCATTCCTCCATTGCCTCGGCCAGGAGTTCGGTCACGTCCCGGACCATCATACGTTTGTCGTACCCCAGGACTTTGAGCGCATCCTCAAAGCGGGAGATCTCGTACGGACAGGAAACGGCCAGAATATCGGCCCCGGTGGCGACGGCCTCCCGCACCCGGCGTTCGGAGAGACGTTCGTAGCCCTTCGCTTTGAAGTAGGTATCGAGCCACATGCCCCCCCCGCCGCCGCCGCAGCAGAGCGAGTTGACGCGGTTGTGGACCATCTCCACCAACTTGACCCCGGGGATCGCGCGCAGGAGTTGGCGCGGCGCCTCGTAGAATTCGTTTTGCCGCCCCAGGCAGCAGGAGTCGTGGTACGTCACGAGGTACGGCAGTTTGCGCGTCAGGAGAGCGTTCAGCCCGTCCAGGCGCTTCGCCAGAAAGGGGGTGACGTGCTCCAGCGCCCAGTTGAAGCCGAGAACGGGGTAGCGGTTCTTGAAGGCGTTGTGGGCGTGCGGGCAGGAGGTAACGACGCGGTTGAACTGATACTTCTGGAACACCGCCATGTTGTAGTCCATCAGGGTTTCGAACAGCCCCGGCTCCCAGGTGAGGCGTCCGCATTCGCCCGCGCACTTCTCCTCGTTGCCCAGGATGGCGTAATCGACTCCGAGCCGGTGAAAGAGCCTGGCCGTGGCGCGGCTGTTGTCCTGTCCGCGGGGATAGTAGGAGGTGTAGCACTCGACGAACCACAGCGCGTCGGCGGGTCTTCGGTCTTCGGCGAAGCTGCGGATGGGCACGCCGGCGGTCTTCACCCAGGCAGCGCGCTTGCGGGACGGCTCTCCCATAGGATTGCCATAGCGCAGCGTGTTTTGCAGCGCCCTCTGCAATTCGGCCGGCAATTCCGGCAGGTACGCGAGCGTCTGCTCCTTCATCAGCGGCAGCAGAATCTCGGTGAGCCGGATTCCCCGCGGGCACTTCGCCATACAGGCGTAGCAGGCGACGCAGGAGAGCAGGCTGTCGCTGGTGAACACCTTTTCCTGCATTCCCGCGCGCATCATGGCGATCATGCGCCGCGGCGGGTACTCCATCACGTCGCCGTACGGGCAAGCGCCCGCGCACACGCCGCACTGCAGGCAGGTGAGAATCTCTTTCCCTTCCGGATGCTGCGGGAGCGTCTCCAGGGTCACGGAGCATGCGCTCATGGATCCCTCCGACCTCGCTTGTGCCGCCAGACGCTACGTGTTCGGCGCAACGTCGCTGGCTTGCCGATTCCATACGCGCGAGCCGTTGGAACTCCAACCGTTCGCGAAGCGACTGCTGTCGAGCTGGGTGAGAATTACGACGGGATGAGCCAGGGTGGGGATAAACGGAGCCGCGTACCGGCCGGGCGCGAAAGCCCCGCAATCGGCGGGTATCTGCGACTGCAACTGTCTGGCCACAAACGCGGCTTCCTTCTTCCGCGAAATAGGGCCCAATAAATATCTACTGAGGATTTTAACACCTTATTATCTATTGTTCAAGCTGCGGCGCGCTCCTTGCCGCGATCTGCCTTTCCTACGGTCTCACTGCGGTTCGTGGAAATTCCGGTCCTACCTGACCGGGACCGCAACCTCCGCCGGCATGCGGACGGTGAACGTGCTTCCCTTCCCCAGATCGCTCTGGACGGAAATGCGCCCGTGGTGGCTGGTCACGATCCCGTACGCGATCGACAGCCCCAAGCCGGTGCCGCGGCCGCCTTCTTTGGTGGTGAAAAAGGGATCGAAGATCCGGCCGATCTGTTCCGGGGGAATCCCCTGGCCGGTGTCGGAAATTGCCGCCTCCACCGCGTTCTCCGCGGCATTGCGCCGCGTCTCGATGGTGATGGTTCCGCGCTCGTCCATGGCCTGAACCGCGTTCATCAGAATATTGATGAAGACCTGCTGGAACTGGGACCGGTCGGCGATCACCGGAGGCAGTTGCGGCTCGAATCGGCAGACCACGTTAATATTGAAGAACAGCGCCTGTTTTCCCACCAGCGAGAGCGTATCCTGCAGGACTCTGTTCAGGTCGATCGGCTCCGTGGCGCCTTTCGATTGCCGGGAGAATTCCAGCAGCCCTTTGACGATATCGCGGCAGCGCTCGGTCTGCCGGATCACTTCCTCCAGGTTTTCGCGGTTGGGATCGCTCTTGGGCATGTCTTCGGCGGTGAGACCGGTGAGCGCCAGAATGGCTCCGAGCGGATTGTTGACCTCGTGCGCCACGCCCGCCGCAAGCATGCCAAGCGAAGCCAACCTCTCCGCCTGCGCTACCCGGGCCTGCATGGCCACGAGTTCCTCGGTTCTTTGCTTTACCTTTTCTTCGAGAGTGCGGCCCCATTCCTCCAGATCGGCCTTCATCTGGCTGAGGCTTTTCAACATGGCGTTGAAAGACTCCGCCAGGAGGGCGAGTTCGCCCGGCGAGTTGGACCGCACCTCCTGGTCGAACCGTCCCGCGATGATGTTGCGCGTGGCCGCGACCATCTCGCTGATCGGCCGCGTGATGTTGCGGATCATGTAGTAAGTGACGCCCAGGATCAGGAGAAATCCCGCGGTGGCGATGCCGAAGAACGAAAGGGTCACCTGGTCGCGGATGGCCGCGTAGGTGCTCTCGAGGATGCCCACGGAGAGCATTCCGATGGCCTCGCCGGCGTAGTTGCGGATGGGGGCGTACTCGCTGATGTACCAGTCCTTGACCACGAAGGCCCGGCCTCTCCAGATTTCGCCGCGGCCCAGGACGGCTGCGCCGATCTGGCCGGGGGCGCGCGTGCCGACGGCGCGGTCGCCCGCCGCCGTGCGCACGTTCGTCGAAATCCGCACATCGCGCTGGAATATGGTGACCGAGCCCCGGTCCACATCCTGGAAGCGTTCGCCGCGAAACAGGAGTTCCCAAACGTGGTCGACGATTTCGAAGTTGCCGTTCAGGAGGACGCCGCCGTAGAGCGCCCCGCCCGCGCCGGAGGGGGCGACGGGCGCGGCGGCCATGAGCGCCATGCCTTCCATCCCGGCGCCGCCCGCGCGGCCGGGCGCCACGACCTCAGTGGCTGCGGCGACCTTGCCCGCAAGCGCCGCCTGGACCACCCCCAGGGAAGATGCGTTTTCCGGGGAGCGGCCGCTTCGCGACACCCGGAAGACGACCCGGCCCTGCTGATCGGTGAGGCAGATGAAGTCGAACCCGGCATCGCGGCGGACCTGCTCCAGATAGGCGGAAAGCGGCCCGGCCGCGCCCCGCGCCAGATAATCCCGCACCGCGGAGCCGCCGGCGGCGAACTCCACCGACAGCTTCAGGGCCTGGAGTTGCTGTTCGTACACCGTGCGGATGGTGGCGAAATCATGATCGACGGCGCGGCGCGCCTGCATCATGATCGTGGAACTCACGATCCACGTGCCCACCAGCGAGGTGACCAGGCCTCCGGCCGCCAGAATTACCAGGTAGCTCCAGATCAGCCTTGCTTTCAGCGATAAGCGCGAAGAGCCGAAGCGCATGGCTGGCGCGCGCCTTTACGCCGCCGGGCCGACGCGCTGGCGGATCTTCTCCAGCAACTGCGCCGTATCCACGGGCTTGGGAAAGAACAGGTCGTGCGCCAGCCAGCCCCCGCTCGATGGGATTTCGAAATCGGGAAGCCGCGCGCTCACCGAGCTGAGGACGAAGACCGGCACGTCTTTCAGGGACGGATCGCGGCGGATCTCCTGAATCGTGAAGAAGCCCTCGGTCCGCTCCCCCATCATGATGTCCATGAGGATCAGGTCCGGCCGCTCCATCTTCGCCAGCTTGACGCCCTCGGCGCCGTCGTGAGCCCGAACAACGGTGAAGCCGTTGGCTTCGAGGAAACACGAGACGGCTTCCACAAAATCGAGGTCGTCATCGACGATCAATATTCGCTTCGCGTTGTGCATCGTTTGGACTCCCCGCCGGCTCGGGGACGGCGCGCCAGGCCGGCAGGCGCACCCAGAACGTGGAGCCGGCGCCGGCAACGCTATCGACCTCGATCGCGCCACCCATTTCCGAGACGATCTTCTTCGAGATGTGCAGCCCCAGGCCGGTTCCCCCGGTCTTCTTCGCCCCGTCCTCCTTGATTCGGAAAAACTCGTCGAAAAGGAACGGACGGTATTTCTCCGGGATCCCGATGCCGGTGTCGGCCACGGCGACCACCACCTCCCCGCGGGATTCGCTCCCGGACACCATCACTGTTCCACCCGGCTTGTTGTACTTGATGGCGTTGGTGATCAGGTTGTCGAACAGGACGGTCAGGCAGTTCCGGTCGCCCCCCACGAAGAGGCAATCCTCCGGGAGGTGAGATTCCAGCGAGATGCCTTCCGCCGCCGCACTGTCCTGATAGGTTTTGAGAATCCCGGCGATCACCCGGCCCAACTCGACCTTGACTCTCTCCTTGACCAGGGTTCCTCCCTCCACCCGCGCCAGGGTCAGCCAGTCGGCGATCAGATTCTGCAGCTCGTCGATGCGGGCCAGGCAGCGGCCGAGCCACTCCTGGCGGCGGGCGGGGTCGTCGCCGGCCGCATCGACGTGCTTCAACACGTCGAGGTACTGATGGACGGCGGCCAGCGGCGTCCGAAGCTGATGCGATACGAAGGTCACGAAGCGCCGCTTGAGCATGCTCTGTTCGATTTCGTGGCGTTGCGCTTCGAGGGTCAGCCGCCGGCGCTCCAGGCCGCGATTGACGATCATCCGCAGCTCGTCGGGCGAAAAGGGCTTGGGCAGGAAGTCGTAGGCCCCGCACTTCATGGCCTGTACGGCGGTGTCGATGGTGGCGTACCCCGTGATCACCACGATCACCATGTGGGGGTCGATCTCGTGGACGCGGGTGATGACTTCCATCCCGCTGACGCCCGGCATCTTAAGATCCACGATGACCATGGCCGGCCTGGAAATCGCTACGCCCTCGAGTCCGCGGGCCCCGTCCTCGAACGCTTCCGCGCGGAGCCCCATTTTCGTCAGGATCTTCGCGCACGAGAGCCGCATGGCATAGTCGTCGTCGATGACAACCACCGTTTCCGGCCCGGGCGGCTCGGTCATGGCTCAGGCCGTTGTGGTTCTGCCCGCTCCCACCGCTTTCTCCAGAAGGCGGAGAAGCTTGGGAATATCGAGCGGCTTGCTCAGATAGCCGTCCGGCCGGATCAATTCGACTTCGGCCGACATGGGAAAGCGCTCGTCCGGGCTTTCCTCGATGGAAGAGGTCATGAACAGCGGAATGCTGCGAAACTCGGCGTACTCGTCCAGGTGCTTGAGCGAGTGGGTGATGCCGTAGCCCTCCACGGTGGTTTCCATCATGATATCGAGGAGGATCGCGTCGGGTTTACGCTCCACCACCATCCGCAGGCCATCGTGTCCGGATGCGGCTTCCAGCACCTCGTAGCCATGACTTTCGAGGAGAGATCTCACTGCAGCCCGGAAGTCGGAATCATCGTCGATCAGGAGCACTTTTGGGGACATCCAAGCCTCCTTCGCGCCAGGCGGCTCCGCGGCCGAACTGCATGGTCCCTGGTCGCCCGGCATGATTATAGGACATGGGGATCCCAAATCAAAGGGGTACCGAGGGGGGGTGACGGGGGGTACCGACAGGGGGTACCGACAGGGGCGCCGCCGGTAATCGGTTTCTGTCACCGGTTGTTTTGGGCCGGGGGCAAAAAGAACCGGTGGCGAAAACCGGCCACCGGCGGTACTGGGACGGCAATCCGGCCGCGTGTCATTCAGCTTCCGGGATGGTATTCCCGCTCGGTGTGCCCCTTGAGCTGAGAGCGGTAAAAATAGACTTCCCGGAGGTCGCCCGCGGCGTACCGTTTCGCTTCATCGTCGAAGTGGCGGGATGACGGGTGGCCGCTCTCGCCGCCGGCGGTC
>JAIQFU010000442.1 GCA_020073115.1 Terriglobia bacterium
GGGCCTCCGGGCTGCTCCGCCAGGAACCGCCCCTTGAACTCTTCGATCACCGCCGTCACCTTGGAGCGCAAATCGTCGTCCAGCGCTTTCTTCGTGCGGATCTCCTCCCACAGCCCGCGGTGGGCGTTGTCCACGAAACGGTACAGCTCTCCCTCGAATTTTCGGCACTGTTCCACCGGAAGGTCGTCGAGATAGCCCTGCGTCCCGGCGAAAATAATGACGATCTGCTTCTCCACCGGCAGCGGCTGATACTGGTCCTGCTTCAGGATCTCGACCAGGTGTTTGCCGCGGTTGAGCTGGGCCAGGGAAGCCTTGTCCAGGTCCGAGCCGAACTGCGCGAAGGCCGCCAGGTCGCGGTACTGCGCCAGGTCGAGCCGCAAGCCGCCGGCGATCTGCTTCATGGCCTTGATCTGCGCGCTGCCGCCCACCCGGCTTACCGAGATGCCCACGTTGATGGCCGGCCTCTGGCCGGAGTTGAACAGGTCGGCTTCCAGGAAGATCTGCCCGTCCGTAATCGAAATGACGTTCGTCGGAATGTAGGCCGAGATATCGCCCGCCTGCGTCTCGATGAACGGCAGCGCGGTAAGCGACCCGCCTCCGTGCGCGTTGCTCAGCTTGGCCGCGCGCTCCAGTAGGCGGCTGTGAAGATAGAAGACGTCACCCGGGTACGCTTCGCGCCCCGGCGGGCGCCGCAGCAGCAGCGAAATCTCGCGGTAGGCGGCGGCGTGCTTGGAAAGATCGTCGTACACGCACAGGGCGTGGCGTTTCGAATCGCGGAAGTATTCGCCCATCGCGCACCCCGCGAACGGCGCGATATACTGCATGGGCGCGGGATCGGAAGCCGACGCCGAGACCATGATGGTGTAGTCCATGGCCCCGTAGTCTTCCAGCGTCTTCACCACCTGCGCCACCGTGGATCGCTTCTGGCCGATGGCGACATAGATACAGATCATGTCGCCGCCTTTCTGGTTGATGATGGCGTCCAGCGCGATCGCGGTTTTCCCGGTCTGGCGGTCGCCGATGACCAGTTCGCGCTGCCCGCGGCCGATGGGGATCATGGAGTCGATGGCCTTGATCCCGGTCTGCATCGGCTCCTGTACCTTCTGCCGCGCCACAATGCCGGGGGCGAGCCGTTCCACCGGAATACCGACGCCGGTATCGCTTATCTGGCTCAGTCCCTGCTTTTCGATGATGGCCCGGGCCGGCTGGCCGGTCTCGCCCACCGGCGCCGACATGATGCGCCGCGTGCGCCGGACTTCGTCGCCCTCCTTGATTTCCGTGAAGTCGCCGAGCAGCACGGCGCCCACCTGGTCTTCCTCCAGGTTCATGGCGATCCCGGCCACGTCGTGCGGGAACTCGATCAGTTCCCCGGCCATCACCTTCTCGAGGCCGTGGATCCGGGCGATGCCGTCGCCCACGGAAATCACCGAGCCCGTCTCGCTGACGTCGATCACCCGGTCGTAGTTTTCTATCTCCTGCCGGAGAATGGCGGTAATTTCGTCCGCTCGAATTTGAGCCATAATTCTTTTCCGATCAGCTTTCCGCGCTGAGGCGCCGTTCCAGCGATTCCAATTGGCCGCGCACCGAGCCGTCGTAAACCGTGGAGCCGATGCGCGCCACCACGCCGCCGATAAGAGACTCGTCCACCGCGAAGCGCATACGGATCCGCTTGCCGGTGAGCCGCTCCAGTTCCGCGCCGAGCGCGCCGCGCTGCTTTTCGCTCAACTCGCGCGCGGCGGTCACTTCCGCCCGCGCGAAGCCCAGCCGCTCGTCAATGCTGAGCTCGAAGGCGTGGATAATCCCCGGAAGCGCTTCCGTGCGGCGGTGGTCCACCAGTACGAAAAGGAAGTTCCGGACGATGGCCGATAGTTGCAGCGCTCCGGCGATGCGCTCCACCACGGCCTTCTTCCGGCTGGGCGGCGCCGCCGGGGTGGTCAGGATCTCGCGCAGTTCCGCCGATTCGCGGAGCGCCGATTCGAACGCGTGCAACTGCGCCGCGGCGTCCTGCGGAGGCAGGGGCGAGCCGCCCTTGGTCACCACGTCCGCCAGGGCGTCGGCGTATCGTTGCGCTACGGCAGAGAGTGTCATCTTAGGTGGTCTGTGCGCGCGACGAGGGATGCTCCAGGTCGCGCACGAAGCTCTCGACCAGCGCGTCCTCGGCCTCGGGCGTCATGCGGGCGCGGATCTTTCCTTCCGCCAGCCCTACCGCCAGATGCGCCGAGTAGCGGCGCAGTTCCATGCGCGCCGCCTTCCCGGCCGCCGCGATCTCCTGCTCCGCGTGGGCCTGGATCTTGGCGATCTCGCCTTCCGTCTGGCGCGCCAAGCGCTCGGTCTCCGCCTGCGCCTCTTTCTGCGATTCTTCCCGCAACGCGGCGATTTCCGCTTCCAGGTTGGCCAGGCGTTGGTCCACTTCGGCGGCGCGCGCCTCGGCTTCCTTGCGCGCATCCGACGCCTCGATCATCGCCCTTCGGATCTTCCGCGACCTTGCATCGAAAAGCGGCCCCGCGTTCTTGCCGATCAGGTATCCCAAGCCGGCGGCGAGCACCATGAAGTTGGCCCACTTCAGCCCCTCTTCGTGCCGTTCGGCGAAGCTCGCGCCCTTCTCTTCCTGGGCCAGCCCGGCCGGGGCAAAAGCCGCCAGCCCCACGGTAAGCAATGCGATGAGGCGGATCATGCCGCTCTCCGCCGCAGGATGGAATCGGCAATCTGGTTCGAGAGCGTTTCCACCTCCCGCGCCAGGCTGATCTTGACGGCCTCCACGTCATTCGCGAGCTGCGCCCTGGCTTCCCGCGCGGCGGCTTCCGCCCCTTGGCGCGCCTCCGCCAGCCGCGCCGCATGCCGTTCCTCCAATTCCTTGTGGACCCGCTCCTGGGTCTGGTATACCTCCGCGCGCGCGGCCCGCATCGCGGCTTCGTATTCCGCGGTCTTCGCGGCGGCGCGCTCCAGGCTCTGTTCGGCGAGTTTGCGCGCGCCTTCGGTCGCTTCGTATCGCTCCTGAAGAACCTTCCCCATGGGCTTGAAAAACACGAATTTCAGATAGAAATGGAGCAGGATGACCAAAAGAAAAGTGGGCACAGCCCGCAGCAGGATCCCGCCCAGGGCGTCCAAAGTTGATTCCATGCGATTGTTTGGAGAAACGCGAAAAGTCTTTTAAACCAAAAGATTAGCATTGTGAGAAAAGGCCCGTCAACCGGAGATCAACCGAAGGGTGGCGCCCCGCCGCCGCCCGCCCTTTGCTGCGAATTTTCGTACATCGGCCTCCGTTGCCTCGACCCGTGCCGAGTGTTAACATCAGCACCGGTCTGTCATCCTCCGAGACAGAAAGTAGGAAAACTCGATGCCCCACGCCACCTCACGCGCGGGGCTTTTTTTTGTGCGCTGTGGGGCGGCCCTTCCGGGCCGCAGCCGGGCTTTCGCCCGGCGCTAAGCTGACGCGCAAGCCCGCTGTACGGGGCGACGCCCCGCAACGGGCCGATGCCCCGCCGCCCCACCGGCAGGATTACCGGCTGCTCTTCAGGGCTTTATCCGGATAAGCCGGCGGCGCGGGCTTTTGCACCGGTTTTTCCCTGATCAGGTCCTTCAGGTACTGGATCGCCGCTTCCAGTTGCGCGTCCTTGCCCACGAACGTGCCGTGCGGCAGGTTGTCCACCACCATGTCCGGATCCACCCCGTGCCCCTCGATGAGCCATTTCCCCTCGGGTCCGAACACCCCCAGTTCTCCGGTCGAGGCAATGCCCTGGTCGGCCAGCACGTTGCTCGAACTGAGCCAGATCTCCCCGCCCCACGTCCGCATGCCGATCGCTTTGCCCAACCCCAGGCGCCGGAAGCCTTCGGTAAATGCCTCGCCGTCCGAGCCGGTGGCCTGGTCGCACAGCACCACCATGTGGCCGCGGAAGGCCTGCTGCATGTTCCAGGACGGCGCCCCGACGCGCGGCTGCCAGTACATCCAGGCTTTGCGCATGAGCCTGTCCAGGATCCAACTGTCGATGTTGCCGCCGCCGTTGTGGCGCACGTCCACGATCAGCCCGTCGCGGGTGAAGATGGGGATATACTGCTCGATCCACTGGTTGATATCGTTTCCCCCCATGGCCCTCAGGTGTACGTAGCCGATCTTATTGTCCGAAGCCTTGTCCACCATGAGCCGCCGCTGGTACTCCCACTCGTGATAGCGCAGATCGTTCTCCTGCTGGAGGGAAACGGGCTTCACGATCACGTCGCGCGTTTCCGTTTTCCCCTTGGGCTTCACCCGGACGAGCGCCTGCTTGCCCGCCAGATTCCGCAGCAACTCCCCCGGGTCCGTCGCGGAGAGCAGGCTGCGGCCGTTGATCGAGAGCAGCGCGTCGCCTTCGGCGATGTCCACGCCGGGCCGCGCCAGCGGCGAGAGGCGGTCCGGGCGGTCGGGGTCGGACTGATAGATGTGCTCCACCACGTAGCCCTCCGCGGCTTTGTCGCGCACCAGGCGCGCGCCGAGGGCCGCGATCTGCACCTGGTCCGCCGGCGGCCGGATGTCGCCGCCGCGCACGAAAGTGTGCAACGTGGAGAGTTCCGCCACCATCTCCGCCAGCACGTCGCTCAGTTCCTCGCGGTCCCGGACGCGGTCCACCAGGGGCGCGTATTTCACGCGCATCGCCTTCCAATCCACCCCGTGCATGTTGCGGTCGTAGAAATAGTCGCGGTGCAGCCGCCACGCGTCCGCGAAAGCTTCGTGGAACTCATCGTTGGGGATCACGGCGAAAGTCCACGACTTCAGATCCACCTGGGATTCCGTCAGCGCCTTGGGGTCCTTCAGGGCCGAGCCTTTCGCATTCGCCGCCACAACGTAGATGTCGTCCTGCTTGCGAATCATCATCTTCTTGCCGTCCTGCGACACCTCGAAGCCCCGGACCTCGTCCATCACGGTATCGGGCTTGTTGTCCGGCTTGTTGTTGATGTCCAGGCACTCGAGCGCGGTCTTCTGCGGCTCGGCGGAGTTATGGTTGAGCCAGCACAGGCGCTCTGCGGCCATCGCCAGGTCGGAGTAGTTGCGGGGCGGAACCGGGACTTCCTGCAACCGCGCGCTCAGGCCGTCCACGTCGATATCCACGCTCACGGGCTTCTTCTCCGCAGGCTTGGCGGTATCGGCGGTCTTCTGCTCGCCGGCCGGCTTGGCCCCTTCCTTGGGGGTTTCTTCGGCCTTATCGGGATGCAGTTCATCCGCGGGCTCGAACGGAGAACGCTGCCCCTTCTTCAGCGCGACGAGATAGATTTTGTCGGAACGGTCGAAGTACGGATCGGGCTGGCGGACGCCCCAGGGCGCCGGAACCTGGGTCTTCAGGGAACGATCCGAGATGAAGTAGATCCACTTGCCGTCCGCGCTCCAGGCGGTCCAGCCGTTCTGGTAACGGTCGGTGGTCAACGGAGCCGTCGCGCCGGTTCCCACGTTGTAGAGCTGGACTTGCGAAAGCTGGTCTCCGCCCGGGCTCTCCACCCCGTAGGCGATCCAGCGGCTGTCCGGCGACCAATTCACATTCTCGAACGCCGGGCTGGAATTGCCGCTGGTAGAGGCCACGGCGATGCGCTTCTGCGTTTTGTCCGCCAGGTTCAGGAGCCAGAGCTGGCAATCCTTGTCCTGGTGGACGGCCCATTTCCCGTCGGGCGAAGGAATGGCTTCCCACCGCAGCACGTGGCCGTCGGTGGTGAGCCGCTCGCCGGCGCCGGTTCCATTGGCCGCCGTCTTCCACAACTCCACTTCGCCGCTCTCGGTGGAGAGCGTCAGCAGGCTCTTGCCGTCGGGAAAATTGCAGCGGTTTCTTGACCCAATGTTCGCGCAGATGGTCGAAATCCGAGGACAACTGGATGGGAACGGCCTTCTCGCTCCCCCGCGCGATGTCGTAGAGCAGGATGTCCGGGCCCATCTGGTACACGATGCGGCCCTCGGAAAGAGCCGCGTCTTTCAGGTCGAAGTCCCGGTGTTTCGTGTGTTGCTTCAGGTCTTTCCCGTTCTCGTCCATGGACCAGAGGTTCATGACGCCGTCGCGGTCGGAGAGAAAGTAGACGCGCCCGTTCCACCACATGGCGTCTTTGCTGGTGCCCGCGTAGTCCCTGGTGAGCGGAACGGCTTCCGGGCCGCCGGCGGCATACTTCCAGAGGTTCTGGACCTCGCCGCCCTGGTAGCGCTTCGTGTAGCTGCCCTGGAAAGGCAGGCGGGTGAAATATAGAGCCTTCCCCGCGGCATCGTAGCTGCCCTGCGATGCCTGGCTGAGCGGGACCAGTTCCACCTTGTTGTCCGCGTCGATGGCGGCCAGTTCGGTGTCGGGCAGGCCCGAATACCGGCGCGTGGAATAGAGGATCCTCCCGTCGGGCGTCCAGCCGACGACGTTCGCCGGTGCGCCATCGAAGGTGCGGCGGGTGGGAAGGCCGCCCGTGGCCGGCATGGTGTAGACTTCCGTGGGCCCCTCGTAGTTGGCCGAAAACGCGAGGGTCTTTCCATCCGGCGAGAACGCGGCGTGCAGTTCCTGGCCGGGGCTGGTGGTCAAGCGCCGCGCAAGCCCTCCCTCCAATCCCACTTCCCAGAGATCGCCCTCGGAGGTGAAAACGATGGTCTGGCCATGAATCGCCGGGTACCGATAATATCCCAGGTTCGGCTGTTGCGAAGGCCCGGCCAACACCAGGCCGAAAAGCAGGCAGGCAAGTGCGAGATGGCGCATAAGAAAGAATGTTAACGCATTCGCAGGCGTGGGGCTGGGCTTCGGCCCCGCCGGCGTCATTCCGCGAAGATCTCGCTTCGGGATAGCGACACGCGCTCGCCGGCCGTGGCAATCTCTTCACCGTCGGGGCGCCGCGCCTTGCTTCCCCAGCCCCAATGCGAATACGCTTCAATATCGGACAGGAGAACCCGCTGTGAATCGCCGTCTTTCCGCCCTGGCAATCGCCACCCTAGCAGCCTTGTCGCTGGCGCTTTCGCAGTCTCAGCCCGGCGACCGGCTCAACGAGCTTTTCCGCAACCCGCCGCGCGAGTACTCCCTCATGCCCCTCTGGGCGTGGAACAGCGCGCTGACACCGGGAAAGTTGACTTGGCAGGTGGACCAGATGGTCGAGAAGGGCGTCTACGGCGCGTTTATGCACGCCCGCCCGGGGCTCGACGACAGCGCCACTCCGTATTTCTCCGACGGATTCTGGAAGGGCGTGGACGCCACGGTTCAACATGCCGCT
>JAIQFU010000443.1 GCA_020073115.1 Terriglobia bacterium
TTTGGCCATCTCGGACAACGTGTGGCCCGGAGTGGCCAGGCAGAGCTTCGGAGGAGAAGCCGGTCCGACGAGCGCGCCGTGGCTGGATTCCAATGGCTGGTACGTGCAATTGGCGCGGGCGCGCTCCGAGACGCCGGTCTGGCTGATATTCGATCCGCCCGGCGCCAGTAGCGTGACGCCGTCGCAGGGCTACCAGACGGCTGTCTGCGATTCGGAATCGGCGGGGGCGAGATGGGTGATTTCGCTCGACGCCAACCTGCGGAGCGGGCTGGCGGAGGGTAACCCCACGGCGAGGCAGACCCTGAAGCAGGCCGGAGAGGCAGCCCGCTTCTACCGCAACCACGCGGAGTGGAAAGCGTTCCGCTCGCTGGGCGTGGTGGGTGTGATTTCGGATTTCACCGGCGAGAACTTCGAGACGAGCGGCGAGATCCTGAACCTGATGGCCCGCCGGAACCTGCAGTTTCGAGTGATTTGGAAATCACAGGCCATGACGAAGCCTTTCGCCGGTCTGAAGACCCTGATGTATGCCGATAGGGAGGCGCCGGCGCCCGACCTGCGGCGTAAGATGATGACCTTCGTCGAGCAGGGCGGTCTTTTGGTCACGGGTCCGAAATGGGGCGCCGGGGGGACCCCGGCGAATCCGGGCTTTCCGACGCAGTTCGAAGTGCGGTCGTTCGGAAAGGGGAGGCTCGCGGTGGCCCGGGAGGAGCTGTCGGATCCGTACCAGGTGGCCGTCGATACGCAACTCCTGACGAGCCACGCCAACGACCTGGTGAAGGTCTATAACAGCAGCAGCTCGGGCTGCTCGCTGTTCACCGGCTCCTCCGACGGTAAGAAAGCGTTGCTGCAAATCCTGAGCTATGCGAGCGGAAGGTCGTCGGGTCCGCGGACGGTGTGGGTCGGCCGCAAATACCGAAGCTGCCGGCTTTGGTCGATTGGGGCAGACGCGCCCATGCCGCTCGAGCCATCGCCATCGGAGGAGTACTTTGGGATGGAGTACAAGATTCCGCAGGAGACTCCGGCGAGTTTCGCGCTGGAATTCGAAGCATAGCGCTTGAGGAGGATATCGTGAAACCGCAAATCAACAGGCGGGAATTCATGGCTGCGGCCGGAGGCGCCGGGCTGGGACTCTTTCAGGCGGCGCCAACGCGTGCGGCCGTCGCTACGGCGCCGGTGGCGATCGCCAGGTGCCGGAGCTACGGGCCGGAGTACGTTGCGGCCACGGAGAAGATGTTCGACCAACTGGGAGGGCTCGGGCGGCTGGTAAAGGGCAAGACGGTCACGATCAAGATCAATCTGACCGGCAACGAGAACACGCGGCAGGACAACCTGCCCGCCGGCCGAACCATCTGGACAAATCCGCACACGGTGGGCGGAGTGATCCACCTGCTGGACAAAGCCGGCGCGCGGCGCATCCGCGTGGTGGAAGGGGCGTGGGCGTGGCCGGCCTCGCTGGAAGAGTTCATGTACAAGGCCGGCTGGGACCCGAAACTGCTGACGGGCGCGGCCCCCCGGGTGGAACTGGTCAACACCAACATGCCATACGCGGGCAAAAGACCTTACACGCGGTTTCCGGTCCCGCACGGCGGACACCTGTTTCCGGCTTACGACCTGAGTACGGCCTACGCCGAGTCCGACGTGCTGGTCTCGATGGCCAAAATGAAGGAACACGGTACGGCCGGGGTCACGCTGTCCATCAAGAATTGCTTCGGGATTTCACCGACCACGATTTACGGCGACAGAGTTCCACTCGATGAGCCGGCGCCCATCCCGTACGGAGGCCGGAATTCCATCGGCCACAACGGCAGCCGCCAGCCGCCCAAGAGCTCGCTACCCGAGAAGGACCCGAAGAGCCCGCGCCAACCCGGCTACCGGATTCCACGGTTCATCGCGCACCTGGCGGCGGCGGTTCCCATTCATCTGACCCTGGTGGAAGCGGTGGAAACCATCACGGGCGCGGAATTGCCCAGACCGAACTTGACGAAGTTCGTGAGCCCCGGGATCATCATCGCGGGGACGAACTGCGTGACGACGGACGCGGTGGGAATGGCGGTGATGGGTTTCGACCCCATGGCGGACCGTGGGACGCCCCCATTCGAGA
Source organism: Terriglobia bacterium (assembly GCA_020073115.1). GTDB lineage: Bacteria > Acidobacteriota > Terriglobia > Bryobacterales > Bryobacteraceae > BOG-224. The sequence continues at coordinate 2,102 of JAIQFU010000443.1, forward strand.
CGTGCGACAACACGGTGCGGCTGGCCGAGGAATTGGGGGTGGGGACGCGCGACCCGAGACAGATCGAAGTGCTTGGAGTTCCCGTCCGGGAAGCCGTGTTCAACTTCCGGGAACACGGTGCGCCGCGGACCCGAACGAGCGGCGGGCGCAAGGGCAGCTAAGAGCGCCGCCCCCGGCCTCTCTTCTTTGCGGTCACTGCCTTCGCCGGGTTTCGTCAGAAGCCGCTAAGCGCCCGATGCGGACAGTCAGCGGCTTCCGTCAGGTATTCCTTCTACCGACCTCTACCGGACCTGTAATATTGGTTGGGGGCGCCGGGCGTGGGAACGCTGGCGGCGACCTGCGCCCCGCTGTCATGCGCCTTGGTCAATGCACCGGTGAGGGTAATGCCGGAGCCAGAGACCTGTGCGCCGACGGCGTGCGCAAGAGTGAGCGGCGCGGTGATGGTGATTGTGGCGCCGCCAGGACCGCCGAGGCCAGGGCCGCCGCCACGGCCGCCCCTGCCGCCGCCGGTGGTGGAGGCGACAACCGCCGTCTCATGGTTCGCGCCACTGTCAATGGTGATAGTCTGACCGGCGGTAAAGCCCGCCGCGCCGGCCACAGGGATAACGGTCACGCCGGCGTTGGTGGCGGCGCTCACGGTGGTGGCGCCCGCCGTGCCAACCGCCGCGATGACGGCGGTCTCGCGGTTCGCGCCCGCGTCAATAATAAGCGTCTGGCCGGCGGCAAAGTCGGCCACGCTCGCGACTTTGATATTGTTCGCGCCGGCGGCCGAAGCGGCCGATAGGGTGGCGGCAGTCTGCAACAGGAAATCGGTGCAGTTGCTGTCGGTGTCGGCGCCGTCCGGGAAGCGGCCCGCGCTCCTGTGGGGCATGCTGGCGGCCGGAGCGCCCGGCCCGCCGAAGCCACCGCCGAAACCACCGCGGCCCGCGCCGGGCGTAGGCGCGCGGCATCCACTCTCCCCGGCTCCGGAGGCGGCCTGGTAGCCTTCGGCGGCCCATGGGTCGACGAGGCCGCCGTAGTTGAGGCTGTCGACGACCAGGCCGGCGGCGTTACGCAGGACCATGTTGCCGGCGCTGGGGGAGAGGGCGGGGCCTCCGAACCACTGGTTGGGGGCCGGAGTCCCCTGATAGCCCGCGGTCGTGACCGCGGCGTCACGCACAACGGCGTCGAGCGCGTGGTCCTTGACCAGGGGCTTGTCGAGCGTGATGCCGGCTCCGAGCGGCAGGACGGGCTCGTTGCTCGAATGAGCAAAGGCCGTAGCCGGCTTGAAGCTGATCCCCGTTCCCCGATTGCTGAAGGGGATGTTGGACGAATGATTGAACTTCAGCGGGGCCGACAGGTCGAGGCCCGTGCCCAGTTCCGTATCTTTTAAGGCACCGTTGAAGGCGTTACGCACCGACTGCGTGCCGACGCGCGTAACCGTGACGGTCTCGATCCCGTGTCCGACGCTGTCGATATCCAATCTGATCTTGTCACCGGCTGAAATGTTGGCGAGGGACGATACCTTGATGTTGGTGTCGCCGGCTTTCGCGGGCGCTGTCAGCCAGGCTTGCGTGCCCTGCTTGCCGACCGCGGTGACCGTGACCACCTCGTATTTTTCGATGGCTTTTGCGATGGTCGGGTAGGTGGCGCCGTGGCCGATGCCGATTTTCTGGCCGACCTCGAATCCGGCCGCGCTCGTGACAGGCACGTTGGTTGAGCCGACGGCGATCGTGGTCACCGGACCTTCGGGGAGGGGCTGCCACAGCGTCGTGCTGTTGCCGGCCGCCGTCCCGATGCTTGCGATCTTGCGGGTCTCCACGTTGGAGCCGGTGTCGATTTCGATCGCATCGCCGGCCGACATGCCGGCGGCGCTCCTGAGGTGGATGAGAGCATCGCCCGCGCGCGCGGGGACCGCCAGCCCGGAGGTGGAGAGGCCGAGCAGGTAGAAGCCTTTAGCCGGGAGCTTCGTCCCGAGCGGGATCTTCACCGAAGAGAAGATGGGCAGCTGCGTCGGGTGATGGGTCAGGGTCCAGTTGGAGATGTCGACGCTGCCGGATCCGGCGTTGTAGAGTTCGATGAACGAGTCCGTCGAGTTGGTGGGGGAACCGGCGTTCACGCGGAACTCGTTGATCTTGACCGGGCTGACGTTCCGCACCTTCTGGGCCATCTTTTCGGATTGCGTCCTGCCGTTCGCCGTCCAGGAAGCGTTACCGAGCAGATCGCCGTTGAAGTCCAACGGACCCGAGGTGATTTTGAAGGTGGCGCTCACGGTGGCGCCCGGCGCGACGGGATCAGCGAACGTCTTCGACGTACCGGTGGCTCCTGAGACCGAGGAGGTCCACCCCGTGGGCACGGAAATGCTCAACTTGACGCCCCTCGCGGGCGTCCCCGCGGTATTCGTGAATGCCACAGTGGTGTCCTGCGAGGACCGCGGTGAGAACGTCTAGGCGCTAGCCGGTCGGCACGGTGCTGATCACGACCGCCAAGCCAAAAATGAAGACCCCCAACACCATCACAATCGCGCCGCCGAGA
>JAIQFU010000444.1 GCA_020073115.1 Terriglobia bacterium
GAGGATCCCGATAGAGGGTCAACCATGCGACGACGCGATCTCTTCAAAATCGGTGCCGGAGGCTTGGGAATGGGATTGCTGAAAACTCCCAGCCTGGGCTTTGCTCAGGGGAGTACCGGGGTGGTCGGCGTTGGCCCTGGTCCGCGAGGCGGCGGAACGCGCGGGCGGCTAAACTAGCAGTTGTGGCGCGCCCGAAAAAGACGCTGGCCCAAATGCTGGGCGAATACACCTCGATGGCGCTTCTTCTGCCCGTCTCCACCCTGGTCGGGTATGGAATGGGCTATGGACTCGACCGCCTTTTCGGCACGCACTTCCTGTATATCGTCTTCCTGATCCTGGGGACCGCCGCGGGGTTCGTGGAGATCATCCGCCAACTGCTCCAGGACGTGCGCGATGACGAAACCTCCTGACGAACTCGTTTACCACCGCGCGGTGCGGCGCACCGGGATCCTCATCCTGGCCTTCGCCGCCGCCGGGACCGCCGCCGCCTTCGCCTGGCGCGGCTGGACGGGGGGCGCCGGTTTCGCCCTCGGCGCCGCCGCCTCCTGGCTCAACTTCCGCTGGTTCAAGCAGGTGGCCGACGCGTTCGGCGGCAAGCGTCCGCGCCTGCTGATGATGGGCTTCGGCGCGCTGCGCTACCTCCTGTTGGCCGCCGGAGCCTATGTTATATTGAGGTTTACTCCAATCAGCCTCCCCGCCGCGCTCGCCGGGTTGTTCGTCGCGGTGGCGGCGGTCATCGTGGTAGCCGTATTCGAACTGGCGTATGCACGAAAGTGAACTCTGGATTACCAGGATCTTCAACGATCACCTGGCGTGGCTGGGCAATGCCCTGCTGAACCTGGCGAACTCGCTTTTCGCCGCCCTCCATATTCACGCCAATCTGCACCCCGAGGCGCGCCCCTGGGCCAACTACATCACCATGCAGATCCTGGTGGCGCTGGTGGTCATTGTGACCGTGGCGTTGTTGCGGCCGCGCCTTTCCCCCGACCGCCCCGGCCGCTTCCAGCACACCATGGAGCTGATCTACGACTTTGTGCATGGGCAGGGCGAGGAGCAGGTCGGCCCCGCCGCTGCGCGCTACCTGGCCTTCTTCGGAACGATTTTTATTTTCGTCCTGGTCTGCAACCTGATCGGGATCATCCCCGGATTCGAATCGCCCACCATGACCCCCGCCGTGCCTTTCGGATGCGCGCTGGCGGTTTTCATGTATTACAACCTGATGGGCATTCAGGCCCACGGAATCTTTCGTTACTTGAGGAACTTCGCCGGCCCGATGATCGCCCTCGCGCCGCTGATGGTCCCCATCGAGATCGTGAGCCACATCGCACGGCTGCTGTCGCTGACCGTGCGTCTCACCGCCAATATCTACGCGGGCGAGCAGATCACCCTGATCTTCCTGCGCCTGACGTTTTTCGTTTTTCCCGTGGCCTTCATGGGACTGCATATCTTCGTCGGCGTCCTGCAGGCATACGTCTTCATGCTTCTGACCATGATGTATGTGGCGGGGGCCGTGGCGCACGAGCACTAATACCGGCTTCATGCCGCCCTTTCAGCGTGAGCCCGGCTGTAAGAGGATGACGGGCACCACCTCCTGGGGGCGTTTCTCAAGGAGAGTACGATGACGAAGAAGTTGATGTTGCTTCTCGGGCTGCTGCTCGTCGTCAGCCCCATGTTGTTCGCGCAGTCGGCCGCCGATACCAGCCAGATCGCGCAGCAGCACGCGCAATGGATGGCCATCGCCGGCGGGTTTTCCATGGCCATCGCTTCCGGTCTCTGCGCCCTGGCGCAAGCCCGGGCCATTGCCGCCGCCGCGGAAGGCACCGCCCGCAACCCCGGGGCTACGGCCGCCATCCGGTTCGCCCTCATTCTGGGCTTGATCTTTATCGAGTCCCTGTCCCTGTACACCTTCGCGATTGTCTTCCTGAAGGTTCAGTAACCCGACTAATGCCGCCGGCTATGTGGGCAGGCTGAACGCCTGACCCACCCGGGCCGGCGGCGCTGCCTCGCGCCTCCTCGCTCCTGGGTATCCTTGAATCTTTCGAACTAGTACCTTTTGTAGCTATCCTTAGTCCCCTAATGTATTGACCTTAATTCGGCTGATAGTTAGCATTAGAGGCGATTCATGGAACAGCGAAGAACCAGGCGCTTCAAGTTGCAGTTGCCGCTCGCCGTCACGCGAGCAGGCACGGAGCGCATGACCGTCGCCGGGCTGACCAAGAACATCAGCTCCACGGGCGTGCTGTTCACGACCGGTCGAGGCGCCGATCTCGGGGGCCCGATAGAATACATCATCACCTTGAACCATGACGGCGTGCGACCCGTGAGCCTGCGGTGTATCGGCAAAGTGCTTCGCGCGGAGCGAATCGAAGAAAACGGCGCCGGAATCCCCGGGTATCAGGTCGCTGCCACTCTGGAACGTTACGAGTTTGTCCGCGAGCGCTAGGTCCTCCTCCCCCCTGCGTCCTATCCTGGCGCTCGCCCCCTCGGGGGGTTCAACAAAATAAGATCCGCCGGGCACTTGTCCCCATCCCCATCCCCGTATTACAGTAGCAAAGAAAAGGCGAAAGGGAAGATGAACCTCTCACTTGGTTTCCCCGAATTTCCGCAGGACCTGATCGCGTCCCCCAAGCCCGGGCTGGATTCTTTGGTGGCGCGTTTCGAGGCAGCCCGCGAGGACCCGGATTCACCCGTGCGGGCCGTCTATCACCAGCCGGCGGCGGACGGCATTTACCGGGAGATTCCGGCCTCCGTGGATCCCCGCCTGCGGACGGCCCTGGAGCGGCGGGGCATCGCCCGCCTTTATTCCCATCAGGCGGAAGCTTTCGAAGCCGTGCAGGCGGGGAAAAACGTCGCCATCGTCACCCCCACCGCCAGCGGCAAGACGCTCTGCTACAACCTCCCCGTACTCAACCTCCTGCTGGGCGACCCCGGCGCGCGCGCCATGTACCTCTTCCCCACCAAGGCGCTGGCGGAGGACCAGCTGCATGAACTCCATGCCGCGCTGGAACAGATGGGTTCGGATCTGCGCGCCTTCACCTACGACGGCGACACGCCGCAGGACGCCCGCAAGGCCATTCGCCAGCGCGCCAACGTCGTGTTGACCAACCCCGACATGCTGCACTCCGGCATCCTGCCGCATCACACCCGCTGGGCGCGCTATTTCGAGAACCTGCGCTACGTCATCATCGACGAGCTGCACTATTACCGCGGCGTGTACGGCAGCCACCTGGCCAACCTGCTGCGCCGCTTGAAGCGCATCTGTGGGTTCTACAATTCCGCGCCGCGGTTCATCTGCTGTTCGGCGACCGTAGCCAACCCGCGCGAATTGGCGGAGGCGCTGACCGGGGAGCCGTTCGATCTGGTGGAACGCAACGGCGCGCCGCGCGGCGGGAAGTACTTCGTCTTCTACAATCCCCCGGTGGTGAACCGGCAACTCGGCATCCGCCGCAGCTATATCAACGAGACGCGGCGGATCGCCATGGAATTCATCGACCGCAAGCTGCAGACCCTGGTGTTCGCCAATAACCGCCTCGCCACGGAGGTGCTGGTGAAATACCTGAAGGATGCCTGCGACCGCGGTCCCATTCCCAGCGAGACGGTCCGCGGCTACCGCGGCGGCTACCTGCCTCGCGAGCGCCGCGAGATCGAGCGCCGGCTGCGCGACGGGGAAACCCGCGCGGTCGTCGCCACCAACGCCCTGGAACTGGGGATCGATATCGGCTCCCTCGACGCGGTGGTCATGGCGGGCTACCCGGGCACGATCGCTTCCAGTTGGCAGCGGGCGGGCCGCGCCGGACGCCGCCTGAGCGCCTCCATGGCCGTGATGGTGGCCTCCAGCGCGCCGCTCGATCAGTACATGGTCGAGCATCCCGCCTATTTCTTCGGCGCCTCGCCGGAGCACGCCTACATCAACCCGGAGAACCTCGAGATCCTGCTGGCGCACCTCAAGTGCGCCGCCTTCGAGCTCCCTGTCCGCGACGGCGAGAAATTCGGCCCGCATGATACCGCCGAGCTGTGCGGCTTCCTCGAGGAATCCGGCTTTCTGCACCATTCGGCCGGCGCCTGGCACTGGATGTCCGACAGCTATCCCGCCGACGCCACCAGCCTGCGTTCCGTCACCAGCGACAATTTCGTGGTCGTGGACGTCACCGGCGAGCCCAAAGTCATTGCCGAGGTCTCCTTCCCGGCCGCGCTGACCTCCCTCCACGAGAAGGCCATCTATCTGCACGAGGCCCGGCAGTTCCATGTGGAGCGCTTCGATTACGACGAGCGCAAGGCCTATGTCAAGAGCGTGGAGTGCGACTACTACACCGACGCCATCGACTATACGCAGGTGAAGACGCTTCAGGAGTTCGAGAAGGCCGCCCTCGGCGGAGCCGCCGGCCTTCACGGCGATGTGCGCGTCACCACCCAGATCGTGGGCTTCAAGAAGATCAAGTTCTACACCATGGAAAATGTCGGGGCCGGCAAGCTCTCCATGCCCGAGCAGGAGATGCACACCACCGCCTTCTGGCTCCACTTCCCGGCGGCTTTCCTGGCGCGACTCCCGGAGTTCACGCCCACGGAAAAGCAGAGCGGCATCACCGGGCTGGGGAACGCCCTGCGCACCGTCGCC
>JAIQFU010000445.1 GCA_020073115.1 Terriglobia bacterium
GGCCAGGGCCCGCTTCTCCTCTTGGCTCGGCGGGCCGAACATCCGCTCAAACATCGAGTCCAGATCGCCGAACACCATCGCGGCACACCTTCCCTGAAAAAACCCCTTGTTGACGGGAACAACGTCGTTGACCGTCAGGCCCTGATATGGGACACCGACCGCGACCCTGCGGACGTTGTGCTGCGCCGCACAAACGCACTTCTGATATATGCCGCGCCGCGCGCGCCTCATCATCCCCGATGTGCCGCATCACGTCACTCAGCGCGGAAACAATCGCCAGCCGGTGTTCCTCTCGCCCGGCGACTACCGGTTCTACCTGGACCTCCTGGGTCGGCATGCGCGGTTGTGCGGCGCCCGGATACTCGGCTACTGCCTGATGACGAACCACGTCCACCTCGTCATCGCGCCGGAAAAGGAACAGTCCCTGGCACGCACATTGGGCCGCACGCACGCCGAGTACGCGCTGGCGCTGAACCGGGCCGAAGGGCGCAGCGGGCATATTTGGCAGAACCGGTTCTTCTCCTGCCCGATGAGTAACTCGCACACGCTGGGCGCGATGCGCTATGTAGAGTTGAATCCGGTGCGCGCCGGACTGGCAGCGGCAGCCTGGGAGTGGCCTTGGTCCAGCGCGCGCGCGCATGCTGTGGACAACGCCACGGACGCGGTGTTAGATTGCCGTTGGACGGAATACTTCGACCGGTGGGATTTCAACGAGTGGAAGGAGATATTGGCGGCGGGGGCGCCCGATGAGGAATGCGCCGCCGTTCGCCGCGCCACCCGAACGGGTGAGCCGCTCGGTTCGCGGACGTTTCTTGCGGACCTGGAGCGCCGGATCGGAAAGCGCCTACTCGTATTGGAGCGCGGACGCCCGAGGAGAAAGCCGCGGTCCCCGGAAGACGCGGCTCTTCAAGGGCGGCTCTTCGCAGCCAGCGGCGAGTAAGAACAAGAAGAGTCAAGAAGAAATGCGTCTGTCCCCTTTTGCTCCTTTTGCTCCCTTTTGCTTGAAGCCGCCTGAATGGGATTAGAAGCCCCACGGCACAAGGCAAAAGTACTGTCCCCAGGTCTCCCCAAAGTCCCATTACGCCCTGTTACGCGCAAGCAGTTTTGGACCTTTTGGGGGCTGCCCTGCCCGTGATGGAATGAGGCTATGGGACCCGCCGATTCGCTGATCCTCGCAATCCTGGCGCTCTTCGATCTGGGTCTGATCACAGTCCTGCGCAAATTGCGGGCGCGGCGGCGGCGGACAGAGCGGGTGACGCGTTCGCTGCAACTGGCGATCCGGCGCCAGATCCGGGCTACCTGAGCTGCTCCAACTCGCCTTCGAGGAGCGCTACGTGTTCTTCCTCTTCGGCGGCCAGTTCCTCGCAAAGGTCCTTTTCCAGCCCGGCCGGCAACTCGCGGCCCAGCTTGCGGAAGTGGTCGCGCGTCCGGCGCTCCATCTCCAGGGCAGTTTCGTAGAGGTCGGCCAGGGCGGATTCGCCGGAAATGCGCAGGCCGCGGAAAAGCCAGTTCGAAAGCAGCGTCTGCTCATTCTCGGAAAGCTCCACGACTTCGCGGTCCAGGTGCGCGTGGTACTTCTCCTCGAGCTCGTGGAGGTGGTCCAGCTCGGCTTCGTACAGCCGCTCCAGCACCGCCCGCTGCTGCGGTTTCACGGCCTTGTCGCGCGCCAGCTTATAGAAGTGGAACGAGTTCAGCTCGAACTGCACGGCATCGCGGATGGCCCGGAACCGCATGGAGTCGCCCAGGTCGCGCCCCGGAATCACCTCCAGTTCGCCCCCGCAAAGGAAACACTTGCCGTAAGGCACGGCGAAGCCGGAGCTGAGCTTAAAACAGCTCTTGCACCGCCACGTGTAACGGACCTGCGCGCAGCAGATCTCGTCCTCCTCCATGATCTTGTGGCACTTGGGACAGGATGACGGCATCTACTTACTCCCTGCCTGGGCTAATTGCTGCGATTCGTCCGGCGTGAGCATTCCGATATACTCCAGCATTCCCCTGGCGGCCCTCCGTCCGGCCCCCATCGCCAGGATGACGGTGGCAGCCCCGGTCACGATATCCCCGCCGGCGAAGACCCCCGGGAGGGACGTCATCCCGGTGCGCTCGTCCACGTCGATGTATCCCCACTTGTTGATCTGCAGGCCGGGGGTGGTCTGGGCGATGATGGGGTTGGCCGTCGTACCCAAAGCGTAGATTACCGTATCGACGTCCAGCAGGAACTCCGAACCGGGGACCGCCACGGGCCGCCGGCGGCCGGAGGCGTCGGGCTCGCCCAGTTCCATTTTCTGGACCCGCATTCCCGTGACCCACCCCGAGGAGTCGCCCAGGATTTCCACGGGATTGGTGAGCCACCGGAAGTTGATGCCCTCTTCGATGGCGTGCTCCAGTTCCTCGGCGCGCGCCGGAGACTCGCGCCGCGAACGGCGGTAGACGCAGCTTACCGATTCGGCGCCCATGCGGAGCGCCACGCGGCAGGCGTCCATGGCGGTATTGCCGGCCCCGATGACGGCCACGCGCTTCCCCATGCCCACGGGCGTGTCGTAGATCGGCTGCCGGTAGCCGCGCATGAGGTTGACCCGGGTGAGGAACTCGTTCGCCGAGAAAACGCCGTTGAAGGCTTCGCCGGGGATGCCCATGAATTGGGGAGATCCCGCGCCCGTCCCGACGAATACGGCGTCGTAACCCATGTCGCCCAGTAACTGGGGAATCGTGATCAGTTTTCCGATGATGGCATCGAGCCGGATCTCCACCCCGGCGTTCTTCATGTTTTCGATCTCGGCGTCGATGATGATGTCGGGCAGGCGGAACTCGGGGATGCCGTACTTCAGGACGCCGCCGGCCACGTGCAGGGCTTCGAAAACCGTGACCTGCACGCCGTTGCGCGCCAGGTCGCCCGCGCAGGCCAGGCCGGAGGGGCCGGAACCGATCACCGCGGCTTTCTTCGGGGCGGCGGCGGGGACCTCGGGCGGCTCGTCCCAGCCGCGCCCCATGGCGCAGTCGGCCACGAATCGCTCCAGGCGGCCGATGGCCACCGGCTTCAGCCTGGCGCCCACCACGCAGGTGGCCTCGCACTGCGATTCCTGCGGGCAGACGCGCCCGCAGACGGCCGGCAACGCGTTCGATTGCTTCAGAATCTGGTACGAGCGTTTGATGTCCTTGTGCGCCAGGGCGGAGATAAAGCCGGGGATGTCGATCCCCACCGGGCAGCCCGGGACGCAGCGCGGCTTCTTGCAGCGGGGGGCGCGCTCGGGCGGAATGGTTTTGATGTTCTTGGGCAGGCGCGCCTCCGGGCCGGCGGGAACCGGTTCGGGCAATTCGCAGGCCGCCGCGGCCGTGGGGAGCGCGGCGGAGCCGCCGCCGTTGGCGTCCTTCATGGCGGCCAGTTTCGCGGACTCCGCGCGGAACCGCTCCAGCGCCGCCTTCTCCTCGCGTTCGAAGCGCTTCTGGCGGAGCGAAAGCTCGTCGAAATTCACCAGGTGCCCGTCGAAATCCGCGCCGTCCACGCAGGCGAACTTCATCTTCCCGCCCACCGTCACGCGGCACGACCCGCACATCCCGGTGCCGTCCACCATGATCGAGTTGAGGCTGACAATGGTGGGAACGCGGAACGGGCGCGTGGTTTCGGCGCAGGCCTTCATCATGGGGATGGGGCCGATCGCCACCACCTCGCGGATGTCTTTCTCCCTGGCCAGCAGGTCCGCGAGGGCGTGGGTGACGAAGCCCTTCCGCCCGTAGCTGCCGTCGTCCGTGGTGACGATTAACTCGTCGCTGAACTCGCGGAATTGGTCTTCCCAAAACACCAGGTCGCGATTGCGGAAGCCCACGATCGAGATGGTGCGGTTGCCCATCGCCTTGTACTCGCGCAGTTGGGGAAAGATCGGCGCCACGCCGAGTCCTCCGCCCACCAGCGCTACCGTGCCCTCCAGCTTGCGGATATGGCTCGGCAGCCCCAGGGGACCGATGAAATCCAGGAGAAAATCCCCTTCGCGCAGCGCCATCATTTCGTGGGTGGTCTTTCCCACGGCCTGGATGACGACGGTGACGGTCCCCTGACGCGCGTTGAAATCGGCCACGGTGAGCGGGATGCGCTCTCCGTGCTCATCGATGCGGGCCATGATGAAGTGTCCGGGCCGCGCGGCGCGCGCCAGGTCGGGCGCTTTCACGTCCCAGAGAAAAGTTGTTGGGCCAAACTGGATTTTTCGAGTGATGAGAAACACTACACCCTGCCTGAATCAGATGGTATCAAATTTCAGGGGAACGGACCCGGAAGTCGCAGGGCAGTTCTCCGGGCGCCCGCGGCAGGCTGGAGCCAACCCGCGGAGCCCGGCTCGACGTCAATACATCTCCGGATACGCTTCCCGCATTTCGCGCGCCTGTTCCCGCGCCACCTCGATGTGCACCAGGGGCCCCTGGTTCATTCCCGGGCAATATCGCGCGGTCTTTCGCCACTCCCGCCGGCTCTCCAGCAGTTCGGGCCAGAAGGGAAAAATGCGGCACTGGGCAGGTTTGACAGGGTGGATGGCGCAGCCCGCCTCGCCCAGGAAATAGCACTGGGAAGCACGGGGGACCCGCAGGCGCAGGCGCTTCCTGGTTCGGTAGACGTACTGCTTCTCAAAAGCGGCGGGGGTCACCCCCAGGAATTCGGCGATACGCCGGAGGTCCGGCTCCGAGAGATAGACAAACCCCTGCTGGCGGCAGCACGCCGTGCAGCCGGCCTGGCATTCGAAACGCAGGGCTTGCGCCATCTCACCCATTATCCTCGAAAACCCATGGGCCCTTTTCCTCCGGTTGTGGTATATTGCAGGCACCAACGGGGAGGGATTCATGTCGCGAGTGCGTGACATCGTCGATGACCGCAAGCTGTTCTGGGTGGAAGAGAACGACACCGTGGCCGCCGCAGCCCGGCGCATGGCGGAACTCCAGGTGGGGGGGAATTGCGGGGGCTTTTCAGCGAGCGCGACCTGATGCGCCGCGTGGTGGTGGAGCGGCTCGACCCCGAGAAGACGCTGGTAAAAGCGGTTATGACCACGGAACTGGCCACGATCGATGAGACTGCCACGGTGGAAACGGCCATGGAGGCGATGCAGGCTCACAAGTGCCGGCACCTGCCGGTACTGCGCGACGGCCGCATCAGTGCGTTCCTCTCCATGCGCGACCTGATGAACTACGAACTGGCGCAGAAGACCGAGGAACTGCACCAAATGCGGTCGTACATCCAGAGCCAGTAAGGAGTACCGCCGGCGCCCGGTTTTTGGCGCCCGGCGAAAAAGGACTGGCGGCAGACATCGGGCGTCGGCACTCCCAGAGCGGCCCGACACGTGCTCCACACCCCAATAAAGCGCCTCCATCTTTCCTTGAGCCAGTTCCGCTCACATTGAAGTTGACAGCCTCCCACTAATATTTGATAATGGTGTTGTGCTAATACGCCGCCCTCTCGGCGGCAACGCCATCGTAAGCAATACATTGAGGGAGGGTTTGGAATCACATGGGAAAGATTATCGGTATTGACCTGGGTACCACGAACTCCGTGGTCGCCATCATGGAGGGCGGACAACCCACGGTCATCGCGAACCAGGAAGGGGCCCGAACCACGCCGTCCGTCGTGGGGTTCACGAAAGGCGGGGAACGCCTGGTGGGGCAAGTCGCCAAAAGGCAGGCGGTCACCAATCCGGAGAACACGGTCTTCTCGATCAAGCGGTTCATGGGGCGCCGCTACGACGAAGTCAGCGAAGAGATGAAGATGGTGCCCTACAAGGTGGTGAGGGGCGAGAACAACGACGTGCGCGTCGATATAACGGGCAAAAAGTACTCGCCGCCGGAGATTTCGGCCATGATTCTCACCAAGTTGAAGGAGGCGGCCGAAGCCTACACGGGGCAGAAGGTGACGCAGGCTGTCATTACCGTCCCGGCGTACTTCAACGACTCGCAGCGGCAGGCCACCAAGGACGCGGGCAGGATCGCCGGCCTGGAGGTCATGCGCATTATCAACGAGCCCACCGCGGCGGCGCTGGCGTACGGCCTGGACAAGAAGAAAGACGAAACCATCGCCGTCTACGACTTCGGGGGCGGCACGTTCGATATCTCGATTCTGGAAGTAGGGGAAGGCATCGTCGAGGTGAAGTCCACCAACGGGGATACCCACCTGGGGGGGGACAATATCGACCAGCGCATTATCGACTGGATCGTATCCGAGTTCAAGCGCGAGAACGGCATCGACCTTTCGCGCGACCAGATGGCGCTGCAGCGGCTGAAGGAAGCGGCGGAGAAGGCCAAGATCGAGCTCTCGACGCTGCTCGAATCGGAAATCAACCTGCCTTTCGTCACGGCCGACGCCACCGGTCCCAAGCACCTGCAGATGAAGCTCACGCGGGCGCGCTTCGAGCAGATGGTGGAAGACATCATCCAGCGCTCCGTGGGGCCGTGCAAGCAGGCCCTGGCGGATGCGAATATCACGCCCCAGCAGATCGCCGAGATCGTGCTGGTAGGCGGCCAGACGCGCATGCCGCGCATTCAGCAGCTGGTGCGCGACCTGTTCGGCAAGGAACCGCATCGCGGGGTGAATCCGGACGAAGTGGTGGCGGTGGGCGCGGCGGTGCAGGGCGGCGTTCTGGGCGGCGAGGTGAAGGACGTGCTGCTGCTGGATGTGACGCCGCTTTCGCTGGGCATCGAGACGCTGGGCGGGGTTTTCACCAAGCTCATCGAGCGCAACACTACCATCCCCACGCGCAAGAGCGAGGTCTTCTCCACGGCGTCGGACAGCCAGCCGTCGGTGGAGATCAAGGTCTACCAGGGCGAGCGCGCCATGGCGTCGCACAACCGGATGCTGGGCGTCTTCCAGCTCGCCAACATTCCGCCGGCGCCCCGCGGCATCCCGCAGATCGAAGTGACTTTCGACATCGACGCCAACGGGATTCTGAACGTGACGGCCAAGGACCGCGCCACCAACAACGAACAGAAGATCACCATCACCTCCTCTTCCGGCCTGTCGAAGGACGAGGTGGAGAAGATGGCCAAGGACGCCGAGGCTCACGGGGCCGAGGACCGCAAGCAGCGCGACACCGTCGAAGCCCGCAACCGCGCCGATGCCATGGTCTACAACGTCGAAAAAACGCTGAAGGAGCACCGCTCCAAAGTCAGCGAGCCGGAAGCGAAAGAAATCGAGGATGCCATCGCGGAGACCAAGAAAGCGATGGGCGAAAACGATCCCGACCAGATCAACTCGGCGGTGGACCGCCTGACGCGGGCCAGCCACAAGCTGGCCGAAGCCATGTACAAATCCACGGGTCCGCAGCCGGGGGCCGGCGCCGCGGGAGGTCCCGGGACCGACGGCGGCCCCTCCGCCGGCGAGCCGCCGAAGGACAAAGGTAAAGACGATGTCGTCGACGCCGAGTTCGTGGACGTGGATGAGAAGAAGTGAGTCGGTGGCGGTAGTCGTTAGTCGGTAGTCGTTAGTCGGTCGCCGGTCGCCAACAGGGGGCGACTAGCGACTGGATTTTGGCGTGGTGGTCTGCGGCGCGAATATCACCGGGTACGATCGGCGACAGGGCAAACCGGGGACAGGCACGAAGTTTCGCAAAGACGGCGAAATTCGAGCCAGTCCCCGCTTTGCAGCTTACTCACGACTAACGACTAACGGGTGGATTTTGGCGTGGTGGTCTGCGGCGCGAATGTTACGTAGTAGGATCGGCGACAGGGCAAACCGTCCCCGCTTTGCAGCTACACGATCACGGCGGAAGCAGGCTGCATCCTCGCGCAGGTGCAGGAGGCCGCGAGCCAGGCCGATCGGCTGTTTCCGCTCAGCCTGGCGGCCGA
>JAIQFU010000446.1 GCA_020073115.1 Terriglobia bacterium
TTGCGAGCCGACCTGCACCATCCGTTTGTACTTGCGCGCCGCTTCCACCACCTTGCGGCTCTCGAACATGTTGTGCGTGGCCGGCTTTTCGACGTACACGTCCTTGCCCGCCTGGCAGGCCCAGATGGTCATGAGGGTGTGCCAATGGTTGGGGGTGGCGATGGAGACCGCATCGATCTCCTTGTCTTCCAGCATCTTGCGGAAGTCGGGGTACTGCTTGGGGGCCGACTGGGTCAATTTCTCGACCTGCGCGGCGGCGCTTTTCAGGTGGGAGTCGTCGATGTCGGCGACGGCCACGACTTTGACGTTGGGGAGTTTGCTGAACCCGCCGATGTGATCCTTCCCGCGGCCGCCGATCCCGATGACACCGACGCGCACGGTGTCGCTGGGGGCGGCGAAGAGACGAGAGGCGGCGCCCGCGGCGGCGGCGCCCATCAGAAAATGACGTCTATCCATGTAATTTTTCGACCTGCCAACGCCGCTAACTTACCACATTGCGAGGGTGGCCTGCCAGGAACGCCTCGATGTTCTCCACCGCGGCCCGCATCAGCCGCGAGCGCGCTTCGCGGGTGGCCCAGGCCATGTGGGGCGTGACCAGGCAGTTGCGCGCGGTCAGCAGAGGGCTGGTGGGCGGCGGGGGCTCGGTGGCGAGGACGTCCAGGCCGGCGCCGGCGAGGCGGCCGGCGTTCAGAGCGTCGGCCAGGTCCTGGCTCACCACCAGCGGTCCCCGCGAGGTGTTGATCAGAAACGCCGTGGGCTTCATCAGGGCCAGGGTGCGGGCATTGATCATGCCGCGCGTTGCGGGCAGCAGCGGCGCGTGCAAGGTGACCACGTCGGACTCCCGCAGGAGTTCCTCCAGACCGGCCCAGCGGAAGCCGGGGTACGAGGGAGGACTCTCCTGAACGGCGTCGTGGGCGATCACCGCCATCCCCATGGCGTCGGCTATCCGCGCCGCGCGGCGGCCGATGCGGCCGAAGCCGACGATCCCCATGGTCCTGCCGGCCAGTTCGACCAGCGGCGACTTGGAGAAGCTCCAGTCCGGGCAGCGGGCCCACTCGCCGGCGCGGACGGCCTCGGCATGCAGGCTGACGTTGTGGCAGAGTTCCAGGAGCAGGGCGAAGACGAACTGGGCCACCGAGTCCGTGCCGTAGGTGGGGATGTTCGTGACCACGATGCCGCGGGCCCGGGCGGCGCGGATATCGACGACGTCGTACCCGGTGGCCAGCACGCCGATGTAGCGCAAAGCGGGCAGGCCGGCGAGGTCGGCGGCGGAGAGCGGCGTCTTGTTGGTCAGGACGATGGCAGCTCCGGCGGCGCGGCGCGGCGCTTCCGCGGCGGGGGTACGGTCGAAGACTTCGAGATCGCCGCATGCGCGCAGGGCGTCCCAGGAGAGGTCGCCGGGGTTGAGACAGTAGCCATCGAGGACGACGATTCGCATAAGCAGCTTTCAGCCGTCAGCGATCCGCTGTCAGCTAAAGTCGTGGACCCGCAGTTGCATCCCCTTTGCAGTGGCGGCTACAGCGGCGGCGTAGTTTTCGCCGGCGTCGATTTCGTGCACGGTCCATTGTCCGCCTTGTTCGATTCCGGCGCCGTACAGGCCGATACCACGGGCTTTCAGCATGGCTTCCAGGCGGGTCCAGCGGCGGAAAAAGTCCCTTTCACGGTCTCCGGCGGGGTTCCGGGCGAAGGCCCTCCATTGGCTGGGGGGAAAGAAGCGCTCGGCGATGGCCTCGTACTCGGGGATGGGCCGCCGCCGCTCCACGTCCACCCCGACGTCCACATCGCGAGCCGCCGCCACCAGCGCCAGGCCGTGCGAACGCGAGAGATTGAAGCGCAGACCGGAGTCGGCGGGGAGGTAAGGCTTGCCCTTCTCGGTGAGGGCGAAATCGAGCGCGCCCTGGGATTCCGGAACCGGGCCGCGCGGGCCTGTTCGCCGGGTGCGGCCGGCGGCAGCCGCTCTTCCGGCGCGTGGTCGATGAAGATCCGCCAGACGTGAACCTCGCCGCCATTCAGCACGCCCGCTCCAGATCGGCAGCCAGGGCGGCGAGCAACTCCGGGCGCGCGGAGTGCAGGAAAAAGTGGCCTCCGGGGAACGCCCTGACAGCGAAGGAGGCGGAGGTTTGCCCGGCCCAGGCGGCGAGGTGTTCGGGACGGATGTTGGGGTCCGCGGCGCCGCCGTAGGCGCGGATGGGACAGGGCAGCGGGGCATCTTCGGCGTAGACGTAGCGGCGGTAAACGGCGGCGTCGGCGGAGAGCGCGGGCAGGATGGCGCGCAGGACCGCGGGGTCGTCGAGAGCCTCCGAGGGGAGGCCTCCCAGGCGGCGCAACTCTTCCAGGAACTGCGGTTCGGAGGGATCGGGCGGTGGCGTATAATTGCGCCGGAACTGGGGGGCGCGGGCAGCCGAGACGACGAGCATCGCGGGGAGGGGGCGGCCGCGGCGGCGCAGGGCGCGCGCCAACTCGAATGCGACCGCGGCCCCCATGCTGTGGCCGAAGAAAGCGAAGGGGCGGTCGAGATAGGGGTCGATGGCGGCGGCGAGCGCCTCGACGAGCGGCGCGATGCGCGTGAACGGCGCTTCAGCGGCCCGGGATTCTCGGCCGGGGAAAAGGACGGGGCAGACAGAGAAGGGGCCGCGGGCCTCCGCGCGCCAGGGGGCGAAGGCGGCGGCGCCGCCTCCGGCATAGGGAAAGCAGAAGAGGCGCGGGCCGGAGGCGGCTTCGGCGCCGGGGAACCAGGACGCGGCAGGGGCGCGCTGCCGGAGGCGGAGGGCCAGGAGACGGCGCTTTTCGGGGGAGAGAGCGGCGAAGGTGGCGGCATTCGGGGAAAGGATGCCGGCATGACTGCCGACACGGCGGGCAGGAATGTCCACGCCACCGAGCAGGGATTCGAAGGGGGCGACAGTGAGGGTTTCGGCGTAGCGCAGGGCTGCTTCGCGGCTCGCCCGCGATATCTGCCGGTAATGGGGAGCGTCGCAGAGGAGGCGCTTCAGGGCGTCGCGCCAGGGGGCGATGTCCTGGGGCGGGACTTCGGGCACGGGCACCATCTGGTCGTCTACCTGGGGCCGGTAGTGCGCGATGGGGGTAACCGGAAGCAGGTACGGGACACCCATCTTGGCTTCGGGGATGCCGCCTACGTCACTGGCTAGGACGGGGATGCCCCGCAGCATGGCTTCCAACACGATCCGCGAGCGGGCTTCGGCCCAGAGCGAAGGCACGAGAAGCACGCGCGTGCGGACCAGCAGGAGGTCGATATCGTCCACCGGACGGAGCAGGCGGATGTTGGGACGGCCGGCGAGCGCGGCGCGGTCGCGCTGGTTCGTGCCCCAGGTGGGAACGGCGGCGAAAGGCGTCTCGGGGAAGGCGCCGGCGAGGGCGAGGAAAATATCGATGCCCTTCACGGCGCAGGGGTTGACCATGAGGACGAACTCATTTTCGAAGCGGCCCAGCGGGGCGGGGACGCCGCCTTCCAGCAGAGAGATGGGGACGTGAACGGCGGGGATGCCGGCGTGCTCGCGGATGTAGCGCGCGACGTATTCGCTGACCCCCACGACGCGATCGGCGGCGCGGAGTCGTTCGGTTTTGGCTTCGCTGGGGAAGGCGCAATCCGGCCCGAAGGGAAGGGCCAGGGTGGCGCGCGCCAGGTAGACGACCCGGGCCGGGGAGCGCAGCGCGGGCTCCAGAAGGGTCTGCGGCGGATCGTCGGTGGAGGCCAGGATGACATTGGGCTGGAATTCGTCGATTTGGGCGGTGAACGAGGAGCGCAGGCCGGCGTTGGTGACCACCCGGACATCGACGCCGGCGAGTGGAAACGCCACGGCGCCATCGGCCACAGCGGGAACGACCCCGCGGGCGGCCAGGTCGGCCAGGTAGCGTTCGTGTTCCGCGGGGCCGAAGACGGGGATGCGGGCTACGGCGCGGCAGGCGTGGCCGCGGGCGGCCAGGGCTTCCAGGAGGAGGCGGTTGGATTTGTCGCCGCCGCCGTGGGCGGGGTAGTAGAGGGAGTTCTGGGCCAGGAGGATGCGCATCAGAGTAGTACCGCCGGTGGTCGGGTTTTGCCACCGGTGGTTTTGGCCAACCGGCAAAAATGACCGGTCGCAAAAACCGACCACCGGCGGTACATCACAGGGCCACCTTGCGCTGGCGGAGGCGGCGGAGCAGGAGGGCGCGTCTTTCGGGGGAGAGGGATTCGATGTCCGCTCCCTGCCGGGGGGCCCCCTGGGCCCGGCTCTGTGTCGGGGTCAGCGTCGTAAGGAAATGCTCCATCCGGGCAGCATCGAGGGAGCTTACGAACCGGTGCGCCGCCTGGCGCGAGGCGGCGGACTCGCGCTGGTAGGCGGCGCGGTCCGAGAGCAGTTCGGTAATGGCGTCGACCCAGGGGGCGGGGTCGTTTTCGGGAATGACCGGCCGGGGCATAGCGTGTTCGTCGAAGGCCGGCTGGTAGCGTTCGATGGGATGAATGGGGATTGAGTAGCCTGTCCCCGATTTAGCTTCGCGGAGGCCGCCGGAATCGCTGGCCACCACGGGGATGCCGCGCAGCATGGCTTCCATGACGATGAGGCCGAAGCCCTCGTACCACAGGGAGGGCATGAGCAGCACGCGGGTTTCGCGGAGCAGTTCGTCGATGCCGTGCGGGTTGGGGAGGATGCGGAGGTTGGGCAGGGCGGCCAGGGCGCGGCGGTCCTCGGCCGTGGTACCCCATCCGGGAGTGGCGCCGAAGGGGCGCGCGGAGAGGCGCTCCGCGGCGGCGAGGAAGATCGAGATGCCTTTCACCGCGCAGGGGTTGATCATGGCCACCACGCCGCGCTCGAAATCGGCCAGGTCGGCGAACGGGCCGGAGCCGTAGATGGGCGGGTGGATGACCGCCGGCGCGCGGCCCAGCGCGGATTCGACATATCCGGCCATATGGCGGCCGATGACCACGATGCCGGCCGAGCGGGCGACGAGATCGGCGGCGTGCGGCTCGGGGTTCCAACTGGCCGGCCCGAAGGGAAAGAACTGCGGAGTGTGGGCGAGGTAGACCACGCGGCCTTCGGCGGAGTGGTGGGCTTCGCGGAGCAGCGCGTGGCTCAGGTCTTCCGAGGAGACCAGGACCCAATCGGGCCGGAACTCGTGGATTTCGCTATGCAGGGCCTGCACGCGCTGCGCGGGGTCGTCCACGGGGAGGAGGGCGATGGAGCCGTGGCGGCGGAACTCGGCGCCTTCGCCGGCCGGCCCACAGACGATGTGGCAGGCGTGCCCGGCGGAAGCCAGGTGATTGAGCCAGACCAGATTGCTGCGGGTGGCGCCTCCGCGCGGCGGCGCGTAGGAGGCGTTGGCGGTAAGAAGGAGGCGCATGGGCTAAGGAGCGTCCTGCTCCTCGGCGAGCAATTCCCGGACTTCCTCGTCGGAGAGGCTGTCGAGTTCGGCGAGGAGCTCGTGGTAATCGCCGCCGGCGCTCTCGATCTCCTTCAACTCGATGGCCTTGGCGAGCTCAGCCACGGTGAAATCGCCGCTGTAGACGACTTCCAGAGAGAGTTCGACGCCGTAAACCTGGCGAATGCGGGAAAGCAGTTGGACGGCGAGCAGGGAGTGGCCGCCCAACTCGAAGAAATTGTCGTGGACGCCGACGACGGGCAGGTTGAGGAGCCCGGCCCAGAGGGCGGCAAGGTCGCGCTCCAGCGGGGTGCGCGGCGGTTCGGGCTCGGCGCTCTGGGGACGCCGGCGAGTCCCGGCCTTGATGCGCATGAGGACGGCGTGGGGATCGCGGAGCTCGGTGGCGATGCGGATGTAGTCGGGGCGGCGGGGCGGGAGCTTCG
The DNA here is from genome assembly GCA_020073115.1 of Terriglobia bacterium. Lineage (GTDB taxonomy): Bacteria > Acidobacteriota > Terriglobia > Bryobacterales > Bryobacteraceae > BOG-224. The sequence goes on from JAIQFU010000446.1 coordinate 5,796, forward strand.
AGGGCTGTGGCTGAGCCGCGGCGCTGTCGGGCCGGGCCTGCCCAGGCGGCACAACACCGGCGCCGGCCCGGTATCGGACGGCGGCGGCCTCGGCGGCGGGGATGCGGAAGACGCCGTCGGGGCCGGGCGGGCGAAGCGATTCCAGGAAAAGGGCGGCGGGCCGGTTGCGCTGGCCGGCGACGAAGGGAATTTCGACGCGCTCCAGTCCTCGCCGGAGGGCAAGCTCCCCGAGGCCGGCAACCATGCGATGCTCCACGCCGCGGCCGAGGGCGCGGCAACTCAGCAGGAAGGTGTCCACGGCGAGGACGGGCCCGCGGGCCGAAAAAATGACGACGCCGGTGAGGCCGTAGGCCCCGAAACGGTCTTTCACCTCGACGGCGAGGCACTCGGCGCCGCCGGCCAACAGCGCCTGGATCTCCGGTTCGGTGCGGCGGACCAGGTTGGCGTTCATCTGGTTGGTGCGCTGCGTTAGCTGCGCGACGCGCGGAACCTGGGCCGGCTCAACCGGCGCGATGGCGATTTCCAGCTGCAGCCCGGCGAGGAACTCCTCCAGGCTGGCGGCCTGGCGCGCCGCACGCGTCC
>JAIQFU010000447.1 GCA_020073115.1 Terriglobia bacterium
CGCCTTGCGCGGTCTTCGCCGCACCCCCGGCTTCACCGCCGCGGCGGTCCTCTAGCTGGCGCTCGGCATCGGAGCCAACACCGCCATCTTCTCCCTTTTCTACACCCTGATGGTGCGCTCGCTGCCGGTCGCCCGTCCGCAGGAACTGGTCTCGCTGTATAAAACCGGCGGGTGGGGCAAAGGGTTCGCTTCCTATCCGCTCTACGCTGAACTCGCGAACCGCAAGGATCTCTTCCAAGGCGTCCTGGGGAAGGCCGGGCCGGTCGAGATGAAAATGGACGCATCCGGCTCCGCCTGGTGCGAGTTCGCCACGGGCAATTACTTCAGCGTGCTCGGCGTCAAGCCGGCCCTGGGGCGGCTCCTGCACCAGGACGACGAACGCGGCGCGGGTAGCACGGCGGCGGTGCTCAGCCACGATTTCTGGATCCGCCGCTTCGGCGGCGACCCGCGCGTGATCGGCCGCACCCTCGTGATCCGCCGCTGGCCGCTCACCGTCGTGGGAGTCGCGGCGCCGGGCTTCCGGGGCGTAAACGTAGACCGCCACGCCGACCTGTGGGCCCCCATCGGCCTGATCGGCGCGGACCTAGTCAACAAGCCCGGCACTCACTGGATCTGGATCCTCGCGCGGCGCCGCCCCGAGTTGTCCCCCAACCAACTTCAGTCCGCCGTGGACGTACTCATGCGCCAGCATCTGCAAATGGTCTACGCCCGCACCAATGTGGCGTCCTTCCGCAAATTCGCCATGGCCCAGCGGCTGGAGGTTCGCGACGGCGGCATCGGCTTTTCCATGCTGCGTGAGCAGTTCGGAAAATCGCTGGGAGTATTGCTGGCCGCGGTGGCGCTGGTTCTCCTGGCATCCTGCATCAACGTCGCAAACCTGTTGCTGGCGCGCGGGGCGGCCCGGCGCAAGGAAATCGCCATGCGCCTCTCGCTGGGAGCCACGCGCGGAAGGCTCGTCCGCCAGGCGCTGGCCGAAAGCACGCTGCTGGCCTCCTCCGGCTGCGTGCTGGGCGCGTTGCTGGCCGTCTGGGGCCAGCGGTACGTCGTGCATTTCCTGCCCCAACCCCTAGGCAACCCCTTCGGCGCCGGGTTGGACGGCCGCGTGCTCGCATTCAGCGCCGGCATTTCGCTGCTTTCGGCCCTACTCTTCGGCCTGGCCCCGGCGCTCCGTTCCACCGCGGTGGACCCCGTCGAGGGGCTGCGTTCCGGCGGCCGGAATCCGGGACGCCCCGTCCTTCGCCGCGTCCTGGTGTCTGCGCAGGTGGCGCTGTCCGTGGTGCTCGTTCTTCTCGCCGGCCTCTTCGGGAGCAGCCTGGCGGCGCTGCGCTCGGTAGACCTCGGTTTCCGCCACACGAACCTTATCGCACTCCAGCCGGCCTATCCCAATAAGGAAGCGCGCCAACCCTTCCTCAAGGCGCTCGAATCGCTCCCCGGCGTCGTTTCCGCGGCCACGGCAATGCCCGGACCGTTTCAGATGGGGACTTCCTCCGCGTCCATCCGCGTGCCGGGATCCGAAAAGACCGCCAGCGAGCCCGCCGAGGTCGCCGTGCACCACGTGAGCTTCCGCTATATCGAAACCCTCGGCGCCAAGCCGCTTCTGGGACGCGATTTCCAGCCCTCCGACCCGGCCGGGAAAGCCGCCATCGTCAACCAGGAATTCGTACGCCAGTTCCTCCCGGGCGAGCGGCAGTCCATCGGCCGCAGATTGAGCTTCGAGGTGTCGAAACCAGAGGGTGGCGACCCCGTCTTCATCGTCGGCGTGGTCCGCAACATCCCCCACCAGGGATTCCGCGAGAAAATCGAGCCGGTGGTTTACTGGCTGCGCGACGACGGCGATTTCGCGCTGGTCCGGGCGTCCGTCCCGCCCGCGGTCATGCTCCCGGCGCTCCGCAAAGAACTGGCGCGCCTGGGACCCCAACCGGCCGGCGTGGAACCGGATATCGTCCGGCAACGGATCGACGATTCCATCTTTCAAGACCGCCTGCTCGCCGCCCTGAGCGGTTTCTTCGGCGCTCTCGCGCTGCTGCTTGCGGCGGTGGGCGTCTATGGCGTGGTGGCCTACCGCACCCTCCAGCGGGCGCCCGAAATCGGGTTGCGCATCGCCTTGGGCGCCGAGCGGGGGCCCCTCCTCTGGCTGGTGCTGCGCGACTCTCTCGCACTGGCGGCGTTCGGGCTGGCGCTTGGCCTCCCCGCCGCCTTCGCCGCCGCACGCGCCGCGCGCTCGCTCGTTTTCGGCGTTAAACCCGGCGATCCTTGGCTCTTTGCGTGCACCGGTCTCGCGCTGCTGGCGGTGGCGCTGGCGGCCGCATTTCTCCCGGCGCGCCGCGCCGCCGCGATGGATCCCATGGCCGCCTTGAGGCAGGAATGATAGCCAGTACCGCCGGTGGTCGGTTTTTGCCACCAGTTGTTTTGCGCCCGCAAAAGCACCGGTGGCGCAAACCGGCCACCGGCGGTACAACGGAGAGCTCATGCGCACTCTCTTAACCCGCATCGCCGCTCTCTTCCGAAGCCGCCGCCTGGACAGCGACCTGACCGAAGAGGTCGCTGTCCACCTCGCCATGCTGGAAGAGGAGTTCCGCGCCCGCGGCATGTCGCCGGACCAGGCGCGGCTCGCCGCCCGCCGCGAGTTCGGCGGCGTCACCCAAATGCAGGAAGCCTACCGCGACCGCCGCGGCGTGCCTTGGCTCGAAACGTCGTTGCGGGACGTCCGCTACGCCCTGCGCGGTTTCCGCCGCAACCCCGGCTTCGCCACCGCCGCCGTCCTCTCGCTCGCGCTCGGCATCGGCGCCAACGCCGCCGTCTTCTCGCTCGTCTACCCCCTGCTGATACGCTCCCTGCCGGTACCCCATCCCGAGGAACTCGTGTCGCTCTACCAGACCGGCGGATCGGACGGCATTGCTTCTTACCCGCTCTACCGCGAATTCGCGACGCGAACCGACTTGTTCCAGGGCGTCGCGGCCACCGTGGGGTCGGGGTCCGAGGTCCCGATCGGTGTGGGGCCGGGCGCCGCTCCTCAGCTTGCCACCGTCGAAGGCGTGTCGGGCAACTATTTCCACACGCTGGAGGTTCCGCCTGCCCTGGGAAGCGTATTCGGCGGCGAGACTTCGGAACCCGCCGCCGTGCTGAGCTACGACTTCTGGCAGCGGCGGTTCGCCGCCGACCCGCGCATCGTGGGACGGACCATCCGCTGGCGGAAGCGGTCGCTGGCTGTCATTGGCGTCGCGGCGCCCGGATTTTACGGCGTGCACATCGACCGCCGCACCGATCTTTGGCTCCCGATATCGTCTGACGACTTCGAGATCGAGAACCCGGGGGCTGACTGGCTCCGGATCGTGGCGCGCCGCCGGCCGGAAGTTCCCATTGAGCGTATTCAGTCCGCCATCGCCGTGCTGTACGCCCAGTTCGCGCGCACGGCCTTCGCCGGGTACGACGCCCCTCTGCGCAACCTGGTGATGAAGCGGAGAGTCGAGGCGCGCAGCGCCCGCGCCGGGCTTTCGCCGGTGCGCGAACGGTTCGGCGGTCCTCTCCTGGCGCTGCTGGCCGTAGTCTCCGTGGTCCTGCTGCTATCCTGCGCGAACGTGGCCAACCTGCTGCTGGCAAGGGGCGCCGCGCGGCGGAAGGAAACGGCCATGCGGTTGTCTCTGGGAGCGAGCCGCGCCCGGCTCGTGCGGCAGGCGCTGGCGGAGACCGCCGTGCTCGCGGTGTGCGGCGGCGCGCTGGGTGCCCTGCTCGCCGTGTGGGGCAAGCGTTACGCAGTCCAGTTTCTGCCGGAGCGATTGGGCGATCCGTTCGGCTCCGGGTTGGGCGGCGCGGTCCTGGCCTTTGCCCTGGGGATTTCGCTCGTCTCCGCCATCCTGTTCGGACTGGCGCCGGCGCTGCATTCGGCGGCCGTCGATCCGGCCGAAGGATTGCGCGGCGCCGGGGGGGATCGCGGGCGGCCCACTTTCCGGCGGACGTTGGTCGCGGCGCAAATCGCGCTCTCGGTGGTGCTCGTTTTGTTGGCCGGGTTGTTCACGCGCAGCCTGGCGGCCCTGCGGTCGGTCGGGTTCCGGGATGCCAACGTCATCCGCTTTCAGTTGGTGCTTCCGCCGGAGTGGAAACGCGCGGAGGCGGAGGCCGCCGGCAAGCGGTTCCGGGCGGCGCTGGCGTCCGTACCGGGCGTCGCTTCCGTCAGCAGCGGCTCCGGCCCATACGAGATCGGGACCACCTCGATGGGGCCGGTCCGCGTCCCGGGGTCGGCGAAAACGGCCGTCACGCCCGCGCTGGTCAACATGATGCGCGTGGCGCCGCGCTATTTCGAGACGTTGGGCAGCCCGCCGGTCCTGGGCCGCGAGTTCGAACCCGGCGAAGGAACGTGGCCGCCCAAAGCCGTCATCGTGAACCAGGAGTTTGTACGGGAGTTTCTGCCGGGTGAAAAACAGCCCGTGGGGCGCGGCGTGATTTTCGCAAACGAGAAACTGGCCCAGCCGATACCCATCGCCGGCGTGGTCGGCGACCTGCCGCACAAGGGCCTGCGCGAGAAGGCCGCGCCCCTCGTCTACTCGCCGGGCCGGGGCGTTCACCGTGGTGCGCCTGACCGCTCCGGCGCCGGCCGTGCTGCCCGCTATCCGGCGGGAACTGGCGAAGGCCGGACCTGGGTCGGCCATCTCGGATCCCCTGGCGATTCAGCAGCAGATCGACGACTCCATTTTCCAGGATCGCCTCCTCGCCACCATCAGCGGCTTCTTCGGAGTGCTCGCGCTGCTGCTCGCCGCCGTCGGCGTCTATGGCGTGGTGGCCTACCAGACGGCCCAGCGCACATCGGAGATCGGCGTCCGCATCGCCCTGGGCGCCGAGCGCGGCAGCGTGGTATGGCTCGTTCTCCGGGGCGCGCTCGTGCTCGTCGTGCTGGGTCTCGCCGCCGGCTTGCCCGCTGCATTCGCCGCGGCGCGGGCCGCCGGCGCGGTGGTCTTCGGCGTCAAGCCCGGAGATCCCTGGCTCTTCATTGGTACTGCCGCCGCTCTGCTCGCCGCAGGCGCAGCCGCGGCCATCATTCCTGCGCGCCGCGCTTCCGCCATGGACCCCATGCGCGCTCTCCGCCACGAGTAGTTTTGCGCCCGGCATCCGTGGCGTGGGCACTCCTGCCTGCCGTGTGCCCACTCATGGGCACACCCGGCCCCGGGTCCCGGCAACAGTCCCGGCGCAACAGGCGCCTACAGCCGCCATGCTATTCTGATCCGCGGGCGATCTCCCATGCTCCGCCATGCCTTCCTCCTGCTCGCCGCGGCGCCCCTCTGGTCCGCCGATACCGGCCGCCTCGAAGGTAGGATTATCCACAGCATCAATCGCGCCGGCATCGCGGGCGTGACGGTCGAGTTGCGGGCTTCCGGGTCTGACGAGCCTGCCTACAGCGCCGTCACCGATCCCGCCGGCGAGTTTCAGCTTTCCGGCATCAAGCCCGGTGAGTATACCGCCTCATTCGAAAAAAACGGCTTCTTTCGCCCGAAATCCGACGGCCCCGAGGACCAACCCGTGCGCATCGCGGCCGGCCCCGAGCCGGTTCGGCTGCGGGTCGAACTCTGCCCCTACACGCGCGTGAGCGGGCGGGTGCTCGATAGCGAAGGGAATCCGAAGCCGCGCATCGTCGTGGAACTGCTGTCCGCGGCCGCACGGAGAAGGATGCGCAGCTTTACCACCGGCGACGACGGCGCCTTCGCCTTCGATGAGCTCGAGCCGGGCGCCTACGTCCTGCGCGCCGATCCCAGCCGGACGGGGCAGGCGCGCCACGCCAACCCGGAGCAGCCCATTCAGGACCCGCGCCAACTCTGGGCCCCCGCGTATTTCCCTAACACCACGGACTACCAGCAGGCCGGCGTGATCCTCGCGCGCGGGGGAGCTCTGGGGGGTTACGATATCCGCCTGCCCCAGGCCGATCTGTTTCGCGTACGGGGGACCGTTCTGGACGAAGCCGGGCGTCCCGCAGCCGGTGTGCAGGTGGGGCTCAAATCCGCCGACGGGGAGGAAATAATCCAGGGCGCGCCTCCCTCCATGCGGATGCAAACCAACTCCAACGGCGCCTTCGAGTTCGGCGGCGTCGGACGCGGCCTCTGGCACGCCGTCGCCGGGCTGGCCTTCCAGGCCGGCTCCCCCAGGGGCTTTGCGTCCGTGTCCATCCTGGACCGCGAGCCGCGGGAAATCGCGATTCGCCTGGCCGCGCCTTTCCGCTTGCGCGTGGTCGAAGAGGGGCTGGACGCGCGCGCCCCCTTGGGGCCGGTCCAGGGACGCATCCGCCTGGTCCCGGTCGAGGGCGGCATCGAACAGTAC
>JAIQFU010000448.1 GCA_020073115.1 Terriglobia bacterium
CGGTGATCCCGGTGACGGCGAAGGTGGACGAGAGCGGCGCTTTTACGCTGAAGCGCCTGGCGGCCGCTCCGTATGACCTGGCGCTCCCGAGCGTGCCGGAAGGGACCTATATCAAGTCGGTAACGTTCAACGGGCGGGACGCGATGGGTAAAGAGTTGGAATGCCCGCCGGGGGGAAACGCGACGCTGCGGATCGTCCTGGGGACGGATGGCGGACAGGTGGAGGCCAGCGTCTCGCGCGAGGATAAAGCGGTAAGCGATGCGACCGTTGTGCTGCTGCCCGCCGCGCCGGACCAGCGGCACGCGGAGGCGGTGCGCAAGGGATCGACCGACGCTTCGGGGAAGGCCACGTTGAAAGACGTTCCGCCGGGGGACTATCTGGCGTTCGCGTGGGAAAAAGTGGAAGACGATGCGTGGTTCGACCCGGATTTTCTGAAGGGCGTGGAGAGCCAGGGAGCGAAGGTCAAGGTGGGGAGCAAGGGTAAGGAGACAGTGGAACTGAAGGCGATTGCGGAGAAGATTTAGGGCAGGTTGAAGGCCTGCCCCGCCTCGGTTAGTGCTGGCCGGGTTTCAGGGCGGCCATGCGGCGCTGCAGTTCTTCCGTGGACACGTCTTCCACGTGGGTGGAGATCCACCACTGGTTTCCACAGGGGTCCTCGACGCCACCGCCGCGGTCGCCGTAAAACTGGTTTTCCACGGGGCGAAGGGATTTGCCGCCGGCCTGGACGGCGCGCTGGTAAACCTCGTCCACGTTCTCGACGTAAAGATGGATGTTGCAGGGCCGGGCGGGAAACTCGCCGCGGGGATCGCCCATCATGACCATGGAGTCGCCGATTTTCATCTCGGCGTGGGCTACGGTTCCGTGGGGGCCGTCCATGCGGAAGATCACCTGACCGTTGAAGGCCTTCTGGATGAAGTCGATCAGGCGGTCGACGCCGGGAACGGTGAGGTATGTGGTTACGGTGTGATGGCCCTTGGGAATAGGGCTGACTTCGCGTTTCGTTCGTCCTGTCATAAGCACCTCCTGGATTTCTGAGTGGCTTCGACTATTTTGAGACGGAAACCGGCGCGAGTATACGGTGAAGCGACGCGTTCTGGGAGATTTCTCACCAAGCAGGGTGGCAGGGCCGCGAGTCAGAGGGCGGCGGCGACGGCGCGGGCCATGTCCATGGTGGAGGCGGAACCGCCCATATCGTAGGTGCGCACGGTCCCGCAGGAGATGACGCGGGCCACGGCGCGCCCGATGGCGAGGGCGAGTTCCACGTTCCCGAGCCACTCCACCATCATCATGGCGGCGAGGATGGTGGCCAACGGATTCACCTTGTTCATTCCGGCGTATTTGGGGGCGGAGCCGTGGGTGGGCTCGAAGACCGCGTATTTCTCGCCGATGTTGCCGCTGTAGCCGAAGCCCATGCCGCCCACCAGTTGGGCGCAGAGATCGGACAGAATGTCGCCGAACAGGTTGGTGGTGACGATGACATCGTAGTTGCGGGGGTTCTTGAGGAGCCACATGCCCATGGCGTCCACATTGGCGGCTTCGAACTGAATTCCGGGATAGCGGGAGGCCACCTCTTCGGCGGCTTCGAGGAACACGCCGCAGGTGGCGCGGAGGACGTTGGCCTTGTGGACGGCAGTGACTTTGCGGCGGCCGTGACGGACGGCGTACCGGAAGGCGGCCTCGACGATGCGGCGCGAGGATTCGCGGGTGATGCTGCGCAGGGATAGGGCGGCATCCGGCGGAATGCGCTTCATGGCGGGCTCGGCGTAGAAGGCGGCGGGGACTTTGGGAAACTCGACGCCGATGTACATGCCCTCGGTGTTTTCACGGAACACGACGAGGTCGATATCGTCGCGGTAGTTGAGAGGATTGCCGGGGAAGGCGCGGCAGGGTCGCAGGCAGATGTAGAGATCGAGCATCTGGCGCATGCGCACGATGGGGCTGCGGTACGAGAGGCCCTGGCCCTGGAATTCGGGCGCAAGTTCGCGGACGGCGTCGCCGGCGGGCTTGGAGGTGATGGCGCCGAAGAAGGCGCAGCCGGTGGAGTGGAGCAGGTCGAGGGTGCGGGGCGGGAGGGCGTCGCCTTCCCGGCGCCAGAACTCCCAGCCGATGTCTCCGGGGAGGTAGTCGGCGCGGAAGCCGGCGGAGTCGAGGACGAGGCGCGCGGCGGCGCAGACTTCCTGGCCGATGCCATCGCCGGGCAGCCAGGCTATGCGAGGGTGGGACATGGTGTGGTAGTCGTTGGTCGTTAGTCGTTGGTCGTTAGCTGGCGGCGGCATGCTTCCTTTTCAGGTATGGAATCAGGCCGCCGGTGGAGACGAGTTCCACGGCGCGGGGGTCGAGGGGGGCGGCGGAGATCGTCACGTTGCGTGTGAGGTTGCGGATTTGGCCCGCGGCCAGATCGATTTCCAACTCATCACCGGGGGCGCACAGGGCGGCGGCATCCGGCGCCACGACGGCGGGGATGCCGAGGTTGATGGCGTTGCGGAAAAAGATGCGGGCGAAGGAGGCGGCGATTACAGCCCCGGCGCCGGCGAATTTGAGGGCGGCGGCGGCCTGCTCGCGGCTGGATCCGCAACCGAAATTCCTGGCGGCGACGATGAACTCGCCGGGTTGGAGCGCCGGGCGGATCTCGGGGTAGGCCAACTCGAAGAGGTGCTCGGCGGTCTTCTCGCGATCGGTGATGTTGAGGTAGCGGCCGGGATAGATGATATCGGTATCGATGTTTTCACCGAGCACGGCGCGCACGCGGCCGCGGAGGGTCAGACTTCCACCGGACATGGGATCTCCTTAACAATGGATGCGGGGTGGGCGAGGCGGCCGGCCACGGCGGAGGCGGCGACCACGGCGGGGCTGGCGAGGTAGACGAGAGAATCCTTGCTGCCCATGCGGCCCAGGAAATTGCGGTTGGTGGAGGAAACGCAGGTCTCGCCGGAGGCGAGGATGCCCTGGTGCACGCCGACGCAGGGACCGCATCCGGGGGGGGCGATCATGGCGCCGGCGGCGGCGAGGGTTTCGAGGTAGCCGAGGCGCATGGCGTCGCGATAGATGCGCTGGGAGGCGGGGATGACGACCAGGCGCGTGCGGGGGTGGACGGCGCGGCCGGCCAGCACCATGGCGGCGATTTCGAGATCCTCGAGGCGGCCATTGGTGCACGACCCGAGGACGGCCTGATCGACGGGGACGTCGCCGAGGGCGGAGAGGGGCTTCACGTGATCGACGGAATGCGGGCAAGCCACCTGGGGCTCCCAAAGGTCTTCGGAGGCGTCGAGCTCGATCGTGCTCTCGTAGACGGCGTCCGGGTCGGGCGCAATGGGTTCCAGCGCTTCGGCGGTGCGGGGGCGGAGGTAGTCGAGGAGGACCTCGTCGACCGGGGTGAACGCCACCTTGGCGCCCATTTCCATGGCGAGATTGCAGAGCACCATGCGGGAGGCGACGGTCATGCGGCGGATGGCGGAGCCGTCGAACTCCACGGCGCGGTAGTCGGCGCCGGCGGCGCCGAGCATGCCGATGATGCGGAGGATGAGATCCTTGGCGGAGATCCAGGGACGGAATTCGCCCTCGACTGCAATCCGCAGGGTGGAGGGGACCTTGAACCAGAGTTCGCCCTCGGTCCAGACGCCGGCCATTTCGGTGGCGCCGATACCGGTGGCGAAGGCGCCGAACGCGCCATGGGTGGTGGTGTGGGAGTCGGTGCCAACCAAAACCATGCCGGGGCGGACGTGGCCGTTTTCGGGCAGCACCTGGTGGCAGATGCCGCCGCGGCCGACGTCGTAGAAATTGCGGATTCCCTGGGCGGCGACGAACTCGCGGATGGCCTTGTGGGTGGTGGCGGTCTTTTCCGATTCGGCGGGGACGCGATGGTCGAAGATGATGACGATTTTCGACGGGTCCCACACGCGCGGGACGCCGACCTGGAGGAAACTCTTGCGGACGAGGTCGGCGTTCTCGTGGCTCATGGCGAGGTCGACGCGGGCGACCACGACCTGGTCCGGCGAGACCGAATGGCGGCCGGAGGCGCGGGCCAGGATTTTTTCGGCGAGGGTCATAGGCATAGAAGCTCAACCTTCAGTGGCGTGAACACTCCTGTTGGCCGTGCCGGCGCTCCTGCCGATAGGCTATGGGGCCGGGCGCCGGCAAGAGCGCCGAGCCGGCAGGCAAGAGCGCCCACGCCCCATGTGTTATCACTCCAGGCATGGGGTGACGGCGGAAGCGGCCGGCAGGTATTCCTTTTCGAGCGCGCGGTATTCGGGCAGGCCGACAAACGCGGTGTAGTCCTTGAACCCGGTGAGGCGGCGGGTCTCGCCGGCCAGGAGGCCGGTGGGGGAGGCGCGCAGGGCGGAGAAGAAATCGGTGAGGGCCTTGTGCATCACCATGATGGAAGCCACCGGGATGCTGACCCGGGCGACGCCCATGGCGGCCAGTTCGGGGATGGGGATCAACTCCGTCCTGACGCCGGTGACGGCGTCCATGAGGTTGACGGAAAACAGGCCGCGAAGCTGGCGCGCGGCGCGCTCGATATCGGCGCGGGTCCCGAT
>JAIQFU010000449.1 GCA_020073115.1 Terriglobia bacterium
CCCGGCGGCTCGTCCATGAACGGCATGAACTTGTCCGGGAAGCCAGGCATGGTGCAGGCGATGCAGATGCCGCCGACGTTGGGGCAGCCGCCGATGCCGTCCATCCAGCCGCGCTTGGTGACATTACACTTGACCACCGGGCCCCAGCAGCCGATCTTGACGAGGCACTTGGGCGAGCCGTATTCCGCGGCGAAGTCGCCCTGCTCGTAATAACCGGCGCGGTCGCAGCCTTCGTGCACAGTCTGCTGGCTGAAGAGCCAGGTGGGGCGCAGTTTGTCGTCGAGGGGAATCATGGGCGCGTGGCCCGCGACCTGGTTGAGCAGGTAGAGGAGGGTCTCACTGAGGTTGTCCGGCTGCACGGGACACCCGGGGACGCACACGATGGGGACGCCGGCTTTGGAGCGCCAGTTCCAGCCGAGGTAATCGGGGAGGCCCATGGCGCCGGTGGGGTTGCCCTGCATGGCATGGATGCCGCCGTAGGTGGCGCAGGTACCCGCGGCGACGATAGCCAGCGCCTTGGGCGCCAGGCGATCGAGCCACTCCATCAACGTGATCGGCTGGCCAGTCTGCGGGTCGTTGCCAAAGCCGGTCCAGTAGCCCTCGTTTTTGATCTTTTCGTTGGCGATGGAGCCTTCGACGATCAATACGAACGGCTCCAGGCGGCCGGCATCGGCCTGGAAGAACCACTGCATGAAATCGTCGCCGACCTGGTAGTCGACCAGGGGCCAGTGGAACTGAACCTTGGGCAGGCCGGGAATGCCGCCCATCGCGATATCCTCAACGCTGGGCAGGGTCGCCGCGGTGAGCGAGACGGAATCGCCGTCGCAGCTCAGGCCGGCGTTGATCCATAGGACGTGAACAACCGCATCATCTTTTTTGGACGCCATGCATCACTCCAAATAAAAGACACAACGCAGTCTAAGTGTCAGGGTGTACGACTTACATTGGCGATGGCGACCTTGGCATGCGTCAATACGAAGTCGCCTACGGCGGCGTCAACCAGTTCCACGCTGATTTGTTCGATATGATTCGCGCCGGTGTCTACGTTCGCCGTGCCGTCCGGGAAGATTTCCAGGACGCGGGCAGTTACACCCTGGTCCGAGCAGGTGATACAAACCGGGTCGCATTGGGTGGGCGCCAGAGAAACGTCACCCCGTTTCGAATCGGCCATTGTCCCTCCGCCCCCACAAGAATCGGAGAGCCTAGAAAACCCTAACTGCAAGTTAACGCCGTCAACGCGCCGATGTAAAGCGCGAGAGGCGCGGGTTTTCACAGGGGGAATGGGTGTTTGGGCACGGAGGGTGAACGGGGGAGCGGGTTGATGACCGCTCCTTAACGGTCGCGGCCCTGTTAAGGCCGCGGCGCAACAAGTTCGACGGCGTCGCGGACGAATTGGGCGCAGCACCGGCGAAAAAGGTCTTCACGCCGGGCCTGCTCCATGCCTTCGGGCGTGCCGATGTCACAACCCATCAGTTCCCGGCAGAGGGTTGAGCCGTGGCGGGCGGCGAACTCGCTCAGGAAACGCCGGCCGGCCGCGTAGGTGACTTCTCTGGCAGCTCTATTCCCTTCGACGCTGACGTCCTGCTGGCCGAGGCCGACCGCGAGGATGGCGCCGGTGACGCAACCGCAGGTCTGCGCGGAACGGCAAATGCCGCCGCCCAGGCCGGCGGCAATGCGGAAGGCAACGTCCGTCTCTACGCCCCGACGTTCGGCGAGCACGGAGAAGACGGACTGGGCGCAGGAGTACCCCTGGCGGAAGCGGTCGAGAGCGAGATCTGCTGATTCCATATGGCTGGTCAAGACGCCAACTGGCGCAACACGTATTGCAGGATGCCGCCGTTGCGATAGTATTCGATTTCCTGCGGCGTGTCCACGCGGACGAGCGCGGTGAAGCGCTTCTCGGCTCCGTCTGCTCCGATGGCGCGAACCGCGGCCTTGCGGCCGCTGCCTTCCAGCGCGGCGCGCACGCCTTCCACGTGGAAGACTTCCTTGCCGGAGAGCTTGAGAGCGGCGGCGTTTTCGCCCTCCTCGAACTGGAGCGGCAGAATGCCCATGCCGACGAGATTGGTGCGGTGGATACGCTCGAAGCTTTCGGCGATCACGGCGCGTACGCCGAGCAGCATCACGCCCTTGGCGGCCCAGTCGCGCGACGAACCGGAGCCGTATTCCTTGCCGGCGAGGATCACGAGCGGCACGCCTTCGCGCTGGTAGAGCATGGAAGCATCGTAGATGGACAGCTGCTCGCCGTCGGGCAGGTGGACCGTCCAGCCCCCTTCGGTTCCAGGGGCGAGCTGGTTGCGAAGGCGGATGTTCGCCAGGGTGCCGCGCACCATCACTTCATGATTGCCGCGCCGGGCGCCGTAGGAGTTGAAGTCCTTGGGCTCCACGCCCTGTGCGATGAGGTACCGGCCGGCGGGGCTATCCTTGGGGATGGAACCCGCGGGCGAGATGTGGTCGGTGGTGACCGAATCGCCCAACAGCGCCAGGGCGCGCATCCCCGTAAGGTCCACGATAGGCTGCTTGGGGTCGGCCATGTTGTCGAAGTAGGGCGGTCTCTTGATGTACGTGGAGATCTCGTCCCACTGGTACGTGACGCCGGAGGGCACGGGCATGGTCTTCCAGCGGTCGTCGCCCTCGAAGGCCTGGGAGTACTCGTTGCGGAACATTTCCGGCTGAACGGCGGCGCGCACCGTTTCCCGCACTTCGTCGTTCGACGGCCAGATGTCGCGCAGGTAGACCGGGTTGCCTTGGGAGTCCTGGCCCAGCGCGTCGTGGGTGAGATCGATATCCATGGTTCCGGCGAGCGCATAGGCCACGACCAGCGGGGGCGAAGCGAGATAATTGGCCTTCACGTGGGGATTGATGCGGCCTTCGAAGTTGCGGTTGCCGCTGAGTACCGCCGCCACCGCGAGGTTCTGCTTCTGTACGGCCTGGGCGATGGGTTCGGGCAGCGGCCCGCTGTTGCCGATGCAGGTGGTGCAGCCGAATCCCACGAGGTGGAACTTGAGCTGTTCCAGGTACGGTACGAGGCCGGCCTTGTGGTAATAATCCATGACCACTTTCGAGCCCGGCGCAAGGCTGGTCTTGACCCAGGGCTTGACTGTCAACCCGCGCTCGGCGGCCTTCCTGGCCAGCAACCCGGCGGCGAGCATCACGGAGGGATTTGACGTGTTGGTGCAACTGGTGATGGCGGCGATCACCACCGCGCCGTCCTTCAGCTTGATTTGCTGCCCATCCATCTCCACGGTGGCGGACTTCTTCGAGCCGGGAAAGGCGCCGGCGAAATTCTTTCTCACGTTGGGAAGTTCGATGCGGTCCTGGGGACGCTTGGGACCGGCCATGGAGGGCACGACCGTGCCCAGATCCAACTCCAGGGAATCGGAGTAGAGCGGGTCCGGCATCTGGTCGGTACGGAAGAGTCCCTGCTCCTTGGTGTAGGTTTCGACGAGCGCGATGAGGTCCGGCGGGCGATTGGTGAACCGGAGATACTCCAGCGTCTCCTGGTCCACCGGGAAGAAGCCCATGGTAGCGCCGTATTCGGGAGACATGTTGCCGACGGTGGCCCGGTCCGCGAGGCTGAGGGCGCTGAGCCCGGGGCCGAAATACTCGACGAACTTGCCGACCACGCCCTTCTTGCGAAGCATCTGGGTGATGGTGAGGACCAGGTCCGTGGCGGTGCAGCCTTCGTTGAGGCGGCCATGCAGTTTGAACCCGACCACGGACGGCAGCAGCATGGAGATGGGCTGCCCCAACATGCACGCCTCGGCTTCGATGCCGCCGACGCCCCAACCGAGCACGCCGAGGCCGTTGATCATGGTGGTGTGAGAATCCGTGCCGACCACGGTATCGGGGTAGGCCTGTCCCCTGGCGCGGAAGACAACCGCTGCGAGGTATTCCAGATTGACCTGGTGCACGATGCCGGTATCGGGCGGGACCACGCGGAAATTATCGAACGCGGTCTGGCCCCAGCGCAGAAGCATGTAGCGCTCGCGATTACGCTGGAACTCGAGTAGGGCGTTCACCTGGAAGGCATCGGTGGAGCCGAACCGGTCTACCTGAACGGAGTGGTCGATGACGAGGTCAGCCGGGAGCAGGGGGTTGGCGCGGTTGGGATCGGCGCCCATGGCCGCCAGCGCGTCGCGCATAGCGGCCAGATCCACCACGGCGGGCACGCCGGTGAAATCCTGCAGCAGCACGCGCGCGGGCATGAAACTGATTTCCTTGCCGTTGGGGCCCGCCACGCCGCGGGCCACGTAGTCCACATCATCGGCCGAAACGCGGCGGCCGTCTTCATGGCGCAAGAGGTTCTCGAGCAGGATCTTGGTGGAGAAAGGCAAGCGGGATATGTGGCCCACGCCTTTCTCTTCAAGGGAGGAGAGGCGGTAGTAGTCGTATTGAGCGTCGCCAACGCGCAGCATCGACGCCGCGCCGAAAGTGTTTTTGGACATTACTACCGATTATAATGGCGCCGGGGCTTGCCTCGAAAGTGTCGGCAACGCAAAATGGCCACGGATGAACACGGATAGGAAAAGG
>JAIQFU010000450.1 GCA_020073115.1 Terriglobia bacterium
GGTCCACCCACGCCCAGTGTCCGTAACGGTAGGGCGCCCAGCCGGCCGCCACCCGCGGCCCCCATACCCAGCCGTATGGCGGATATTCGCGCCACGCGCCGTACTCGTCCAGGTCTTCGTACCCGATCGTCCCGCGCGAAACGTGGCGGGCCGATTCCACGCGATCTTCGCGCCGGTCGCGCGCCTCGCACCATCGTTCGAAGTCGCCGCGGCCGGCGGCGCGGACGATTTCCTGCGTCACTTGGTCGATACCGTTCACGCGCGCGCTCTGCCCGGCGCGCACGGGCGTCGCCAGGCCGCCGTCGCCCGCCGTGAACTCGGCCTCTCCGTCCCACACCGTGACGGCGGTCAGGTTGCGGTCGCCATCGCAATCGATGCGGTAGTCGCCGGGCCGCAACAGCGAGATGGCCGCGTTGGGCGTGTCGATTTCGTACGCCTCATCCGGCGCAAGGTCGCGAATGTGGACATTGACCGCGCCCTGGGTGACGCTGAGCTGAACCGTGCGGTCGTCCAGGTTGAGGATGGAAAGCGCGGTTTGAGAATCCATCCGCACCGCTGTGGAGCCGATGTGCATTTCCGTCTGCGCGCCGCCTTCGGTCCAGAGATGATCCCCGGTGGTCAGCGGGTAATTGAGCGTGGCGGCGGTCCACTCCTCCACGCTGCCCGGGCGGAACGAAACCGTGCCGCTCTGATAGTTCAAACGGGCCACTCGCGACGGAGGGTCGTCCGCATCGGCCAAGACGGGCCCTGCCGCCATTGCCAGAAGAACCGTCCAATACGCTGCTTTGGGAACCATTTCCCGCATCCTCCAATCCTATTCAATCATTCCGATTCCTAAATTCCGAAAACCGTTACATCAAAATCCGCCCGACGGTTGGTTGCTCTAGGCGCGCGAGAGGTACAGGAAGCGCGCGATGAACAACGCCGTCAGCGCGTAGACAAACCAGTTCACCTCGCGGAATTTGCCGCGCAGCAGCTTGATGAGGGTGAACGAGGTGAACCCGAAAGCCAGTCCGTTGGCGATGCTGAAAGTCAGCGGGATGGCCATCATGGTGAGGAACGCCGGAACCGCCACCTCCGGGTCGGTCCAGGCAATCTCCGCTACGACGCCGATCATCAGGCTGCCCACGATAATCAGCGCCGGGGCGGTGGCCGCGGCGGGAATCGCGCCTACCGCGGGCGCCACGAATAAAGCCACGATAAAGAGCAGTCCCGTGACGATGGCGGTGACGCCGGTGCGGCCGCCGGCGGCCACGCCCGCCGCGCTCTCGATGTAGCTGACCACGGTCGATGTTCCGGCGAACGATCCGATCATGGTGGCCGAAGCGTCCGAGAGCAGGATCCGGTTCACCCGCGGGATGCGATGCGTCTTGTCGAACAGGTTAGCCTTCGTCCCCACCGCTACCAGCGTGCCGATGTTGTCGAACAGGTCGATGAAGAGGAAGACGAAGACCACTTCCAGGAAGCCGAGCCGCAGAGTGGCGCCGATATCCAGCTTTCCGGCCGTGGCGGCGAGATCGGCCAGCCGGTAAGGCTGCGGCGTCCATTTGGCCACCCCGGTGGCCAGGCCGACGAGCGTGGTGGCCAGAATCCCGATCAGCATGGCCGCCCGCACTTTCCAGGCGAGCAGCGCCGCAATGAGGAGCAGTCCGCAGACCGCCAGGGCCACGCTTTTGTCGTGCAGGTTCCCGAGGGTGACGGTGGTGGCCGGATCGGGGGCGATGATCCCGGAATTGCGGAAGCCGATCAGCGCGATGAACAATCCCACCCCCGCGGCCACGGCGGCGTAAAGTTCGTACGGGATGGTGGAAATGATCAGTTGCCGCACGCCCACCACGGTCAGTAGAAAAAACGCTACGCCCGAAATAAAGACGGCCCCCAGCGCGGCCTGCCATGGGATCCCCATGCCCTTCACTACGGAGTAGGTGAAATAGGCGTTGAGTCCCATACCGGGCGCCAGCGCGATGGGGTAGCGCGCGAACCCGCCCATAAGCAGGCTGCCGGCCGCCGCCGAAACGCACGTGGCCGCGGTCACCGCGGCCAGCGGCATCCCGGTTTCGTGAAGAATGGCGGGGTTGACGAAAACGATGTAGGCCATCGTCATGAAAGTGGTGAAGCCGGCGAGGATCTCGGTTTTCCAATCGGCCCCGAGGGACTCGAATTCGAAATATCGCTCCAGCCGGAGGCGCAGGCGCATCGCCGAATATGATAACGGACTTCGTGGTGCAAACGATCAGTGGGGCGCTGCGCCCGGCAGAAGCCCGGCTGCGGGGCGAAAGCCCCGCCCCACACCTTTACGCGCCGGCCACGCCGGAGCGGAGATCTCCGCGGCGGATCGTGTCCGCCCACCGCTGCAGCATGGAATCGTGGCGCACGGCGGGAGCCTCGGGGCAACTGCGGGCCTGCGTTCGGAATTCGTACTTGTCGACGCTGCACACCACCCGCTCGCTGTCGCTGCGCAAGACGCGGCCGAGGATGTTCAAGCGCATCGGGCAACTCTGGTTCAGAAGCACGGGCCAGCTGATGGAGAGCTCCAGAAAAGCTCCCGGGGGCAGTTGCCGGCCGGCTAGGAAGGCGACTCCGCTGCTGCCGATGTCGAGGGTGATTCCCGTGCCGGTCTCGACCGTCTTCTCTGCCTCCAGCAGCTTGTAGCGGAGCTCGCGGCGGATGTCGAATCTCGATTTCAACCGGCGGTCCTGTCTACTGCCTGATTGCATGAGAACCAATTTCCTCCGAAACGATCCGGCACAATCCATGCACGCCGGATCCCGAACAGGGCCGCACGTAAAATCAGTCACTTGCATCCCTTTTGCAGCCGGGATGTCAAGATAGCGGACAGTCGATCTCGATCCGGCTGTACACAAAGTTAACATTCGGGCGCATGCTACGCTGAGGTTTTCACATGAAACGACTACTGCTTTGCCTCGTGGCGGCCGGCCTCGCGCTGGGCGCGGCGCCGAAGCCCAAGCTGGTCCTGGCCATCGTCCTCGACCAGTTCCGCTACGATTACACGACCCGCTTCCGCAGCGAATACACCGGCGGCTTCGACCGGCTCTTGAGCCGGGGAGCCGTATTCACCAACGCGCGCTATGTCCACGTGCCGACGGTCACCGCGGTGGGGCACAGCACGTTCCTGACGGGCGCCATCCCGGCCCTCAGCGGGATCGTGGCGAACGACTGGTACGACCGCGACGAAGGCAAGCACGTGACGAGCGTCAGCGACGACCGGACGCAGCTTCTGGGCGGCGCCGGAACGGGATCGTCGCCGCGGCGCCTGCTGGTGGATACCGTCGGCGACGAGCTGAAAATGGCCGATGACGGCGCCTCGCGCGTGATCGGGATCTCGCTGAAGGACCGCGCCGCCATCCTGCCCGCGGGTCACATGGCCGATGGCGCGTACTGGTTCGATCCCGCCAGTGGAAACTTCGTCAGCAGCACTTACTACTTCGCCGACCTCCCGGCCTGGGTCAAAGACTGCAACGCCGCGCGGCCGGCGGACGGTTACGGCGGCGCCACGTGGCTGGATCACAAGCTGCCGGCCTCCGGGCGGGCCCTGTATACCGCCGTAGAGGCGAGCCCCTTCGGCAACGATATGATCGAGCGCCTGGCAGAGAACGCCTTGCAGGCGGAACGCCTGGGCCAGCGCGGCGTAACGGATTTGCTGGCGGTCAGTTTCTCGGCGCACGACTACGTGGGGCACAGCTTCGGGCCGTACTCGCCCGAGGAGCACGACGTGAGCCTGCGCGCGGACCGGGCGCTGGAGCGGCTCTTCCAGGCGGTAGAGAAGCAAGTGGGCATGGACAACGTTCTGGTGGTCCTGACCGGCGACCATGGCGTGGCGCCCACGCCCGAATCGAACGTGGCGCGGCGCATGCCGGGCGGCCGCTTTCCCGGCAACGCCGCCCGCGACGCGGCCCAGGCCGCGCTGGTGAAGAAGTACGGGGAAGGGAACTGGATCGCCGGGAGTTGGGATTTGGAGCTGTTTCTGAACCTCGACCTGGTGGCGCAGAAGAATCTCGAGCCCGCGGAGGTGCGGCGTGAGGCTGCGCGCGCGGTCTTCGCCATGCCGCACGTATTCCGCGTCTATACCCGGGATCAACTTCTCAAAGGCGAGGTTCTGGGAGACGACTTGAGCCGCCGGGTGATGAACGGATTCAACGAACGCCGCGGCGCCGACATCGAATTCATTCCCGACCCGTATTGGATCTTCGCCAATGGCGCCGGAACGACTCACGGGACGCCTTTCGGCTACGACTCGCACGTCCCGGTGATCTTCATGGGCGCCGGGATCCGCCCCGGCCGCCACAACGGCTCCATTATCGTCAACGATGTGGCTTCCACGCTGGCGACCATCCTCGATGTGGAAACTCCGAGCGGCTCCGTCGGCCGGGTGCTCACGGAGATGCTGCAATAGATTTGTGGGGCCGGACCCCCGGGTCCGCGGCCGGACCCCTGGCCGGCCAGGCGCTCCCCCGGGGTGAGCGTTGACTGGAAACGGCTAGCGGGTCCAGGGGGACCTGCCCGGACC
>JAIQFU010000018.1 GCA_020073115.1 Terriglobia bacterium
TCGCTCAGTGTGGTGGTGCCGGCTTACAACGAGTCGCACCGCCTGCCCGCGACTTTGGCCGCTATCCGCCCGTACCTCGATTCGCGGTTCGCCTCGTACGAGGTCATCGTCGTGGACGACGGCAGCGCGGACCCGACTCCCAAACTGGTTCATGACATGCGGCGCGGCTGGCCGAATCTCAACCTGATTCGCCAACCTCGGAATAGGGGCAAGGGGGCGGCTGTCCGGCGCGGCTGTCTCGCTGCGGCCTGCGATCTGGTGTTGTTCATGGATGCGGATCTGGCCACCCCCATCGAAGAGTTCGACGCCATGCTCCCCCGATTCGAACATGGAGGGCAGCAGGCCGTAGTCGGCGTGCGAACGTACCAGGAGAGCGAGTCCAGGTGGCGGCGGGTCATGGGGTTGAGCCTGCAATTGCTGGCGCATCTGATCGTCTTCGAAAAGGCCGTGGTAGACAGTCAATGCGGGTTCAAGTGCCTCACCCGAGATGCGTGCCGGGAAGTGTTCCGCCGTTGCCGCGTGGACGGCGGCATGTTCGACGTCGAAATGTTTTTCATCATGCACCGGTTGAACGTTCCGGTCTACTATCAGCCGGTGCATTGGGTGAACAAAGCCGGGTCGCGCATTAATGTCTTGCGCTGTATGTTGTTCGACCCCATCGACCTTGTGGCAATCCGGTTGCGAGGGCTTCTTGGGTTATATAGGACGGAAGAGCCGCTGAAAACAAAGGCTCAGTCTACGTAGGCTGGTCGTTTTACTGCGCGGGAAGACAGATTTCCCGCGGCGCGGAACGCCGTTCGCGATCCTGGAGTAAGGCACTCACACAACCAGTTAACCCATCGGGGAGAGCGGCTATTCAGCGCCCCTTAACAGCTCAATGCGGCGAAGTTCCACGGGATGATACCATGAGGCGAATCCTGACTCAGGGGGAAAACTTAGGAAGAAAGGCCCAGGATTGCTGCCCGAAAGCTACATTGAGACCTATCTTGCCGAGACGGTGGACATCGCGGCGCGCCTGGACCGCTCCGCCATCGCTCGGGCCATTGAGATCCTTCGGGAGCTGGCCGGCGGCGCGGGACGCCTGTTCATTCTTGGTGTCGGCGGCAGCGCCGCCAACGCCTCCCACGCAGTCAACGATTTCCGGAAAATCGCCGGCGTCGAATCTTACTGCCCCACCGACAATGTGGCGGAGTTAACGGCATGGACGAACGACGTTGGATGGGATGTGGCGTTTGAAGCCTGGTTGAAAACCAGCCGGATTGGGCGCGATGACGTTCTTCTGGTGTTTTCCGTCGGCGGCGGGAGCGCCAACGCATCCATGAACCTTGTCCGCGCCATGCAATTGGCGAAAACATCGGGGAGCAGGATCGTCGCGGTGGTCAGCCGCGACGGCGGTTTCGCCGTGAAACTCGCCGACGCCTGCATTCTTGTGCCGGTAGTGGCTCAGGAGCGCATCACTCCCCATGCGGAGGGGTGGCAGGGGATTATCTGGCATCTGCTGGTCAACGCCGTCGCCGCGCAGGACCGGGAGGGGAATGAAAACGCGGCGCATTAAGATCTCCGCCGACGGGGCGCGAGGTCTTGAACATCGAGCACGCCGAAGCGGCGGGGTGCGATATCATCACCGTGACGCATGAAATCCTGAAGAAGCTGAAGCTGTTCGGCAAAGACTTGACGGAATTGTCGCTGGAAACCGTGAAGATGTTCCACAACGATGCCGCGGCCGCCGGCTACCGGTTGTAAACGCATGATTGCCACTCGGACTCCCTTCAGAATCACGCTCGGAGGCGGAGGCACGGACCTGCCGAGCTTTTACCGGAAGCATGGCGGGTTCGTAGTCGCTCTCGGAATCGACAAGTACATGTACGTGGTGGTGAACGTCCCCCACGCGGACCGTCTGGTCCGGCTGCACTACACCAGGAGCGAAACCGTGGCCGATGTCAGCCAGTTGCAGCATGAACTGGCGCGCGAGGCCCTGCTGCGGCACGGCATTCACGACGCCATCGAAATCGCCTCGGTGGCGGATCTGCCGGCGGGCACGGGACTGGGATCCTCGAGTTGCTACCTGGTCGGGCTTCTCAACGCGCTTCGGGCATATACCCTGAATCCCGCTTCTCTCGAAACGCTCGCCGAGGAGGCCTGCGAGATCGAGTTGGACACGTTGCGAAAACCCATCGGCAAGCAGGATCAGTACATGGCGGTCTACGGGGGCCTGACTACGATTGAGATCGACCGCGCGGGGGTCACTAAGGCCACCCGGTTGAACATAAGCCCCTATAGCCTCTCCGATTTCGTCGCCAATACGCATCTCTATTACACCAATGTGCAGCGTGTCACCACCGACGTCCTGGCCGAGCAGAATCAGGCGATGAACGCTTCCGGCGGTGGTTCGGTGGAGGAGAGCCTGCTCGGGATTCGGGACATCGGGTATCGCATCGCGGAGGCGATGGGCGGCTGCAATTTTGACCGCTTCGGCGAATTAATGCACGAGCACTGGCTTGCCAAGCGCAACCTGTCCGACAGGGTGACCCTGCCCGTAGTGGAACAACTCTACGAGCATGTGAGAGCCGAGTACGGCGTGCTGGGGGGCAAGGTCGCCGGCGCCGGCGGGGGCGGCTTTTGGATGCTTTACTGCCCTCGAAACGGTGACCGCCTGATGAAATTCATGGCCGGCCAGGGCCTCCCGCGCCTTCATTACGCGCCCGAATTGGAAGGGAGCCGGGTAATCGCCAACGGTTTGAAGACTTCCTGGGGCCACTTCCACGCGCCTGCTGGCAAGGGGGCGGCCGGTGGCGAGTAGCTCGGGCCCTGATGCCGGCCGGCAGCCGTCGCCCTCGTGGGCGGGCATTCATTCCGAAGACGCATCCTGGCGCAAGCAGTTGATCGGCGACATCAGCGACGCTTTTGTCGTCCCCCGCTATGTGAAGCTCTTTTACGACACGTTTGGCCGGGGCAGAGAGCAGGACTTTTTCGAGGTCGGCTCCGGCAACGGCGATATGTCGCGCGCCATTCTGGCTGCGAACCAGGGCCAGATCCGCCGCTATGTCGTCTCCGAGTATTTTGAAGAAGGCGTGGCATGGCTTCGGAAGGCGGGCTTCGAGGCGGTACGGGCCGACGCCCAAAACCTGCCCTGCCGGGACCGGGAGTACGACGCGGCTATCGATTTCGATGTGATGCACCACGTCGAACGACCCCGGGATATGGCGCGCGAATTGATGCGCGTGGGGCGCGGCCGGACTCTTTTGGTCGAATCCAACGGTTTGAGCCTCCCGCGGCGCCTGCTCGAACTGACTCCGGGCAGGCGCGCCGCCGGCGAGCGGTCTTATACGCCGAAACAATACCGGTCGTTTTTCGAAGGCCACTCGGGGTACAACGTCACCCGATTTGAGATCTACCCTTTCCTCTTTCCTTTCAAATGCCCGAAATGGTTCCTGCCGGCGCTGGTCTGGTTGAATCGCCGCATCGAGCGCGTTCCATTCTTCAGATGGCAGTGCTCCAGCGTGGTCATGATTGTCGATTATGAAAGAGAAACGGCGGGTGCGCCGGCTTGATTTGCCGGCGGCGTGAGCGGCCCGCCGTTCAGGAAACCGAAAAGTGGAATTGAAATGTCTGGCAGTGACCGGCGCCCCAGGCTGGCTGACCCAGGCGCTCCTGGATAGCTTGAGCGCCCATCCTTTGGACCGGCTCGCCGGGATCAGGGCCTTTATCCATCCTGGTTTTCTCCCCCGGGCCGCGGAACTCCGCGGGCGAAATCCATCCCTTACTGCTGTATATCCTTTGGATCTGGGCGACGCCCGGGAGTCTCTTACGGATGCGGCTTGGCGGGATGTGGACGTCCTGTTGCACTCCGCCGGCGTAATTCATGTCCGCCGAACCGCCGACTGGTATCGGATCAACACAGAGGGGACGCTGCGCCTGGCCCGCGTTGCGCGCTCGGCCGGCGTACGGCGTTTTGTCTTCGTCAGTTCGAACGCGGCGGGCGGACGGTGTGAGTCGGAGACCCAGGTCCTGACCGAATCCGATCCGGCGAAACCCCTGAGCCACTACGGCCGAAGCAAGCTGTTGGCCGAGCAAGGTCTTATGGAGATGCACCGGGCAGGCGAGTTCGAAGTTGTGATACTCCGCCCTTCGATGTTCTACGGCCCGCCTGTACCCGGCCGTCACATCGACGTGTACCGCCGCATTCTCGCCGGGCGGATGCCTGTCGTTGGAGATGGCCGGTACAGGCGGAGCATTACTTACATCGACAATCTGGTTCAGGCCGCCCGGTTGGCCCTGACGCACCCCGCGGCGTCGGGTGAGGTATTTTATGTCGTGGATGATCCCGTCTATACGACCCTCGGCATCGTGGAAGCCATGGCGGCTGCGCTGGGCGCTCCGTTGCGCCTCCGCCGTTTGCCCGCGCTAGCGGGGCCCGTCGCATATCTTGGCGATCGTCTCCTGGCATCCGCCGGCGTCTATTGGCAGAATCTCCACCTCACCGGCGAATCGCACTGGCACGTGGCGTTGTCATGCGCCAAACTGAAATCCCGCCTCGGCTATACCCCCACGGTGACGCTCAGGGAGGGGATGCGGCGTGCCGTCGAGTGGTGCCGCGAAAATGGGAAGCTGTAAGAAGCATGCGTCGGGCCGTGCTGCTGGATCGCGATGGCGTCGTCATCCGGACGAAGGTCCGTGGCGGCCTGCCCTACCCGCCGGAATCGCCCGCGGAAGTCGAACTCGATCCCGACGCCGGGCCGGCCCTTGCCGCTTTGAGCCGTGCCGGTTACCTCCTGATCCTCATCACGAATCAGCCCGATGTCGCCCGCGGTTCTCAGAGCCGGGCGGTAGTGGAACGAATCAACACATTGCTGCTCGACTCCCTGCCGATCACCGATTGCTTTGTGTGTTACCACGACGATGCCGACGACTGCGCTTGCCGGAAGCCGCGGCCCGGGCTGATTCTGGAAGCGGCCCGGCGTTATGCACTAGACCTCGCTGCCAGTTTCGTGATCGGCGACCGCTGGAGGGATGTCGCCGCTGGGTGCGCCGCGGGCGCCGCTACCATCTGGATCGACCGCGGATACCGGGAGAAAGCTCCCGCTCAACCGCCGGACGCGATCGTTTCGAGCCTTGGCGAAGCGGCGTCGTGGATACTGGCCCATGCGCCCGGCGATCGGCCACGGATGAACACGGATTGAACACAGGTCAAAGCGAAGGCGTTATCCGCGCTTATCCGCGTTCCGCTGTGGCTGGATTGGCTCTTTCACCGCCCTGCTGAAGAACGGGGGGGGGCGTATTGCGCAGGCCCCTGCATGCGTGCCACAATTCAGGCTTGTTCATTGCCCCCCAAGTAAAACTGCTGCAGCGTTTGGCGCGCCATGGCCGAGGGAGTGGTGGCGCCGATTCAGCCGCTTCCACGGTCGTGGAGTCCCTTGGGGATGCCTTTTGGCGCGGCATCGCCGGCAAAACGGTAATCGATTTTGGTTGCGGCGAGGGCGACGCCGCCGTTGAGTTGGCGCGCCGCGGCGCGCAATCGGTCATCGGCGTCGACATCCGCGAAGAAGTGCTGCAAAGCGCCCGCCGGAAAGCCCGCGCCGCCGGCGTGGATCATATCTGCTTGTTTACGCA
Source organism: Terriglobia bacterium (assembly GCA_020073115.1). Lineage (GTDB taxonomy): Bacteria > Acidobacteriota > Terriglobia > Bryobacterales > Bryobacteraceae > BOG-224. The sequence continues at coordinate 5,611 of JAIQFU010000018.1, forward strand.
AAGCACGCGGGAACGCGCCGATATCATCCTCTCCCTCGACGCCTTTGAACATTTCGCGCAACCTTCTGCGGTTCTGCGCTCGATGGAGATGCTTCTGAAGCCCGCCGGCGAAGTTGTCGTCAGCTTCGGCCCAACCTGGCTTCACCCCTTCGGAGGACATTTGTTCTCCGTCTTTCCATGGGCGCATTTGATTTTCAGCGAGGAGGCCCTCATCCGGTGGCGGTCCGGCTTCAAGACCGATGGGGCCATGCGCTTCGGAGAGGTGGCCGGTGGATTGAACCAAATCACCATCCGCCGGTTCGAAAATACGGTCCGGGACAGCCCCTTTCAATTCGTCTCGCTGGAAACTGTTCCGATCCGGAAACTGCGCTGGTTCCACAATCGCTTCACGCGCGAGTTCACAACGGCGGTCGTGCGCTGCCGGCTCGTAAAACGGGCCGTCTCCGGCGCGGTCCAAGCCGCGGTGGCGTAACCGCGCGCCGTCCCTGAACGCCTCTAACATGCTATAAGATCTGTTTTTCTATGAATTCGCGGAATATAGTATTGCGGGAAGAAACGCGGCCCGTTGGCATGCGGAGCCGGGTTTCGCTCGATTTGGTCTGCCCTCATCGCGGTGATAACGGCTATTACTCCGATTTCTTTCTCGGCGCCTGGAGCCCGGACACCGACCTGGAGGTTCACTGCTCGGCCCCGCAATCCACCGTTTACTCCGCGGCTTCCGGCCAGTGGTTTCTGTTGAGTCAGGTCTCCCCTTTCCATACCCCCGCCAGGGCCCTGGTGCATGAGGCGCCGGCCGATTCCGCGCTGGCGGGCGTTGCGTTCCGCGGCTACCTGCTTGACCCTCCAGTGCACGGCTGGTGCGATCCCCAGCCCATTCTCGACTATTGGTCGAGCCCGCCGGAGTCTCACAACGGCATCTTCGCCGCGGTCCGCATTCTTCGCGGCAATCGGCTGGAACTCATCACCGACGCTTTTGGCATCGCCCCGCTGTATTACCGGGTTTGGAAAGGCGTGGTGCTGTTCTCCACGGACGCCCGCCTTCTTTCGGCTTGCGGCGATTCTTTCGATCTCCTCCCCGGGCGGGCTTTCATTCAAGCCAATTGCGCTTTCGGCGATCGGGCGTTCGTTGGCGGCGCCCGCAGGGCGCCCCCCGGCCACCGCCTCATTTTTGATGGGACGACTGCTCCGGTTACCCGCAAATGGTTGCGTTATGAGGACCTTCCTCCCGGAGACCGGCCCATTGACGACGCCGCGGTACGCGAGGTCGAGGAGTCCTTCCAGGTCGCCATGGATCGCTGCCTCCGTCTGCCCGCTTCCCGCCGCATCCTGCCCCTCAGCAGCGGCTATGACAGCCGGCGCATTCTGGCCGCTTTGCAGTCCCGGCAAACGTCTTTCGAAGCCCTCACCCTCCGCACCATTCAAAAGGGCAACCGCGACCTCGATGCCCCCTGGGCCGCCGCTATGGCTCAGGACTTCGGCTTCCCCCATCGCATTATTGAATTGGCCGATCCCGGGCAGTTTGCGAAAGACGACCGCCTGGGCCGCGATTTGACCGATTCGCAGGCGGCCTCCATGGAGCACGCCTGGATCGTCCCCGTGCTGCGCAACCTCCCCCGGGAGGATTCGCTCATCTTCGATGGACTCGGTGGCGACATCTTCAATACCACCGGCTACGAGATTCGGGAGTTGTATGCCTGCCCCGAATCCGAAAAACTGTCCTTACTGTCGCGCTACCACCTGCCGCCCGTCGATATCGACCGCAATCTCAATTGCGATCTCTGGCCCGGAATCGATGAACTGCGCCAATATTTCCTCGACTACGTTTCCGACCTGCCGGAGGGAAACAACTTCACCGATTATGTCTTTCTCCGCCTGCGCGCCCGCCACGGTACCGGCGTTTGGTCGCAGACCGTCGTCCCCGCGGGCCACGTGCCGGTTCACCCGTACTTCGATCTCGACTGCGCCCGCATCGCCCTTAAGTACAACCCTCTCGATAAGATCGAGCGGTTCCTGCAAGATCGCTGCCTGGCCGAATTCTGGCCGCAATACTACGCCTATCCCGGAAGCCGGCGCATCCCGGCCGATTCCAAACCGGGCAGCCCAGCCCCCCTGCGGAAGATCCGCCTTGCCTGCCTGCGCCAGTTGTACGCCGAAGCCGGAACCAGTCCCTGGTACCGCGATCTTCGCTCCTGGCTCTCGCCGCGAGGTTACGCCATCCTCCTTGCGTCCGCCCACAACGATGCCATCGCCGCCAAAGTCCACTGGTGGATGTATCCTTTGCTCAGTCTCAAGGCTCGGGAGCGCGGTTGCATCCCCTGCTGGTCTCTCCGCCGGCGCAGTTGAGCGGTCGCGATTCGCCGCATCGGCTCCCCCTGCATTCGTCTTCCCCTGATTGCGGGTAACGAGTCCGGAACTCTGCTTTCTTGTACCATGTTAATTACCTGTTGGGTGTAATCCTGAAATCCTTGTATGCCGGAGCGAATTTCCCTGAGTCTGGAGTGGCCTCCGTCGGAGCCGGACAATTTCCGGAGCGATTTCTTTGTCGGCGCATGGAGTCCCCACTGCGATCTGCAGGTCCATTTCCGCCCCCTGCCTGAGTCCACCGTCCGCTCCGTTTGTTCGCCGCGCTCGTTCCTGGCCAGCGAGGGATCCTCTCTGCATGACCCTGGCAGAGGGTTGGTCCATGCCGCCGGCGATCCTGCCGCTCCTTTCTCCGCCGTGGGCTTTCGCGGCTACTTGCTGAATCCCGCCCTGCACGGCTGGTGCGATCCCGCCGCGATACTCGCCTATTGGGCGAACCCGCCCGCCTCCTTCAACGGCGTGTTCACGGCGGCCCGGATCCTACGCGACAATCGCCTCGAATTGATCAGCGGGTCGTTTGGGATCGCGCCCTTGTATTACCGGACGTGGAACGGCATAGTCCTGTTTGCGACCGATGCGCGCCTGCTCGCCGCCGAGGGCGATACCCTGGACACCCTCGCCGGCCGGGCTTTCATGCAGGCTGGTTACATCTTCGGCAATCGCACCCTCAGCTCTGGAATCCAGAGGGTGCCTCCCGGCCATCGCTTACTCTTCGACGCCTCGACGACCCCGGCCGCCTTTAGGTGGTTTTCTTATGGCGATCTTCCGCCCGGAGACCGGCCCATCGACGACGACGCAGTCCAGGAAGTGGAAGATGCCTTTCAGACTGCCATGGACCGCTGCTTGCGCCTGCCGGTCTCCCGCCGCGTCCTGACCCTGAGCAGTGGCTATGATAGCCGGCGTATTCTGGCCGCTCTGCAATCCCGGCGCGCGTCCTTCGAAGCCCTCACCCTCCGAACGATTCAGAAGGGGTGCCGCGACCTCGACGCCCCCTGGGCCTCCGCCATGGCTCGGGATTTCGGGTTTGCCCACCGCGTGATTGAATTGGCCGATCCCAGCCAGTTTGCCAGGGACGACCGCCTCGGCCGCCATTTGACCGATGCGCACGTCGCCAGCATGGAGCATGCCTGGATCATGCCCGTTATGCGCGAACTCCCTCACCGCGATGCCCTGGTCTTCGACGGGCTGGGCGGTGACATCTTCAATAACACCGGCTACGCTCTGCCCAGGCTGTATGCCTGCCCCGAAGCGGAAAAATTGTCGTTAATTGCGGACCAGCACCTCGCCCCCGCCAATCTCGACCGGAATCTCAGCCGCGCATTTTGGCCCGGAATCCGGGAATTGCGCGAATATTTCATGAATTACCTCGCGGAGTTGCCGGAAGGAAAGAACCGCGCCGATCTCGCCTTTCTCCTCATGCGCGCCCGCCAGGGAACCGGCGTGTGGTCGCAGACCATTGTGCCGGCCGGTCATATACCGGTCCAGCCTTACTTCGACCTCGATTACGTGCGCGTCACCTTCCAGTTCGATCCCCTGCACAAAATCGAGCGCTTCCTGCAGGATCGCTGCCTCGCCAGATTTTGGCCGCAGTACTATGCTTACCCGGGGAGCCGGCGCATCCCCCCTCAGTCCAAACCCGGAAATCCTGCCCGGCTCCGTCGAATGCGCATCGCGTGCCTCCGCCAGTTGTATGCCGAAGCCGGAACCGGCCCCTGGTATGGCGCGCTTCGCCCCTGGCTCTCGCCCCGCGGCTATGCCATCCTGCTTGCCGCCGCGAACAGCGACGCCCTCGCCGAAAAGGTCAATTGGTGGATGTACCCGTTGCTCAGCATCGGGGCCCATGAACGCAGCCGCACCCCATGCTGGCGCGCCCGGCCGGATTGAGAGTTTCGCGCGGGGCGCCAGTTGGAACGGGCGGGGCGTTAAGGCGTCCCGCTGGAGGGAGAGAAAACGATGCGTATAACGATCGTAGGGACCGGCCACGGCGGATGCGCCATGGCGGCCGTTATGGCCAGCCGGGGTCATGACGTCAGCCTTTTGAAATTGGGCAACGTCATGCACCGTGAGAACTTCCGCGTGCTGCAGTCGAAATGCGCCATTCATCTCTCCGGAATCGAGGGCGAGGGCGAGTTCCCGCTGGGCCGCGTCTCGACCGATCCCGCGGAGGTCATTCCTCAGTCGGAATTGGTGCTGGTGTATTACGTCGCGAATTATCATCCCATGGTGGCGGCCAGGCTTGCGCCCTATCTCAATGCCGCCCAGACGGTCGTCCTGAACCCGGGTTACGCAGGCAGCCTTCTGTTCGCCAAAGCCATGCGGCGCCCGGGGGCCCGCGACCTGCCCCTTTTCGCCGAGTTCGAGACGCTGCCGTATTCGTCGCGCATCATGGCGCCGGGATGCGTGAGCATCGTCTCCCGGAACGTGTGTCACCCTTTTGCCACCTATCCCGCCGGGAGGGCGGATGAAGTCGTGAACCATTTTTCAGCCGTCCTCGGACGGTGCGTACCCCGGCGGCACATCCTCGAGGTCGCGCTGCACAACCCCAATCTGGTCATCCACACGGTTGGGGTGTTGATGAACGTGTCGCTGGTGGAGAGTCCGGCGCGCACTTTCGCCATGTACCGCGACGGCTTCTCTCCCTCCGTTTGGAACGTGGCGCTGCGCCTCGATGCCGAGAAGATGGAAGTTCTCGATCGCCTGGGCGCGCCGCGCACCACTTATTTCGAGGAGTTCAAGCTGAGGACCTTCGGCGAAACCACGGGTGATCCGGTCGCCGCTTTTCAACGCTACGCTTCCGAAGCTCCCGACGGGCCGTTCCAGATCGACCATCGCTACGTGACCGAGGATGTGCCCATGGGACTCGGCCTCCTTCATTCCTTGGGCGAGCGCAGCGGAGTCGCTACCCCGATCTGCGATAGCCTGCTCACACTGGCATCGGCTCTATTGCCGGGCCATGACTTCTGGAAAGAGGCCCGCACCATCTCTGAATTATGGGATGGGAGCCTGGATGAGTTGCTCCGGATCCTTACCGCGGGACCGAAACCAGAAGACAAAGCCAGTTCCACCATGGCGTGACGGGCTCTTACGCTACGTATAAGGCGTTCGCCCCGGCAGATCCCCATGCGGAAGGTCCGCCTCGGTTCTCAGCCGTGCGATCGCCTTCCGCGCCGCTTCACCGAGCCCGGCCCCGTTCAACCCGCCGGCGCCTGCCGCGCTTTCGAGAAGATCGCCGATCGGCCGGCTGATTTCGGCCCCTTTGAGATCCCGCAGCAGTTCCCTATGCCGCGGCGTCCGCAGTTGTAACGCCCATGCCGCATCGCTCCCGTCGTTCGCCCCCAGCGCCAGGTTCTCAACCATTTGGAGGCCCTCCCGAATGGTACGGTCCCACTCGATCGCAGCCAGGAATTCATCGTCTCCCAGCCGCCCGGAAAGCGCCTTCACGGCCCCCAGGACTTCCCTCCGCGCCGGATCTCCCAGCGCATCGATCGTACATTCGTCCGTTATTCCGCACGGAATCAGTCGCGCCTTGTGGACGCCGGATTTGCCGAAGGAAACCTGTAAAACGAACGACCGCCTGCTCCATGGGTGCTGCCCGAGGTAGTTGGAACGATAGAAAAGTAAATTCCCCAGCCCGTATGCGATCAGCTTGCCCTTCCATCTCTCCAGCCCCATGGGCACGTGCGCGTGGTGGCACAGCACCAGGTCCGCCCCAGCCTCGGCGAATCGCCGCGCCCGCTCCCGGTGGCTCAAGAACGGGTAAAGCGCGAACTCGTAGCCCCAGTGGATTTGGAGTATCACGAGATCGACCTGCGCCCGCAGCCGCCCGATGTCTTCCAGAATCGCTTCGTCGCGGGTCGTCGCGAGTTGTTCGTCCCCTCCCGCCGCGCGGTAATCATCGCAGTAGCCCAGCATCCCCACGGTCAGGCCCTTGACTCGCATCCGCGCCGGAGCCCGCGCCGCACCGGCCGAATCGCCTCCGCCGCAATGCCCGATGCCGCGGGCGTCCAGCGTCTTGAGCGAATCCTTCAGCCCCTGTTCTCCGTAGTCCAGCGCGTGATTGTTCGCCACCGTTACCGCGTCGAACCGCCACTCGGAAAGCAGTTGCGCCATGTCGGGCGAGGCCTTGATGATCCCCCGCTCGTCGCCGGCCGGGAAATTTCCCGCCGTAAATTGCGTCTCGAGATTACCCACGCGCAGGTCCGCGCTCGTCAAGATCTCGAACAGGCCGCCGGCCATGGCCCGCGCCCCGCGCCGCCGGTAACTTTCTTCCACCTCGCCGCTGAGCGCCATGTCCCCCACGGCGACGAGCGATGCCTCGCCGTCGCCCTCCGCGACGCGCAGCGTGTCTTCCGCCGGAAGGAAGCGAAGGCTCGCGAGGACAGCGCGCTCCACCTGGCGCCGTACGCGCCATGGCAGTGCGCTCCATATCCGCCTGCGGACGAAAAGTGGTCTTGGGGGCATTGAAAACGGCGTTGCCCGTAATTTAACATGCCCCGCCCCCGGCCAATGATAGCCGGTGGCTGTCACCTGGAGTCCCTGGTTGATGCCGGCTGAAGCGCGTTCCCGCGTTGCGCCGGCCAGCTCGACAGCTGGTTCGACCCGAAAAACATCCCCAGCCATTTGTTCCCTTCCGGCGGCGTCCCTGTCATCATCCGCCCGTTGGGATCCATTCCCGTCACGTAAACCCCGTCCGGAAGGCACAGGCTGGAACCATATGGGCACGTCCCCGGCTTGGCGAACATGGCGTCGTAGAGCGTATCGGCGAAGTCCCGGAATGTGTTGTCCTGACTCCAGGCGTAAGCGCCCATTACGCCGCGTATCGCCCGGGCGTTCAGCGCCCGTGCTTCCTCGGCGGTGGCGCCGCCCGTGCACGAAGCGTTGCTGTCGGCGATGGGCGCCTGGCAGTTGATCCCTTGCGCCGCTGCATACAACCCTTTCGCCGAAGGCCAGTAGCCATACGTTGCGATCCAGCCCGCCGCGGCCTGGGCGTATTCTTTAGCCAGGCTCGCCTCGCGTGGAAATGTATCCCCCAACGCGCGCGCCGAAAGGTCGAACGCCGCCGCCAACACGCCCATGTCCGCCGGCGCCGCTCCCCACCCAACCATGGAAGCCCCGATCGCCATCGCCCATCCGTGGATCCCGGTGATTCCTCTATAGGGCTGTTCCAGGCTCAAACTGGTGGCACTCACGAAGGTTGCGGTATAGGCTCGGCCATCTCCTGCGCTGTTGCTCGGCGGCTTGTTCGCCGGATCGTTGGTGAACCAGAGCGTCGCGGGAAAATCCTCCGCGCGCCACGCCGTCCCATTCCCCGTCACCGTGGTGGAGCCGCTTGTGAGCCATACGCTGCTGTGGGTGTCCCACGAAGATCTGGAATAAAAGAGCCGGCCCCAACTGCCGTCCGGCTGTTTAGAGGGCCCCCATATCGTTGCGAAGGAATTGCTTAGCGCCGCTTTGCAGTTGGCCCGGTGCGCCCCGTCCGGGTCGAAAAGCGCGCAGTACGAAATCATCGTCAGATGAGCTGCTTCTTCCCGTGTGTCCCACATCCCCGGAGCCGCGGCCTTGTCGACCCCGTTTAGATACCCCATGAACGTGTCGGCAATCGTGCGCAGTCCCGGCCACATGTCCTCTGCCGTCCCCTGCAACTCGAGCGCCCGCACAATCAGTCCCGGCCCCGATAGAGACCGCGCCGCCAAGCCATACCGCCCGGAATGGCCCGCGATTTGGCTCGTTCCGCGGTCGATCATCGGGCTCCGCCAGAATCGGTCCGCCAGTTTCCGGGCCGCCGCCAGGTAATCGTCCATCCCGCTCCGGTAGTACAGCGCGTAATACGCCGCCACGTTGTCGTAAGCGTTTCCCGGCGAATCCGCCTGCCCCCAGCCCCAGTCCGCCGCGTGGTGCGTCGTCGAATCGTCCGCCGCGTAGTTCAGTCCCGCGCCCGCCGCCAGGGCGCTTGAATCCCAGGCGTCGTCTGTGCTCACGTGCGTATCGTCCGCGCACCCGGTCACTCCCAGCATTCTGCGTCCCGTCTGCCCCGGAGTTCCCGTGTTGTACCACACCGCTATTACCGCCCCCGGTTTCGGGGTGCTCGGATTTACAGGGCCTTGACAGAATGTCGTCGTGAATGTCGTGCCTTGGCCGGTTATCGTCTGGCTCCCCGCAGCCACCGTAACCGTCCCCGGTCCGGCCGTGTCCCACCATGCCGGGTAGCTCGTATCCATTAAGGACATTTGCAGGTCTGCATCGGCTTTGTGAAGCGTGTCGAACCACGGCCAGGGGTTCGCCCCCAACGGGACCAGCGGCCCCAACAGGGCGTCCACCGCGGGGTTGTTGGTAATCACCGCGCCATTGTTATTCGTCGCCACCACGCCGTGTTTTACCGTGCAAACGCTCGATTGACTGCTGCTGTCGGTCACCGTCAACTGAAACACGTAGCTCCCGGAAACCAGCCCCTGGATCATCGGCCGCGCATCGGAGCGGCTTGACCAACTCACGGATGTGGGCCCCGATAACTGTCCCCACTGGAACGTAAGCCCCGCCCCGCCGTCCTTCGCCGCGGAAGCCGTGCCGTCCAGTTGCGCCCCGTAACCCGCCTGGAACGTCCGTTGTTGCCCGGCATCGCACAGCGGCCTCGGCGGAAGCGTCGGCGGTGGAGGAGGGAGAGGCGGCGTGTCCGCCTGGAGCGGTGCCCTCATCAGAATGGCGGCCTCGTTCGCCCGCAGCCTCACGCTTCTGACGCCCGCCCCCGTGGTCCCGTCTGCCCGCAAGGGATAGTACATCCAGCCTAACTCGATGGGGTTCGAAAGCGTGTCGATCTCCGATTCCAGCGCGCGAAGAAAGGGACGCATCAAGACGATAGCCCTGGCGAAGTCCCGCCGCCACACCCCCGAACACGCCTCCTTGTCCGCATCGCACGCCGACCGCGGCTGGCCGGCAATATAGTTCGGGGCCCCTCCCGTCTTCCACGGCGTCATGCGCGCTCCCCCGTTCACTCCCTTGCCGTCCGGAGCCCCCAGGTCCACCTGCATGGCGGGAAACCAGTTGCCCCACGACCACACATTCTCAGCCGGCGGGCTGACCAGGGATTGATGTTGCTGCTGGATGCAGTAAGCCGGGGAGCCCGCCGGGTACGCGTTATACACGGGCCACGTGGTCGTGAAGGTCGTCCCCGTCAACTTCCCCACAACCGTGTCTCCGCTCGCTGGCGTTCCCAACCGGAGCAGCGCTTGGCCGGAATAGAACCCGCCCGACATCGCGCCGCACCCCGCCGCGCTGGCGAGTTCGATGTTCTTGCTCGAACTCGTCGTGTCTGCCGGAGCTGCGGTTTTCAGCGTCGTCGGCACGGCGTACGTGTACACTTCGTCGGTGTCGCCGTAGATGAACCCGCCCTGCGAGTAATAGCTGAAGCCGGTGTTGGCGTTCGAACCTATGTAATGCTGGGCCAGACACCCGATAGGCGACCGGTTCGACCGGTCCCAGTAATGCCAGGACGCGTTGCCTATAACCCCCGGTGTAAGCGCGCTGGGGGTGTCGTAGCAGACGAGCCACGCCTTCGTGCCTCCGGGGTTGTTCGCCGGCAGAAAAGCGTCGTAAGTGGAGGCGCCCGCCGCATCGGAATAGGTATAGAGACCTAATCCCAGGCCGTAGGAAGAGTACCTCCAACTCTCCGCCAGCGTCCAGTCTCCCGCCCGCGCGATGAAGGCGTCGGTGGTGTTCGTACCCACCTGAACGTTGGGGCCGAAGACCGCACGCAGGCTGTCGCGCACCTCCCGGTACATCGCGATCACCTCGTTATCGAACGTCTTCGCGTGGTTGTAATCCGTGTACTGCATCGGGTTGGCGGGCGCCAATACCGCGCCGTCCAGGGTCGCGCCCGCGTTGTCGAACATGATTCCTTCTTCGCCCGTGGCGCTGAGCGTCGCGGCCGCCGTCTCGCTCAGAAATCTTGCCCAGGTCCGCACGCCGTTTTGGATATTCGAGGGGTTCCCGAAGGTATAGTTCACCGACCATACCCCTGTCGCCCTGGACTGGTATTTAAACTTCGCTGAAGCGTTCGCCGGCGGGTACGGATCGTATTCCATCCGCGTCCCGACATTCATCCGGCACGCCGTTCCCGGCGGCGCCGGCGTCGGGCACGGTGGGACGGCTCCATTCCAGCCCCGCGCGTTGTTCTGTCCCGAGGAAACCGCCCAGTCATCACCGTAGAGCTTCGAATAAGCGGGGTACGTGGTCGCCCCACTCACCGTTACCCGGATCCAGAACTTCGATTTGGAGCCGTTCACCACGGTCGGCGTCCAGTCGCCCGGCGGGTAGAAGTACACCCGTCCCGTCGCGCCCAATCCGTTGGTGCTGTCGGATTGCGTGACCAGCGCAGCCCACCCCGAGCCGTTCCAGTATTCGTACGCCGTGGTTCCCCCGTACCGCGGCGTCTGAATCGCGAAATTCATCTGGTCGAACGGCTCCATGTAGCCCACATATAATGCGTTCGCCACCGTCACGCCCGACGATCCGCTGTAACTCTTCACCGTCACGTCCGTATAACTGCCGGCGGCATACGTGAAAACCCCGTGGATGGCGGTCAGGTAATTGCCGAGATTGCTGGATGACTCGAAGGCATCGAACTGTTGCATGTCCTTCCACGGCGGGGTCCTGTATTGCATATCGACGCTGGTGTGCAGCAGCATGTCTTCGTAAGCGAAGCCGTTTGTCTTCGCGACTGTTTGCGCCCCGTAAATCCCCGCCGCATACACTCCCGCCATATCGGTATAGTCGAGCCACCACGTTTTCCCGTCCTTCGGCCCCACCCCCGGGCCCAGGACCCGGTCGAACCGTCCCCCGAACCACTGCCTGATGCCGGGCGCAAGGTTCGAAGGCTCGCCGGTGATGCCATATGTCACGACCATATTGGAGATATTCGGATAATGCCGCGTGTGGGCCGGAATCGTCTGCCCGTCCAGACCGCCGGCCGAGGCCAGCAACATCGCTAAGATCGCGGCCCCTTTGTGCATTGCTTGATCTCCCTAAGTAGAACCCCGCGGGGTGAACTCCGTGAGTACGAACAATAGCTGAAGCACTATTGACGGTTCGATGATAGTTCCTTCCCGCGCTTGCGTCCATTGGTTTAATTCTGAGTCGCCAGTGGCGCGGAGTTAGGCAATGCGGCGAGCAACCCGGCGGTGTCCGTTTTTGGGACTGGGTTCGTCTCGCAATATCGTGCGCACTCATTGAGTGAGTGCGGCCAAGTCAGGGCGACCGGGACATGGCGGCGGCGCGGAGTTGGGAGATGCGGGCAAGCAGCCCGGCGGGTGTCCGTTTTTGGGACTGGGTTCGTCTCGTAATATCGTGCGCACTCATGAGTGAGTGCGGCCAACCCGGGGCGACCAGAACATTGGCGGTGGCGCGGAGTCGGGCGATGCCGGCGATCCGCCCGACGGATGTTTGTTTTTGAGGCAGGGCTCGCTTCGCAATAGTTGTCATTGATTTGAAAATGAGCGGGGGATGATTTCAGGGGAGGCCAGGAAGCTTCAGGGCGCGGATTGCTGGCGCCGTAACACATAGGTTGCGGCGCCGCGGAACAGCTACATCGGCAACTGGGTCACTGCCACCACTTTCCCCGTCGCCGACAGGTATTGCACGTCGATGAGGTATTTCCCCTGCCTCCCGTCGATCGGAATCGCGCACGGCGAGGCGCCGCACTCCACCTGCACGATCGCTCCGCTCGGCGCTGTCGCCCTGAGGCGCGCCTTCGCGGCCCCCCGAATCATGCCGATGTCGTAGTTCACGTACGCTGTTTTGATCGTCACCGGCAGCAACCCGCCCCCCCGGTACGCCGGCCAGCTCGACAGGTTGTTGAACCCGAAAAACATCCCCATCCACTGGTTCCCTTCCGGCGGCGCGCCTGTCATCATGCGCCCGCCGAAATCCATTCCCGTCACGTAAACCCCGTCCGGAACGCACAGGCCGGAACCCCCCGGGCACGTCCCCGGCTTGGCGAACATAGCGTTATATAGGTTATCCGCGAAATCCCGCAACCCGCTGTCCTGGTTCCAGGCGTAAGCCGTGGCGACGCCGCGCACCGCCGCCGCGTTCAGCGCCCGCGCTTCCTCGGCGGTGTTGCCGCCCGTGCACGAACCGTTGCTGTCCGCGATCGGCGTTTGGCAGTTGATCCCTTGCGCCGCCGCGTACAGGCCTTTTGCCGCCGGCCAATATCCATACGTCCGGATCCAGTTTGCCGCCGTCCGGTTGTATTCTTTGGCCAGGCTCGCTTCGCGGGGAAACACGCCGTCCAGCGCCTTCGCCGCAATATCGAAGGCCGCCGCCAGCAGGCCCATCTCGGCCGGCTGCGCCCCCCAACCCAACATGGCCGCGCCGGCCGCCGTCGCCCACCCGTGCGTCCCGCTCGTCCCCTGATAGGGTTGGTCCAGGGCCAAATGCGTCGCATCCACGAAGGTCGCCGTGTATACTCGTCCGTCTCCCGCGGTGTTGTTCGGCGGCTTGTTCGCCGCGTCATGCGTAAACCAGATCGCCCCGGGAAAATCCTCCCCGCGCCAGGTGGTCCCATTCCCGGTTACCGTCGTCGAGCCGTTCGTCACCGACGCGCTGGTCCGGGTATCCCACGATGACCGGGAATAGAAGAGCCGCCCCCAACTGCCGTCCGGCCATTCGGATGGGGTCCAGATGGTGGCGAACGAATTGCTCACCGCCGCTTTGCAGTCGGATTGATGCGCGGCGTCCGGGTCGAAGAGCGCGCAGTACGAAACCAGGGCCAGGTGGGATACCTCCTCCCGCGTGTCCCACATCCCCGGCGTCGCGTCCTTGTCCGTTCCGTTCAAATACCCCATGAACGTGTCCGCAATGGTGCGCAGCCCCGGCCACATGTCGGCGTCCGTCCCCTGCATCTCCAGCGCCCGCAGGATCAGCCCCATCCCCGATAGAGACCGCGCCGCGTACCCATACCGGCCGGAATGTCCCGCCACCAGGCTCGTCCCGCGGTCGATCATCGGGCTGCGCCAGAATCGGTCGGCCAGTTTCCGCGCCGCCGCCAGGTAGTCGTCGATGCCGCTCCGGTAGTACAGCGCGTAATACGCCGCCACGTTGTCGTAGTAGTTCCCTGGCGATTCCGCTTGCCCCCAACCCCAGTCCGCCGCGTGATGCGCGCCCGCATCGTCGGCCGCATAGCTCAGGCCGCCGCCCGCTGCCAGTACTCCCGAATCCCATGCGTCGTCCGTGCTCAGGTGCGTATCGTCGGCGCATCCGGTTACTCCCAGCATTCTTCGCCCCGTCTGCCCCGGAGTTCCCGTGTTGTACCAGACCGCGATCACCGCCCCCGGCTTGGGGCTGTTCGGACTCCCCGCGCCCTGGCAGAAGGTCGTCGTGAACGTAGTGCCCTGTCCGGTAACGGTCTGGCTGCCCGGCGCTATCGCGACCGTGCCCGGTCCCGGCGTGTCCCACCATCCCGGGTAGTTCGCGTCCATAAAGGAGATCTGCAGGTCCGCGGCTGCCTTATGGGTCGTGTCAAACCACGGCCAGGGGTTCGACCCCAACGGGACCAGGGGCCCCAGCAGCGCGTCCACCGCCGGGTTTTCCGTGATCGCCACACCCTTGTCATCCGTCGCCACCGCCCCGTGTTTGATGGTGCAAATGCTCGACTGATTGCTGCTGTCGGTTACGGTGAGTTGAAAGACGTAGCTCCCGAAAACCAGCCCCCGGATGTTCGGCTGCGCCGCCGACCGCCCCGACCAGCTCACGCGCGTCGGCCCCGATAATTGTTGCCACTGGAACTTCAGCCCCGCTCCCCCGTCCCTCGCCGCCGAGGCCGTGGCGTCGAGTTGCGCCCTGTAACCGGCGCGGAACGTCTGCTGCGGCCCGGGGTCGCACAGCGGGGCCGATGCCTGCGTCGATGGGATGGGCTGCTTCATCAGGATGGCGGCCTCGTCCCCCCGCAGTCTCACGCTGCTGACGCCCTGTCCCGTGGTCCCGTCCGCCCGCAGCGGGTAATACACGCCGCCTAAATCGATGGCGTTCGAAGGCGTGTCGATCTCCGATTCCAGCGCGCGAATAAAGGGACGCATCAAGACGATGGCCTTGGCGAAGTCCCGCCGCCACACCCCCGAACACGCCTCCTTGTCCGCATCGCACGCCGACCGCGGCTGGCCGGCAATATAGTCCGGAGCCCCTCCCGTCTTCCACGGCGTCATGCGCGCTCCCCCGTTCACTCCCTTGCTGTCCGGAGCTCCCAGGTCCACCTGCATGGCGGGAAACCAGTTGCCCCACGACCACACGTTCTCCGCCGGCGGGCTGACCAGGGATTGATGCTGCTGCTGAATGCAGTATGCCGGGGAGCCCGCCCCGTAGGCGTTATAGACGGGTGACGTTGTCGTGAAGGTCGTCCCCGTCAGGGTCCCCAGAACCGTGTCCCCGTTCGCCGGCGTCCCCAGCCGAAGCAGCGTCCGGCCGGAATAAAATCCGCCCGTCATCGCGCCGCATCCCGCCGCGCTGGCCAGGGCGATGGTCTTGCTCCGGCTCGTCGTGTCCAACGGCGCGGCCGTCGTCAGCGTCGTGGCCGCCCCGTATGTGTACACTTCGTCGGTGTCGCCGTAGACAAACCCGCCCTGCGTGTAATAGGTGAACCCGGTGCTGGCGTTCGCCCCAATATAATGTTGAGCCAGGCACCCGATGGGCGACCGGTTCGACCGGTCCCAGTAATGCCACGATGCGTTTCCGACAACGCCCGGCGTCAGCGCACTGGGCGTGTCGTAGCAGACGAGCCACGCCTTCGTGCCTCCGGGGTTGTTCGCCGGCAGAAAAGCGTCGTAAGTGGAGGCGCCCGCCGCATCGGAATAGGTGTAGAGACCTAATCCCAAGCCATAGGAAGAGTACCTCCAACTCTCCGCCAGGGTCCAGTCTCCCGCCCGCGCGATGAGGGCATCGGTGGTGTTCGTACCCACCTGAACGTTGGGACCGAAGGTCGCATGCAGGCGGTCGCGCACGTCGCGGTACATCGCGATCACCTCGTTGTCGAACGGGTTCGCCTGGTTGTAATCCGTGTACTGCATCGGGTTGGCGGGCGCGATCACGGCGCCGGCCAGGGTGGTTCCCGCGTCGTCGAACATGATTCCTTCTTCGCCCGTGGCGCTGAGCGTCGCAGCCGCCGTCTCGCTCAGAAATCTTGCCCAGGTCCGCACGCCGTTTTGG
>JAIQFU010000451.1 GCA_020073115.1 Terriglobia bacterium
ATTCCCGTGATGGGGCCCGGCCGCGACCGCGGAATGGTTTTCCAGAAGTACACCTCTTTCCCGTGGCTGACCGTGGCTCGGAACGTCGAGTACGGCCTGAAAATCAACGGCGTGCCAAAACCGGAACGCGAGCAGACCGTCGCCCGCCTCATCGAAGAGGTCGGCCTGGCCGGTTTCGAAAAATCCTATCCCGACACCCTTTCCGGGGGCATGCAGCAGCGCGTCGCGATCGCGCGCACCCTGGCGCTGCGGCCGGGCGTAATCCTGATGGACGAACCATTCGGCGCCCTGGATGCGCAGACCCGCGGCGACATGCAGGAACTGCTGCTCCGCATCTGGGAGGAAACCGCCAGCTCCATCCTCTTCGTGACCCACGATGTGGACGAGGCGCTCTACCTGGCCGACCGCATCTATGTTCTGTCCGCCCGACCCGGTACAATCATTGAGGATGTGCCTGTGCCTTTCGGCCGACCGCGCGATCCGTCGATGAAGCAGCAGAAGGAGTTTCATGACCTTCAGCAGCACATACTCGCCTGTCTGCGCCGTGCGCCGGGGCAGGGCCAGGTACGAGTGAGCGTGTAAATGGCGGAGGAACGGGACAGCGGCCAGATCGACTTCGTCAAAGCCGCGCTTGCGTGGCAGTACAACTGGATCGCCCTGGCGGGCGCCGCGGGCTTTGCCCTGATTTCGGCGAGCGCTCTGCCGCTGCTGCTGGCCAGCGGCCTGGAGTTGATCTACCTGAGCACGGTTCCACGCAACAGCCGTTTCCAGCGCCTGGTTCGTTCCTGGAGGTATGAAGACGAGAAGCGCCGCCGCGAGCGGAGCCTCAACGCCTTGTTCTATGAGCTGCCGCCGGAGATGCAGGCGCGTTACGCGCAACTGGATCGAACCTGCAGGGCCATTCGCGAAAACTACGGCCGGCTCACGTCCACCTCCCAGATGTTTGTCGAGCAGATGGAATCCAAACTCCAGGGGCTCTCGCAATCCTATGTGCGGCTGCTCAACTCCGCGTTTCACCACCGCGAATACCTGCGCGTCACCAGTCCCGACGCGATTCGGAGGGAATGCGCGCAGCTCCAAAAGGACTTGGACAAAGACTCGCCCCGAGTGCAGGAGATCAATCGCAAGCGCATCGAGATCCTCAACAAGCGGGTGGAAAAGTACGATAAGATCCGCGACAACTGCCAGGTGATCGACGCCCAGTGCGCCGCCATCGAAGACGTGCTCCAATTGATCCGCGATCAGTCCGTCACCATGCATGACCCGCAGCAAATCAGCGATCATCTGGACAGCCTGGTCAAGGACGTTGAACAAACCGAAGAGACCGTCCGCGAGGTGGAATCTATTTTCGAGCTGTCGCCCCTGGGCGCTCCGGATTTTGAGACCGGGCCCGGTCCCCGCGCCCGCGTCGGGAACTGACTATGTCCGCCACGGCAACCGACCACCTGGAAGCCCTGCCCGCCTGGGCGCGAGAGCTGTCGGAGAAGTACTACTCCGGCGTCACCTCGATGTTCGCGCTGCACGGCAACGTGCGCGACCTGGCCGCATGGAAGCGTCCCGGCGGCGTGGAGTTCCCGCCGTTGCAGCGATTTCTGCGGGACGCGCTCTTCGCGCCCCGCGACTTGGTCCTGTTCTACGATCGCGGCGGCGGCCTCAGCTTCGGGAACCCGGACATGAAGGCCGATTTCGAGCGCGCGCTGGCCGGCTACGACAGTTTTCACGGGACCAATTTCGCCAACGGCCTGCCACGCAACCCCGATAGCGTCCTGAATATTCTGGACAACTACCTGCGGCTGCGCATCGCCGACAAAAAGAAGATCGCGCTGGTCATCGATTTTGCGGAAACCATCGCGCCCGCCGGCGACAGTTCGGGGATGCCCGCCGAAGACCGCAACTCCCTGGTGATTCTGAAGCGCTGGGCGCAGAACCCGGTCTTCCTTCAGGCCGACGTCACTTTCTGTCTCATCGCCGAGAACCTGGTGGAGTTGAACCTGGGCCTGGTGCAGAATCCAGGCGTCGCCGCGATCGAGATCCCGCTCCCTTCCCGGGAGGAGCGCCTCGATTTCATCCAGGCGCGGCTGGAAACCAAGCCGCTCCCCGCCGGCTCCGACGTGGCCGCCGAAAACCTGGCCACTCTGACCGCCGGTCTCAAGCGCGTGCAACTGGAGGGCTTGATATGCGGCGCGGTCGAGAACCAGCGCCCGCTCACCATGAAGTTCCTGGCGGCCCGCAAGATGGAGTTGATCGAAGCCGAATCCGGCGGCCTCCTGGAATTCGTGCAGAGCCGCTTCGACCTTTCCGTGGTGGCAGGCCACGATGCGGTCAAGAAGAAGCTCTACGACGCCGCCCGCGCGATCCGGGCGGGCAAGACCGGCGTGGTTCCCATGGGGTACGTCGTCTGTGGCCCGGTGGGCACGGGCAAGACGTTTCTCACCACCTGCTTCGCCGGCGAAATCGGCATTCCCGCCGTTACCCTGAAGAATTTCCGGAGCATGTGGCAGGGCGTCACCGAGGGGAATCTCGAACGGATTCTCAACCTGCTGAAGGCCATGAGCCCGATTGCGGTGATCGTAGACGAAGCCGACGCCCAACTGGGCAACCGCTCCAGCTTCGGCGACAGCGGCGTCTCCAACCGCGTTTTCGCCCAGATTGCGCAGTTCATGGGGAACACCGAACTGCGCGGCAAAGTAATCTGGTTCCTGCTGACTTGCCGCCCTGACTTGCTGCCGGTGGACCTCAAGCGCCAGGGCCGCGCCGAAGAACACCTCGCGCTGTTCTATCCGCACACCGACGAAGAGCGCCCCGCCATGCTGCGCGCCATGCAGAAGAAGAGCGGCATGAAGATCGCCTCCCCCGAAGCCGAGCGGGTCTTCCTGAAGAACTCCGCCGGCCTCTCCGGGGCCGACGTGGAAGCCATTTTGATCCGCGCGCGCATGAAGAGCGCCCTGGAAAACGAGACGGCGCTTGGCGACGACGATCTAACCTCCGCCCTGAACGATTTCATTCCGCCGTCCTATCCGACGGAGATCGAGCTGCAGACGTTGGCTGCGGTTCTGGAGTGCACCAGCAGGAGCCTTCTTCCCGAGCCCTACAAGAACATGGATCGCGGCGAAATCATCCGCCGCACCGCCGAGCTCGCGGCCCTTTCGCGGCTGTGAAAGCAACGTTCTGAAAGGGATACTCTCCGGCTTTCTCCAGACGCGGCCGGCCCGGCAAAGCGTTTGCAGATCGAGTTCCCGGGGCTCTGCGCGGCTCGTATTTATTGATCTGGTGGGCCCTGTAGGATTTGAACCTACGACCAACGGATTATGAGTCCGCTGCTCTAACCGCTGAGCTAAGGGCCCTAACGTTTCTATCGTACGGCATTACGGCGATTCCGCCGAACGCCATTTTTGCCACCTATGCCCAATTCTACGCCCATCCCTTTCCTCGGGATGGGTTGATTGGATTGTTCCAAGCTATCAGCTTGCGAACGGTGCAGAATTGGCAACGGCCTGGCACAGCCGGCAATCCACGCCAACTGCGCGCCGATCGACCTTTTGAAAGAGGGCCAGGCTCGGGACATCATCGTTGAATTTCGTCGCCTCCAGGCCCGAGAGCCTGCTGGAAGCTGGAAAGCGCCGCGCGTAAGCAACTCGCGCAGTTGACCGCGAACGCCGGCGCTCGCAGCGGCCATTCCTTCCGGTCCGCGCGCGTGTCCCGCCACATGCCGGCAAAGCATTCCTGGCAGTTCAGATCACGGCTATGAGCTGACCGGCGCCGACGTGTTCGATGCCTTCAACCACTACATGGCAGCGGCGCTCGCGCTCGGCGTCCCGACCCCGGCTCGCGCCGACATGCTGGCCCTTGCGACGAAACAACCCACGGCGGCATTCAGTGACGTGGTCACTCGCGTGTGCTCGCGAGACGGTCTCCACGAGTCGGAACCCGAATCGGTTACAACAACGGATCAGCGCACATGGGCGAGACGACGCCCGAAGAGGTGGTGAGCGGTCGGGCGGACCCTGGACCATCCCGCGACGCAGGCCCTGGGTGACCGCAACCAGCCGAGCCTGTTCCAGCATCGCGCGCCGAAAATATCGTCGTGTATCGGCACGGGCTGCAAAGCGGGACTGGCTCGAATTTCGCCGTCTTTTGCGAAAGACACCCAGATGTTTGGGGTTGATTCACTCCCGGACCGGCGGACGGAACAGGAGTTCGACCGCGGTCGTGACAAATCGCCGCGGAACGATCCGTTGCACTTCCACCCCGACCCGGTTCGTGAATCCCGAGATCACCGAGTGTTCTCCCCCTGCCAGCGCGCTCAACCCGACCCGCGCCACGTGGTCTACCGGTTCCATGTTGACGACGATCTCGTCCGGCACGCCCGCGGCCTTCTGGAACTCCGACTCCGTCGGGCCGGGGCACAGCGCGCAGACCCGCACGCCGTACCGTTCCACCTCTCGCGCCAGGGCCTCCGCGAACAGCAGGTCGAACGCGAAGAAGTGCTGCGGTGAACGGCGGCGCATCAGATCGTAGAAC
>JAIQFU010000452.1:0-4519 GCA_020073115.1 Terriglobia bacterium
CGCGGTGCGCCACTCCATCTGGAACATGGCAGGGATCTGGCCGATGAGGGTGACGTCGTAGCGCTCGATGGCATCCAGCGATTTTGCGGCATCGAAGGCCTCGAGGGTAACCGCGGCGCCGCCCGCGTGCAGAGTGGTGAGGAGCAACTCGGCCTGACCGCCGACATGCGAAGCCGGCAGGTTGCACAAAACGCGCTGCCCGGGGCCGAAACGAAACGCCCGCGCGAGGCAGAGATTCTGGCAGGTAATTCCCCGATGCGAAAGCAGCGCGGGCTTGGGCGAACCGGTAGAACCGGTGGTGAAGATGATCTGCGCGGCGTCGTCAGGGCGGATGGGAGGCAGAGGCGGCGGCTCTTCAACCCGCGGCTCGCCCAACGGGATCAGATGCTCGACCGAATCGCAGCGTCTTCGCACTTCTTCCGCAATTGCCGGGAAATCCACCCCCGGAGCTTTATCCGTAAAGACATAGCCTTTGGCGCGGATCAGGTTCACGGAACGCACCACCTCGGCGAGGTGCAATCGTACGTCCAGGGGGGCGTGAATTACGCCCAGCCGAAAACAGGCGTACTCCAGCAGAATATGCTCGTTGGAGAGCGGCCCGGAAACGGCGAGGACATCGCCTTTCCGGAATCCGAGCCGGGCCAATCCCGCGGCGAGCGCCAAAGACCCACTCCGGAGATCTCCCCATGTCAATTGGGAGCCCCGAGTCGCGTTCAAAACGGCGGCGTCGCCGGGGCGTTCAGCCGCCCAATGATCGGCCGCGGCGTGCAGAACCGGGAACTCGTACTGCTCAAGGTCGTCCGGAGTAACTGGTACCGGGTGCATACCCTATGTTGCCACTGCTCCAAGTGTATTTACGGATACGTAATTTCATAGTCCCGCAAATACCACAAAACGGAGCCTTTAGATCGAAAGGAACGGCGCGGCCAGCCGGGCGGGGGTAAGGGTGATACGAAATCTGGACGAATGGATCTCCAAACCCCTTTCAAATAAAGGACTTAACATTCCTGATATCTGGTATTATAATTGCCACGGCTAAACAAACATTCTGGCTCAGCGGCGCCGAGCGGGGATGGGTGGCGTTTGCGTACGCCATGAGCGACGAGGCCTTTCCACAGCAACATCAAGAGCCCGTAATAGGGAGGATATTTGTGCAAGTAAGACACGTAACGAGTTCCAGTTGGCCGGTCCGCCTGTTGGTGGCGGGCCTGCTTTTCTTAGTACTGCTGTGCGCCACCATGAGCGCGCAGGAAACCACGGCCGGCGTGCAAGGCACGGTCAAAGATCCCACTGGGGCGGTCATTATAAAAGCCAACGTCGAGGTCACCGGCCCGGCGCTCATCGGCGTGAAGAAAATGGACACGGACTCCGGGGGATACTTCCGGTTCGCAAACCTGCCGCCGGGAAGCTACACGATCACGGTGACGGCTACGGGCTTCCGCACCGCCAAGCTGGAGAACATCGACTTGGCCGTGGGGCGCTTGCCCTCCCTCGAGGTGTCGCTACAGGTTGGCACCGCGACGGAGACGGTGGAAGTCTCCGCGCAGGCGGCGATCGTCGATACCACGACGAGCAAGGTGCAGACGACCATTTCGGACAACCTGCTGGCTAACCTTCCCACGCAGAGCCGGTCGTTCCAGAGCGTCATTCAGTTCGCTCCCGGCGCGCGCACGGAACCGTTGCAGGGCAACGGCTACCAGATCGACGGCGCGAGCAACTCCGAAAACTCCTACTTGGTGGAAGGCCAGGAGACCGCGTCGGTGTTCGACGGCCACTCGGCCGCCAACGTGCCGATGGACTTCATTCAGGAAGTACAGGTCAAATCCAGCGGTTTCGAAGCGGAGTACGGCGGGGCGCTGGGCGGCGTAGTGAACGTCATTCAGAAGCGCGGCGGCAACGACTGGCACGGATCCCTGTTCACGTACTACGGCGGCAGCGCGTTCAACGCCGCTCCGAATCCGACCGTCATCCGCAACCCGCAGATCGCGGCCAATGCCAACGGCGCCAAGCGCCTGGACCAGCCGATCGAAGTCTACACGCCCGTGAAGGACCATTACCGGACGACGACGCCCGGGTTCCAACTCGGCGGTTCCTTTATTAAAGACCGGCTGTGGATCTCCGCCGGCGCGGCTCCCCAGTTCTACACGGCGAACCGCACGGTGAACTTCGGACCCACGACGAACTCGCCCGGAAAGCGGACCTTCTACCAGACCCAGAACACGTACTATTCCATGGCGCGGCTGGACTTCCTGGCGACGCAGAAGATCCGTCTCTACGGCTCATGGACGTACCAGGCCTTCCGCGGCGTCGGCACCTCGTGGCCGGGACAGGAGGACGTCAACGGACTGTACAACTCGTCTTCGACTACCAATCCGGATAACTGGAATGGCGGCATCGGGTCGGTCCAGCCGAACGTCATCTACAACATGGGCGCGGACATCACTCTTACGCCGTCCCTCATTCTGACCTCGCGCTACGGTTATTTCTACCAGGACAACCAGAGCCGCGGTCTTCCGTCTGGCATCCGCTATATCTACACCAATACGAACTACAACTACAGCCCGGGAATAGCGGGCCTGCCCACCACGACGGCGCTCAACGGCCAGACGCTGCCGTCGGAGTACCAGCACGCGTTAAGCTGGAGCAATATCGGCGCCAACGCCGCGACGGTTTTCGACAAGTGGCAGCGGTTCAGCTTCAGCCAGGATATGGCCTACTTCAAGCGGTTTGCGGGTACGCACAACTTCAAGTTCGGGTACTCCTTCAACCGCGGCACCAACGACATCCTGAACGGGTACAACACCGCGGATGTGTACGTGGCGTTCAACCAGGAATATTATCCGAACAGCACCAACGGCCAGGACCGCTGCAAGCAGATTGTTGCCCAGAACACGTCTCTCTACGCAGCGGCGGGCGGTGTGGCGGACGGCAGTGCCTGCCAAGGCCTGTGGGGCACGGTTAACCTCCGCGACCTCGCGACGGTCGGAAAAGTCGGCGGCTGGAATCACGCTTTCTACGGCCAGGACTCCTGGACCATCGGACGCCGCCTGACGCTCAACATCGGCATACGGCTGGATAAAGAAAGCCTGCCGTCGTACCACGAGGGCTTCCAGGGGGTCAACTTCGGATGGGGCGACAAGATCGCTCCCCGCCTGGGCGGTTCTTACGATGTCCTCGGCAACGGGAAACTGAAGGCCTACGCGAGCTTCGGCTACTTCTATGACATTATGAAGTACCAGATGTCACGCGGCAGCTTCGGCGGCGACTACTGGCACGACTGCGTGTACGCGCTGGATTCGCCGAATTTCTCCCTGATCCTCCCGACGCGCGACGCCAATAACCACTACTGCCCGGCGGGCGGCGGCAGCTTGCCCGGCGTAGGCTCCCTGCCCAACATGCGCTTCATCGAGAATTGGGACTTCCGCGTATACTCCAACGATCCCAACCAGGCGGGCAGTCTCGGCAAATCCGGTTTGATCGACCCCAACCTCATGCCGATGAAGCAGCATGAAATGGTGATCGGCGCGGAGTGGGCGATCAACTCCTCGCTGGCATTCGAGACGCGTTATTCGCGCAAGCGCCTGGACCGCACCATCGAAGACACCGGCGTGATTACCCAGGATGGCGAAGTATGGTACATCGCCAACCCCGGTTTCGGCGTGAACTCGGTAACTCCCAACTGCCCCAATTGCCCACCCAACCCGAAGGCCACCCGCGACTACGACGGGATCGAGTTCCGGCTGACCAAGCGGCTGACCAGCAAGTTCACCGGCTCGTTTTCGTATACCTATAGCCGGCTGTACGGCAACTACACAGGCTTGACCGCCACCGATATCAGCGACGGCGGCGCGGGCCGCGACGGGGCCAACACCGACCGCGCATTCGACGAGCCCTTCATGCAGTTCGACGCGCACGGCCAATTGCAGGATGGGCCGCTGCCCACCGACCGCCCCAACACCATCAAGGCGTACGGCTACTACAACCTGAAGTACTGGAAGTTCAACACGATGATCGGCGTTTACCAGCAGATTTACTCCGGTACGCCGGTGACGAGCTACTTGACCGCGTGGAACGCGCCGGTGTTCGTCGAGGGGCGCGGCAAGTTCGTGAGCGTGACCCGCAACCCGAGCACGGGCGACTTCGTGGCGGGAGGCGTGAGCGATATGCGCACGCCGCGGTTCCTCCAGTCCGATCTGAGCGTCTCGCAGGACTTCCACGTCAGCAAGAGCAACGAGCGGCTGGTCGCGCGCGTCGGGGCCGAGTGCTTCAACTGCCTCAACCAGCGCAGCCCGCTATACGTCGATGCGAACCTGATGCGCACCGGTTCCATTTCTCCGTACAAGTGCGGGACGGCCGGAGTCAGCTGCACTCCGTTCCAGACCGCCAATGCCGGGTTCGACTACGGGGCTATGATGTCGAAAGGCTTTGACTACATCGCCCAGTCCAACACGAACGCCGTGACGCTGAACAGCCGCTACGGCCAGCCCTATAGCTGGCAGGGCGGCCGCTCGATGCGGTT
>JAIQFU010000452.1:4534-7291 GCA_020073115.1 Terriglobia bacterium
GTTCACCGTCAACTTCATGTTCTAGTAGGGAAGAACAGCAGTTCGATTCACGCGGGGCCGGGAAGCCGGCCCCGTTTTTTTTTGGTGCGTACCGCCGGGACCGGAGGGCGCGCCGTTGTTTGCCGCCGGCGCTCCCGGGCGGGATTCAAGGAACCGGCGGCAAGAAACGACCGCCGGCGGTACTCAGATCTTCACTCCGCACATTTCCGCAAACCGCAGTTCCGTGGCTTTGACCCGGCCGGCGACTACCTGCAGCGTGCGATGCAGAATCTCGGTCCCTAATTGCGTATCCGTGCGGCACAGGCGGGCGAGGGCCGCTCCTTCCAACCGCAACGCGGTGGTGCGTTCGCGCGCGCGCACCTGGAACAGCGTATCCTGGTGATCCAGCAGGGCGGACCAGCCGAAAACCTGCCCGGGGCCGAGCGCCTGCACGCAGACCGAGTAGCTTGCCGTACGTAGTTCGACCGCTACGCTCCCGGAGGTCAACAGGTAGAACGAGGTCGAGCGCTGTCCGGCCTCAAGGATCACTTCGTTCTCCTCAAACGCTACTTCGGCGGCCAGGGCGGCCAGGCTCTCGATCTGCGTTTCCGTAAGCCCCTGGGTGAAATGATGCCGGCCTAGAGGCGCGAAAAGGGGCATATCCCCCACTTCGGGCGTTTCAGCAGCATTCTGGGCATCGGAACTTGTTGAAAAGTGCGGCATCGGCATGGAAACGTGCAATCAGAGGGCCACGCAAGTACAGGGAGGCACAACATACTCTACGGACGGTATGGCCCGCGCGCCGGGAAAGCGTTAATTACTTTACTGGAGGGAAAATTGCCCACGAATCCACGGTATTTCGCGCTCACATTGGTGGCTTTGACCGTCCTGACGGCGGGATGCGCCAAGAAAAAAGTTGCGGTGAAAACGCCGCCGCCACCGCCGCCGGCGCCCATGGCCGCGCCGGCGCCTGAAAAGCCGGCCCCGGCGGCCGTCGCTTCGAATCCGTCGCCGGCGCCGGCCGCCGAGCGGCCCGGCTACCCGGACGCCGTCACAAGGGCGCGCATCGACGAACTGCTGGCGCGGATCGAGGACGCCTATTTCGACTACGACCAGCACACTCTGCGTCCCGACGCGATCCAGGCCCTGGAAAGCGACTCGGCCGAGTTGCGGGACATTCTGAAAGACTACCCGGACTATAAGCTGACGATCGAGGGCCACTGCGACGAGCGCGGCTCGGCGGAATACAACATGGCGCTGGGGGAAGCGCGCGCCGAAGCCGCCAAGAGCTACCTGACGGGAGTCGGGATCCCCGCCGGGCAACTGGGGCTCGTGAGCTACGGCAAGGAGAAGCCGGCCTGCGAGGAGCATGACGAGGCCTGCTGGCAGAAGAACCGGCGGGTGCACATCGTGGCGGTGGCGCAGAAGTAAGCTGCGGCAACGGGCCACGGATGAACACGGATTAACACGGATAAGAAATTGGTGTTCATCCGGCGGTGGTTTACCCTGGGCGTATGCGGCTTCTCCTGGTCCTTGCGTTCCTTCTGCCTGCGTGCGCCCAGAACGCTACGCTCGAATTTCTGAACCGAAACCGTCCGGTCCTCGACGCGCACAACTGCTACCCGTACGAGGGAAGCTGGGGGGACCGCATCGACCGCGCTCTGGGGACCGGGTTTCCGGTGGGGGTCGAACAGGACCTGGCCTGGTACAACGGCCGCGTGGTGGTGTCGCACACGGCGAAGACCACCGGCTCGGAGCCCCTGCTGCGCGACTACTTCTTCGAACGCGTGCGGCCCATGGTAGAAAAAGCCCTGGCGGAGAACGAGGGCGCGCGGTGGCCGCTCATCGCGCTGCACTTCGATTTCAAAAGCATCGAGGCGCCGCTGCTCCATGCCGTGTGGGACCTGCTGGGACAATACGAGGGGTGGATCACCACCGCCGTCAAGACCGTGGATCCGCGCGACCTGGCGCCGTTCGAGCCCAAGCCGCTGCTGGTTCTCACCGAAGATTCGGACGCGCAGGAACGGGTGTTCTTCCGCGACATCCGGCAGGGGGCGAAGCTGCGGATCTTCGGCTCCGCGCATACGGCGCCGCTGACCGGGACCCCGGAGGAGAAGGACCACCTTGCCGCCACGCTGGCTCCCCAGAAGTTGCTCACCATGCCGCCCACCAACTATCGGCGCTGGTGGAACAACTCATGGAAAGAGGTGGAGGAGGGCGGGCAGACGAACGCCGGCGAGTGGACGCGAGCCGACGGCCTCCGGCTGCGCGCGCTGGTAGAGTACGCCCACAAGCTGGGCTACTGGATCCGGTTCTACACGTTGGACGGATTGGTTCCGGGCGAGAGCCGCGGGTGGGACGAGCAGTATAGTTTCGGCTCGCTCCAGGCCGGGCAGGCGCGCTGGAAAGCGGCGATGGACGCCGGCGTGAACCTGATCGCCACGGACCAGTACGAGGAGTTGGCGAAATTCATGAAGAAGGAGGGCCGCGCTCCCGCGCGGCCGCGACACGCTCCAGCGTGTCGCGACCGCGCGGAGCGCGGTCCTACGCTACCCCAGGTATCTCTGCAAGTCGTCGGTGCGGAAACAATGCGCGAAGGCCGTTTCGCGCGTGATGCGGCCGGCGCGGACCAGGTCGGCCAGGGACTGCTCCATGGTCATCAGGCCTTCGGACCGTCCCACCGAGATCTGGGAGCGGAGCTGATGGTCGTCGCCTTTGCGCACCAGGGCCCGGACCGCGTCGGTGGCGATCATGACTTCCACCGCGGGATAGCGCGAG
>JAIQFU010000453.1 GCA_020073115.1 Terriglobia bacterium
CTAGACGTGCCTGCGTCCCTTGACCCGAAGACCGCGAGTGATCGCCGCATCTTGCTGCTTGCTCTGGTTGGACCGCGCGGTCGCGGCCCCATTGAAGCCCGCCGATGCAGAGCACCCCCGGCTCCGCGCGGAAATTTCCGCGACCGCGCGGTCGCGGCCCCATTGAAGCCCCACGGTCACGGTTGACTCCGTGTAGGTCTTCGTATTTCCGCGACCGCGCGGTCGCGGCCCCATTGAAGCACTTCGTTGAGCGCCCGCACGTCTCCATTCCCAAGCGCGATTTCCGCGACCGCGCATCCTGGTCGTAAACGTGTGCGGCGGGGTCCCCGCTGAGGTATATTGGGTGCTCCGGAAGGTCAAGAACGGGAATGCTAAAACTACCGAAGAGGAGAACGCGGGTATGAAGGGCGAGAAGATCTACGAGTACGATCTCGAAATCACGGGAGTGACTGATTTTGGCATGAGCCTGGAGGCGATTCTTTCGGGAAAGGAAGCCGTCCCCCCGCAGGGGGCTCGAATCGACGTCGCTTTTGAGGGACACGCTAGCGGCCGCTTATCAGGAAAAGTACGCGGTGTCGATTACCTTCGTCTCCGCGCCGATGGCCGCATCGATCTTGACATCCGCGCCACCATCGAGACTGAGGACGGACAACGCATTTCCCTGTCCGCTGACGGCGTGGCCGTAGCGCACCCAGGCAACCCGGTCGCGGAACTGTCCGAGAATGCGCGCCTCACGACGGCGGCCGCTAACTACGCCTGGGTGAACTCGCGGCAGATCTGGGCCCCTGGCACCGTGAACTTGGCGACCGGCAAAATTCACATCGAGGCGTACATGCAATGAAGAGAACGACCGCAAGGGTAGTGCTTACCTGCGGCGGACTAATTGAGGATGGGTTCCGGCAGATTTGCTCCTGAATCGTCCACTCGGAAGTTGGAACCGAAATCGAACCCCGATCCCTTCATCGAGAGCCTCAAGGCCTGATATCGGTAGCGTCGCCCCGGGCCCTGAGGTGGCACGAGACGGCAAGCGCGGAACGCACCAATGTACGAGTAGCGCGCAATTCGCCAGGAATTGGTAAAACGCTGGGTTACTGCTCGCGATTTATCTGTCCTCGACTACCCGGTTTCGGTGCGCGGACAATCATCGCACGATGGGGCGCGGCTATCGGATCGCGTAACCACCATCAACAGGAATAATTGTACCGGTAACGAAATCCGAAGCCCGCGATGCCAGGAAGACGGCTGTTCCGGCGACTTCCTCCGGCTGACCCCACCGTCCCGCCGGTGTCCGCGCGAGAATTTCGGCATTCAGGGGCATGGATTTCACCGGCGCTGTCATGTCCGTTTCGATCCAGCCCGGGGCGATCGCGTTCACTTGTATGTTGTGCGGCGCCAACTCAATGGCCATGGACTTGGTCAACTGGACAATTGCGCCTTTTGCCGCGCTGTAGGACGGGATAAGTCCAGATCCAAAGAACGAGTACATGCTGCCAATGTTGATAATCTTTCCGCGCTTGCGGCTCAGCATGGATTTGGCCGCAAGCTTGGAAAGCAGGAAGACTGCATTGAGTTGCGTTTCGATGACGTTATCCCAGTCCTGAGCGGTTTCGTTCAGCACACCGCCGCTCAGCGATACGTTACCGGCGTTGTTTACCAGCACGTCAATGCCGCCGAGTTCGCTCTCCACCTTGCGGAGCGCGGGTTCCAGGGCAGGACGATCGGTCACGTCAAGACTGACCGCGATGGACGGATATCCCAGCGCCTTCAATTCCGAAAGTACCCGCTGATTTTTTCCCTCGTTTCGGCCCAACACGGCCACCTTTGCCCCTGCTGCGCCCAATCCCAGCGCGATCCCGCGGCCGATCCCTCCGTTTCCACCAGTCACCGCCGCGACGCGACCAGTCAAGTCAAACATGTGCATTCGATTTTCTTCGTTGGCATTTTGGAACCGGGAGCCAGCGGCCGATGCCCTAACTTCAGCCCGCCACTCAGGATACCATTCGCGCCAATTGCCATAGGCGCAAACCGCTGAATCACGACACACATGCGAAAGGCGTTTCAAGATGGAATCCGCAAAACGGAGTAGCGTTACCGTCACCGCCGGGTGGATTGTCGTCGACACGTTCCGATACGTCTCGATCCGTCGCGCTTCCCCACCAGGGAACTTCAACACGCAACGCCCAGGGGACAGAAACTTGGGGGCGACAGAGCAGGCAAGGGCGGCGCAGGCGTGATAGAATTCCGGCGCATGTCTACACTTTCTCGAAGGACTT
Source organism: Terriglobia bacterium (assembly GCA_020073115.1). Taxonomy (GTDB): domain Bacteria; phylum Acidobacteriota; class Terriglobia; order Bryobacterales; family Bryobacteraceae; genus BOG-224. Next base: position 2,274 of record JAIQFU010000453.1, read on the forward strand.
TCCTCGGCGGCGCCGCGCTTACGGCGCCGGTTTTCCGTCTCCCGGCTGAGGCGATGGGAATCCCGCCGGGGACTCAGACGTACCCGTTCCGAAACGACTTCGCCAAGGACATTCCGGGGACGCTGAAGGCTCTCGCGGGCATTGGCACGCGGCGCATCGAACTCTGCTCGCCGTGGAGCTACCGCGAGTTCGCCGGGTTGAAGGATTACAAGCCGGCCGATCTGAAGAAGCTGCTAGATTCGAATCACATCGCGGCCGAGAGCTGCCATTACGGGATGTCGGAGCTCAAGAGCAACCTGGACGAGCGGATAGAGTGGGCGAAGGAACTCGGGACGAAGCAGATGATTCTAGCCAGCATGCCGATTCCGCGACAGAACGCCAAGCTGGCGGATTGGGACCGCGCCTGCGACGACTTGAACAAGGCCGGCGAGCAGGCTCTGAAGAGCGGCGTGCAGATTGGGTTCCACAACCACGAGGGCGAGTTCGCCAAGATCGACGACATCCTCATTTACGACCACCTGATGCAGAAGCTCGACCCGAAGGCGGTCAAGATGCAGTTCCAGGTGTCAGTGATCAGCATCGGGTACAAAGCGGAGGACTACTTGACGAAGTACGCGGGGCGGTTCATCTCGCTGCACCTGCAAGACTGGTCGTCGGCGGAGAAAAAGCAGGTCCCGCTGGGCAAGGGTGACGTCGCATGGCCGAAGCTGTTCGCGGCGGCCAAGAAAGCAGGCGTGAAGAACTGGTACGTCGAGTTGGAGTCGTTGAACATGGACGCGACGAAGGACAGCTACGCGTTTCTGAAGACGCTCAAAGGGTAACGGCTAGAGACGCGGGTTCGAAGCGCTTGGTCGAAAGCTGAGAAGGTACCGGCGGCCGCGGGCCCGACCTGCGTCTGCAAGAGAGAACCGGCGGTTAAAGAGCAACTACTAAGCACGACTGTGCCGGGACGCATCGAGCAGCTAATTAGCGGGTTCGTTTGGGCTGCGATCCCATTCCCGCGATCCGTGAGGGCGGCGCAGGCCTCATCTCCCACAATCGGACCTGGGGTTCGGTTCGCGCGAGAGATCAGCGAGTGGCAAACCGGTCCTCTTTGCCGCCTCTGCCGATACACACGCAGTAGGATCCGTGAAAGGGCAAACCGGGGACAGGCACGAAGTTTCGCAAAGGCGGCGAAATTCGAGCCAGTCCCCGCTTTGCGGGGAGGGCCACGGCAGTAGGATTCGTGGAAGGGCAAACCGGGGACAGGCACGAAGTTTCGCAAGGGCGGCGAAATTCGAGGCCAGTCCCCGCTTACCGGAAGTTCTCGACGAGCATGATGTCGCCTTCCTTGCGGTCGTGACGTTCGTAGAAAACCCACCGCTTATCGGAGGAGACTGCGATAGCGCCGCTCGTACCGGAGAAGTACGTGTCCGGGTCGCCAGGCAGCCTTATTGAGCAGTGGGGTACTGACAGGACCTCGTGACCCGAAAGCCGCGAAAAAGGGAACCACTGGACCACCACGCCGCCCTTCGCGTCAGGATCGAGGACGTAGATGCCGGCTGCGGTAGCGTTCCAGAGGGCCCGATGCCCGATCTTCAGGACGGGCCGGGCCGGCCCGCCAGCCGCGGGGCTCGCCAGGATCCACTGGTCAACGCCGGTGTAAAAGACGATCTCGCCATCGACCGACTCCACGATCGGGCTTTTGCCCTGGCGCGCGAACATTACGGGTTCCCCGCCAAGCGCCGGCACGGTCCAAATCCCGGATTCGCCGCCGCGGTCCGTGTGGAAATAGATCCGGGCGCCATCGCGGGACCAGGCGGGCATTCTGACGTTCATGCCGCCTGTCGGCAGATGGCGGGCGGCGCCGCCTTCGGCTCCAAGCAGATAGAGTTTAGTGGCGACGCCGGCCAGGGCCACCACAGCGATCCGCCGCCCATCCGGCGACCATTGAGGCCACATCGCGTGCCGGTTCAGATTGGTCAGCCGCCGGGGCTCGGAGCCGTCGGTCCTCGACGCCCAGATTTGCATGCTGCCGGAATAGAAAGAGCTGTACAGCAGCTTCGAATCATCGGGAGCGAGAACCGGCTCCATGTCCCATAGAGGCGATTGAGTGATTCTGGTGGGAGCGGCGGAACCAGGGGCTGGGCTTCCGGGCGCCGCGACCCGCCAGACATTCCAGTCGTCGGTAACGCGAGTGTACGCCAGCCGGTCTGCGTGACGCGCGGCGGACGGCCAATGGCTGCTGTCGCCGCCCACGGT
>JAIQFU010000454.1 GCA_020073115.1 Terriglobia bacterium
GGTCGAGCCCGCCCACGGTCAGCCGCTGTGGCTCTCCGCCGGAAGCAGGGACGCTCCACAGCGCGGGCAGACCCCCTCGCGCGGAGGCAAACACCAACTCGCGGCCGCTTCGGGTCCAGTCAAACCCGAAAATGACGCTGTCGTCGACAGGCGTGATGCGGCGAGGCTGCGCACGAGGGTCGCCGGATGGCGAGATCGGCACAACGTAGATCTCGCTCGGCAAGGGAGAAGGCGTCCGTGCAAACGCCAGGCTCAGACCGTCGGGGGAGAACGCCGAGAGTCCATCTCCGAACCATCCGGCCGGCGGCGTGGTCACCTTTCGTCTTTCCCGCGTTTCGATATTCAATAAGAAGACGCTGTTCGGAGCCGAAGGAGAATCCTTGTCCACGAAACTGATGAACCCGCCGGCGGGAGACCAGGAGATGCCGCAGAAGTGCCTTGCCATTTCCCTGATGCCTAAGTCGCAATCCGCGGTGGATGTGTGCAACTTGCGCTCGGCGCCTCCTCCGGCGGGCACGACCAGGATTTCCGTGCCGGACGGGGTCCTACGCAGGAACGCGATGCGGAGAGCGTCGGGCGACCACACGGGGCTATAGTCGGGCCTGGGATCGTTGGTGAGCCGCCGCGGCACAGCCTCGTCGGCGAGTTGAACGTAAATGTGGTCATTCTCTCCCGCTTCGCCATTCCAGACGAACGCGATCTGTTTTCCATCGGGCGACAAGGCGGGTCCCCACTCGATTCCGGCGCGCGCCGCGACGGCCGCGACGGTGGCGGGGGGCAACTGTTGCGGGCGGGTCAGGATCCAGGCCCCCGCTCCCGCCGCCAGCGCGGCGGCGAGCGCCCCTGCCGTCCACAGCCGAGCGCGGCGCCGCGGGGGGCGGGGCAGGGCAGCAGGCAGCAGGCCGGACCCGGGTTCCTCCTTCAGCTCCTGGAGTGCGACCTGCACATCAGGCATGCCCTGGAACCGGCGCGCGGGATCTTTTCGGAGGCAGCGTGCGATCAGTGTTTCCAGATCGCGCGGGACGAGCGGGCCGGCGCTCGAAACCGGCGGCGGCTCCTCGGAGAGGATGGCGGCGATGGTGGAGGCGGCCGAGTCTCGCGCGAAGGCGCGCCTTCCCGTTACCATCTCATAGAGGAGGGCGCCGAATGAGAATATGTCGGAACGCCGGTCTACGAGCTTGCCTTGCGCCTGCTCGGGAGACATGTAGGCCGGGGTGCCTGCGATGGCGTTATCGAGCGTCTGCGTGGAATCATCGGCAGACAGGCTGCGCTCCGCTAACGTCGCCAGACCGAAGTCGAGCACCTTCACCAGTCCGTCACCGGTCACCATGATGTTCGACGGTTTGAGGTCCCGGTGGACGATTCCGGCCGCATGCGCTTTGGCCAGTGCGCCGGCGACCTGGATGGCATAGCCGAGAGCATCAGCGAGCGGCAGGCCCGTCCGACCGATCCGTTGATCCAACCTTTGGCCAGCGACACATTCCATGACCATGAAGGTCACATCGCCGGCCCGGCCGACATCGTGAACAGTGATGATATTGGGGTGGTTGAGCGCGGATGCCGCCTTGGCTTCCTGAACGAATCTCCGCATCCGATCGGAATCCGCAATTTTATCCGGAGGCAGGAGCTTGAGCGCGACGAAGCGGTCCAGGTGGGTATCCCGCGCCCGATAGACGATGCCCATGCCGCCCTCGCCGAGCTTCTCCACGATCTCGTAATGCAGAAGCTTTCGGCCGATCATGGGCGGCGCTCCGGGCCAACTGGCCTGTCAGGTCTTCTGACTGAGTCTACTCCGCCGCCGTGACGCCGGCAAGACACATCCATCAGATAGCCCGGATCCGCTCCGAATCTGTTCCAGCGGCTCCAGCCGCGGAAGCAGGTTACCCTCGCTTGCCTCTGACGGAAAAACGCCTCAGTGTGACCGCCACCAATCCGCCCAGCAGGAAGGTGAAGGTTGCAGGTTCAGGAACAATATTCCCCTCCAGTGAAAATGCCGCGTTGAAAGTCGGCGCGGGCGCGCCTCCAACAATGTCAGTGCCCACTCGCAGCCAATCGGGATCCAGGGCGGCATCGCGAGTCCATGACTGCAAGTCGGGAGCGACAGGCGTTGTCCCCGGGCCCGAGATCGGCCGTGATGCCGAAAGCCAGTAGAATTGGGCCCCTCCGCTCAACGCCACCTGAGGAACGAAGAAGTAATGGTCGGCCGACAGGTCGAACGGAGTGGTAAAGGTGACATTGACCTGCACCTCCTGTCCGGTCAACGGTCCATCTCCAGCGGGCGGCGCCAGATGGATCCCGCCCGGCTGCACGCTGTTGAGGACGGTGAAGCTCGGGTTCAGCACGGACATAGTGAATGTCAGCCCGCCGGAGGCGCTATCCCGGCTGTCGAGCGCCACGTCGGAAGGGGAGTTGAATCGTGTGGGGACGTTGGGCGTCCGCGTCGTATTGGAATCCGCGGGAAACACCCGGTACATTTCGGCAACCACATCCGAAATGCTCGGCGTCAGGCCGGTTCCGGGGACGAGCAGACCCACGAAGGATGCCCCGTTCACCAACGTCCTGGCGCCGAGAACAAAGTCGTCCGCCGCCTCGATCTCAGTCGCCCCTATGTCGGGGCGGGACGCGAGTCCCATCAGGTTGTTCGGGGTCAGGTTGTTGTAGATGACCGCTCCGTTGGCTGCCCCCGCGAGCGTAACTTCAAGACCAAACACCACGAGCAAACAGGCAGATCTCAATCGCATTTCCTCTCTCTCCCTCCACTAAAAGTGTTGCCGGCGCAAGCTCAAAGGGCCGTGCCGGTTTGAGAGATCCTACCATGAAGATTGTGGTCCAGCGACGACAAGAGCCGACAAAGGGTTTCAATCTTAACAACAATCGCCGTCAGAGCAGCGGGGATCAGCACGCTTACCCCACGGGCCCTGAACGGCGCGCAGGCAGGGAGTTCGGAAACGGCAGCAGAATGCGGACGACGCTGCGGCGGCCTGGTGTTGCTCTAGTGAGAAGGAAGACGAGAGGCGGCGGTAAATCCCCAACTAAGAATGCCCAATGCCTGGCGCCGTGATCGCGCCGTCATATCAGCGCAGGCGGCAGGCCCGATAGACGATCTCCATGCCGCCCTCGCCTACTCCGCAATCACCCCAATGGTCCTCAGCCACGTCTCCACCAACTGGGGCCATGCCGTCACCGGAAACTTCGTTGGCCGCAGTCCGAACGCGTGCCCGCCCTGAGCATACAAATGCATCTCCACGGGCACGCCAGCGTTCTTCAGCGCAATGTAGTAAGCAAGAGAGTCGTTTACGTTGTCCACATGGTCATCCTCGCTCTGCAGCAAGAACGTCGGCGGCGTGTGGGGGGTCACGGGGATTTCAGGGTTCAACGAAAGATGTTTATCGGCGGCCGCCGGATGAGGAACCACGAACTTTTTGGCGCCTTGCTGAGCATCCCATTCCGCAGCGGAAAGCGACAGATGGCCTGGATAGATAGGCGCCGCAAAGTCCGGGCGGCAGCTTTCTTTGTCGGCGGCATCAACAGCCGGGTACAAACGCTTGGCGTAGTGCGTGCTGATCGCCGCCGACAGATGCCCACCTGCCGAAAACCCGAGCACGCCAATCTTGTGAGGGTCGATGCGCCACTCCGCCGCGTGAAAGCGCACCAGCCCCATTGCTCTCTGGGCATCTTCCAACGCCATGGGTGATTCCGGATATGGTCCCGATTTCGGATACGGTCCCACATCCGTCACGCGGTATTTCAACAGCACACACGTGATCCCTTTCGGCGTCAGCCAGTCACAGACTTCCGTGCCTTCCAGATCGATGGCCAGAACCTGATAGCCGCCGCCAGGAAACACGACCACCGCAGCGCCGGTGTTCTTTCCCTTCGGTGAGTAGACCGTCATGGTAGGCCGCGTCACGTTGCTCACACCCACTGCCGGCCTCCCGCCGGGAAGAAAGTCTTTCCCCGACGTCTCAGCGTACTCCGGCCCCGCGACAGGCTGCGGATCAGGGGCCGCACCCGGCCATATCGGTATCTGCGTATGTCCCGGCGAAGGCTGCCACACAGGCTTCTGCGCGCTCAGACTGCCAAACGCCGACATCACATAAAGAGCAAAGATCAAAGGCTTCATCGCAATGCTCCAGAGCCAGCCGCTCAGAGGGCCAGCTCGCCTTTGTACATCATCTCCTTCAGCGGAAACCGGATCGACAGATGAAACGGCGCAAACCCGGTTTCGAGCGTCACGAACCGATCCGCCAGGGTGATGGGGTCCGCTCCGCGCGGGAAAAAGAGCAGGACCTGGGGGGCGGCTTCCCCGGACCCCGTGAACAGGCGGCTACAGGGGATGGCGGGCTTGTTCTTGCGCTCCAGCCGGCTGTTTTCCTTGATGGCCTGCAGCGCGCGTTGGTTGGGATCCGGCGCGGCCTCCCCGGCGCCGGCCTTCGGCGGCGGCATCAACGGCAGCCCCTGGAGCCGGATCACGTAGAACCCGGCGGTGAACTCCGGCATCTCCGGCCC
>JAIQFU010000455.1 GCA_020073115.1 Terriglobia bacterium
TGAATACGTTGATGAAGCTATAAAGGATGCTGAGGTTAATTCGGAAATGAATAATATCCGGAATACTTTCTTTTTCAGCGGGGATATTATAAATGTTCTTTCTGAAGCAGCCCTACTCGGACAAAATCTTAAAGCTGATGAACCGCGGATACACAAGAAAATTCTATTTGGATTTAGCCGAGAATTATCGTAAAATCGTAAAAGGCGCCTGCCTTACGACAGATATCATTGTGGGGTTTCCTACGCAAACCCAAACGGATTTTCAGGATACTTATAGCTTGCTAAATGATCTAGAATTTAATTCTGCCTATATATTTAAGTATTCACCGCGCCCCTACACGCCCAGCCGGTTTACACGTATGTCGGCCAGGTCACCGCGCATTCGGTCCTGATCGCGTGGGGAACAACCAAAGGCGCGGGCAACACCATCGGACGCGCCTCCATTTCCATGGGTCCGGCGAAGGTGCGGATCGGCGGGCAGACCGTGGAGACCGGCCGCAACTGGGCGGAGATCCGCGGCCTGGCGCCCGACGCCGCCTATCCCTATGAGGTGGACGTCAACGACCGCAGGATCGGCGGGGGAGAGGTCCGCACCTACCCCGAGCGCGCCCGGAAGCTGACCTTCTTCGTGCTCGGCGATTACGGCACGGGCACGGCCAGGGAACGCGCCATCGCCGGGTCGATGTGGCGGGAGTTCGAGCGCCGCGCTTCTTCCGACAGCCCCGTGCGCTTCGTGCTCACCGTGGGCGACAACATCTACGCCGACGTCAACCTGGGCTATTTCACGTCGCACTCCGGCGCCCAGGACGTGGACTGGGACAGGAAGTTCTTCAGCCCCTTTCGCGATCTGATTCGCCAGATTCCGTTCTATCCGACTCCCGGGAACCACGACGGCAACGCCAGCGAGAACCGCGACGATCTGCCGGCCTATCTGGACAACTTCTTTTTCCCGGGCAACAAACCGGCCCGCTGGTACGTGTTCTCATTCGGCGGGCTGGCGGATTTCTTCGCCCTGGACAGCACGGACAACACCACATCCGGGCGCCCCGCGCCGGCCTATGCTCCCGGCGGCGAGGAGTCGAAGTGGCTGGCTGAGGCGCTCGCCGGATCCAAGGCGCCCTGGAAAATCCCTTACTTCCATCACCCGCCGTTCAACGCCGGACCGGGGCACGGCGCCAGCTACGGAGTATTGCGCCACTGGGTGGAATTGTTTCAAAAGAGTGGAGTCCAGGTGGTGTTCAACGGCCACGAGCACAATTTTCAGTTCAGCGAGGACAGCGACGCCACGGCGCACATTCGCTATTTCATCAGCGGCGCCGGGGGCGAACTGCGTGCGGAGAACGTCATGGCCAACATGGGGCGGGCGCACATCGAGGGATGGGCCGCCGAGCGGCATTTCCTGGTGGTGGAGATCGATGGCCGTGTGATGCGCGTTACCCCCGTGGGGAGCGACCGCATAGTAATCAAAGACCGGACGGGGAAGGAAATCCCCATGCCGGTTACAGTGCAGCTGCCGTAGCCCCTACCGGAAATTTTCCACCAGCATCAGGTCCATATTCGTCTTTACATCCCTGGCGAAGACAATGGAGCGCCCGTCGGGAGAGATAGCGAACCGGCTCTGGATGGCCTCGATTCCCGCTACTGGTTTGGCTTGCCCGGTGGCGAAATCGTGGAAGTACAGCGGCCCACCGCCCTGGAACATGCCGCGCCCGAGCCCGTAGGGGATGTAGTAGACTCCCTGTTCCACCGGCGCGAAGGCAGCGTCGTCTCGCAAGTGCTCCAAGACCGCCGTCTCCTCCCCTCCCCCGAGGGGCAACCGATAGAGCGTGCCGTTGATTCCCGGACCCTTCACATAATAAAGGAACTTCGCGTCGGGAGATTCGGCCGCTGCTCGTCCGCGACTGGCAACCTGCGTGGCAGTTCCTCCTGCCGCCGGCGCCCGCCAGACGACTTTGTCGGCCGCCGTGATGTAGATCTACTTCCCGTCCCTGGACCAGGAAGACGGATGGCCGGAAGGAGCGCTATTCAGTTGCCGCGAGGCCCCGCCCTGGGCGAAGATCACGTAGGCGGCCCATTTCCCGCCGGCATTCGACTCAAACACGATTTGTTTTCCGTCCGGGGACCAGACGGGGTGGTAGACGGGCGGGCCGCCGAACGAGGTGAGTTGGGAAGGGTTTGAGCCATCGCTCCCGCACACCCACACCTCCAGTGCGCCCGAACGGTTCGAGACGAATGCGATCCTGGCGCCGTCGGACGATAGCTGCGGCTGCTCGTCCATGAGGGTAGAAGAGACGGTTCGTAAAGGAGGCCCGGCCGGCCCGGCGGGGTTCACCAGATCGGCTCGATAGATATCGAAATCGCTGGCCGAGCGCACGTACGCCAGGCGGCTGTTCCGGCGAGAGATGGTGGGGGCGCTCGCGTCCTCCGGCCCCAGCGCCAACCGCCGGGGGCGATCCTTGCCCGATGCCTTGAAGCGCCACAAAGAGGACGGAGCGCCGGCGCAGTAGACGATCTCCCTCCCGTCGGCGCTCCAGGCGATCTTGCCTGTCCACTGATTGTCGGAGGTGAGGCGCTTCGGCTCGCCCCGGGGCGTCATTCCGGCGGAGAGCGAAACGAGGTACAGATCGGCGACGAGGGGACCCGAATTCCGGACGAAGCCCAACGTGCGGCCGTCGGGCGAGAGAGCCGGCGCCGTGTCGCCGTTGGTTCCCTGGGGAGGGGAAGTGATCTGGCGCCGCTCACCCGTGGCGATCGAGACGGCGAACAGCGCCGCTTCACGGCCGCGGGGCCGGTCCACGACGATCAGCCACTGGCTGTCCGCCGACCACTCAATATACGGCCCCAAAATTCCGGTGGAGACCGGGTTGGGGATGGTGACCTCCGCCACCGTCCGCTCCGGCCCGCCGATGGAGGGTACGACCAGAATGCGCTGTTTCGGAAAGACGACCCGCAGGAAAGCGATCCAACGTCCGTCGGGAGACCAGGCGGGGCCCAAATCCATGCTGGTAGGCGGGCTCGCGGTCCGCCGCTGCGCCGCCTCGGAGCCGATCATCTTGACGTAGATGCCCCGCGGCGCGTCCGCGGCGGTCCACGAAAATGCCACCTGTTCTCCGTCGGGAGAAAAACTCGGCCCTGTCTCGCCGCCTTCATAGGTGGTGAGGGGGACAGCGCGGAGAGGGACATCCGCGGCTCCTCCGGACCGGGCGAATCTCCACCACGCGCCGCCGCCGAGCGCCAGCAGCAGGAGGCCGGCGGCTGCCGGGAGCCAGGGTCCGCGCCTGCGCGGAAGCGCCGCGCCCACCCCGGAAGCGGCCAGCGCGCCGGAGTCCGATTCCTCCTTGATCTCCGACAGCGCCACTTTCAGATCGGCCATGTTCTGGAAACGTTTGGAGGGATCCTTGCGCAGGCAGCGGCGGACGATGCGGTCGATTTCGCGGGGGGCCTCCGGCGGTAAGGGCGCAGGCTCGCTGCGCAGCACCTCGACCAGCGTGGAGACTCGGGAGTCTCCTTTGAAAGCCCGCGCGCCGGTGAGCATCTCGTACAGAACGGCCCCGAAGCTGAAGATGTCGCTGCGGGCATCGGCCGGCCGGGCCTCCGCCTGCTCCGGGGACATATAGGCGGCGGTGCCGACAATGGCGCCCTCGTCCGTCTTCACCGCGGCCGTTTCCGTCGATTCGCTCTCGGAAATGGTTCGCTCGCTGAGTTTGGCCAGGCCGAAATCCAGAATCTTCACCAGCCCGTGATCGTCCACCATCACGTTGGCCGGCTTGAGATCGCGGTGCACGATGCCGGCGGCGTGGGCCCGCGCGAGCGCATCGGCGATCTGCATGGCGATGGCCAGCGCTTCTTCGAGCGGCATCCCCCTGCGCGGGATGAGGCGCGCCAGGGTCTTGCCGGCCACGTATTCCATGACGATGCAATCCTGGCCGGCCTCGGAGACAATGTCGTGGATGGTGACGATGCTCGGATGATTCAGAGAGGAAGCCGCCTTGGCCTCCTGGAAGAAGCGCGCCCGCCGGGCGGCGTCGGATGCCTTGTCGGGCGGCAGCAGTTTAATGGCAACGAAGCGGTCGAGCCGCTGGTCGCGCGCTTTGTAGACCACCCCCATGCCACCCTCGCCGAGCTTTTCGAGGATCGTGTAGTGAGAGATAGCGGATCCCATAAGACTTGTAAGTCCGAAATGAGTGTACCGCCGGTGGTCGATGTGCGCCACCGGCGCCTGATGCTCGCCCAAACACCGGCGGCCGAAAACCGAGCGCCGGCGGTACACTCTATATTTCTGGCGATTTCGGAGGAGACCACTCATGCCTGTAGCGCCGATGCAGAAGATTCTCGCGGATGCCTTCCAGAAACGGTACGGCGTCGGGGCCTTCAACGTCGTCAACGACCTCACGATGGACGCAGTCCTTTCGGCCGCCGAGGAGACCCGGTCGCCGGTCATCGTGCAGGTGTCGGTCAAAACCGTGAAGCAGATGGGCGCGCGGCTCATCCGGCTGATGTTCGTCGCTTACGAAGACAACCTGGCGCAGACCAAAGAGGTGGTGGCGCTGGCGCACCGCGGCGGGGTAGCCGTGGAGGGCGAATTGGAGGCCATCAAGGGCGTCGAAGACGGCGTGGGCGACGAGTACGGCAGTCCGGCGGTGGCGCTGGACCTTGCGGTGGCGTTCCTGCGCGAGACGGGCATCGACAGCTTTGCCCCGGCCATCGGCACGGCGCACGGGCTGTACAAAGGAGTACCGAAGATCCACTTCGACCGCGTTTCGGAGATCGTGGCCGCGGAGCCGAGGCCCCTGGTAGTACACGGCGGGACCGGACTGAGCGATGCCGTGTTCCGCGACCTCATCGCGCGCGGCGCGGTCAAGATCAACATCTCGACCCAATTGAAGATCACCTTCGCCGACAGCTTCCGGAACTACCTGGCCGAGCGCCCCACCGAATACGACCCGCTGAAGCTTCTGGGAGCGGTTAGGAAGAACGTGCAGGCCATGGCGGCGGGGTTCATGCGCATCTTCGGCAGCGCGGGGAGGGCGGCATGAAGGCGCTGATCTACGATTGCGACGGCGTGCTGGGCGACACGGAACGCGACGGCCACCTGCCGGCGTTCAACCAGATGTGGCGCGAGATGGGCGTGCCCTGGCAGTGGTCGGTGGAAGAGTACGGGAGAAAGCTCAAGATCGGCGGCGGCAAGGAGCGCATGGCCAGCCTCTTCGCCGAGCCGGATTTTCTAGAGGCCTTCACGCCGCCCGCCGCGGACCAGGAGCGGAAAGACGTGATTGCCGCCTGGCACAAGCGCAAGAGCGCCATCTACCAGGACATGATCCGCGCCGGGCAGATCCCGCCCCGTTCCGGCGTAAAGCGCCTGGCGGAAGGGGCGGCCAACCGCGGATGGGCGCTGGCGGTGGCTTCCACTTCGGCCCACGACTCGGTGGCTGCGGTGTTGCGCCGCGCGATGGGCGACGAACTGGCGGCGCGTTTCACGGTGCTCGCGGGGGACGTGGTCAAAGCCAAGAAACCGGCGCCGGATATCTACCTCCTCACCGCCGGGCGGCTGGGAATCGCGCCCGCGGATTGCGTGGTGATCGAAGACTCGAACAATGGCGTGGAGGCTGCCGCGGCGGCGGGCATGAAGTGCGTGGTAACGGTCAGCGGCTACACCCGCGGGGAGGATTTTTCCAAAGCCGATATTGTGCTCACCTGCCTGGGCGATCCGGGCGGGGATGTGTGCGAGATCCTGGAAAACCGGTCGGCCGCGCGGCCCGGGTCTTGTTTTATGGTGGACGATCTGGAGAAGGTGCTGGGCGGGAGCGCCGTACCGGCCGCGGAGTAGACGATGACCATGCCCAAGCTGGCGGGTGTTTTCGCGCCGATCTGCACCCCTTTTCGCGACGACGAAGAGGTGGATTATGACGCCTTGGCCTTCAATATGGAGCGCTACGCCGCGAGCGGGCTGCTGGGCTACCTGGCGCTCGGCTCCAACGGCGAAAACCGCAGCCTCACGGAAGAGGAGCGCCGGCGCGTGCTGGAGTGCATCATTCGCCGCAAGGGGCCGAAGCAGGTGGTCATGGCCGGCGCGGCCTACGACGCGCAGCGCGACACGGAACGCTTCCTGAAAGCCGCGGCGGACCTCGGCGCGGATTGCGGACTGGTGCTTTCCCCGGGCTATTTCAAGAAGCAGATGACGGAGGAAACGCTCTACCGGTATTTTTCCACCCTGGCCGGGAGCGCGCCCTTGCCGCTGCTGCTTTACAACGCGCCGGGATTCTGCGGCGTCACTCTGTCTCCGGCGCTGGTGGGGCGGCTGGCGGCGCATCCCCATATCGTCGGCATGAAGGACAGCGCGCCCAGCGGCATCGAAAATTTCCTGCGCTTCGAATCGGAGAGTTTCCACGCGCTGGCCGGATCGGCGAATTTCCTGTTTCCGGCCATGATGGGCGGCTCCATTGGCGGGACGGTCTCGCTGGCGAACTCGTTTCCGGAACTGCCGCCGGGCACCTTCACGGAATTGGACCTGGATGAAAACGGAATCCTGGCGCCGGCGAACCGGCCTCACGGCTGCAATACCGCCAATATTGTCGTCGGGCTGATCCGCAATTTCACGGCGAACCACCCCGAGGGAATGACCCGGGTGATCCTGCTCGGCGATCCCAGCAGAGAAGTAGGCTCCATCGCCGAACCGGAATGCCGCAGAATCCTGGCAGCGCTGGACTTGGCGCAGGAGCGTAATCTGCCGCTGGAGTGGTTTACGCATTCGGCGGGTGCCAAGATCTCGATGGAGAGCGGCACGGAGAATATGGACTGGATTGCTCGTGTGCTTCGTCGCCTCATTGAATTCACTCAGGCCGGCTGCGAGGTCAATGTCATGGTCGCAGGCATCAATGTCGGAGCCCAGCCTTATTGGAATGCGGAAGCGACCATGCTCATGCACACACGCGGCATTCTGATCATGATGCCCGAAAGCGCGATGGTGCTGACCGGCAAG
>JAIQFU010000456.1 GCA_020073115.1 Terriglobia bacterium
CGCTCAGCAGCGCCCGCAAGTCGATGCGGAAGGTCACGTCGAACTTTTTCGAGGGGTCGCCCGAAAAGACGTCAGTCGTCGCCGTGCCGCTCAGGGTCTTGATGTTTCCCGGGAAGCGCTTGTCGGGAATGGAGTCGAGTTGGATCGTGACCGACTGGCCTTCCAACAGGTTGGCCCGGTCCATTTCACCCACCTTGGCCTGCATCTCCATTTCGGAAACGTCCAACAGGTCCGCCACGTTCATACCGGCCTGAAGCTGGTCGCCCGTGCGGATATCGGGCATCTGCTGCCCGAAATTGAAGTTGCCGGCGCGGTTCTGCTTAACGGCGACCAGCCCGGTCATGGGGGCCAGGGTCTTGGTCTGGGTCAGCCGGTACTGATCGAGCGCCAGGTTCTGCACCGCCCGGCGGCGGTTGCTGGCGTACATCTGCAACTGCGCGTCCTGCTGGTCTTTGTGCAGCTTGACGTCAAGTTCCTCCTGCGCCAGCGCGCGCCTGGCCTGCTCCAGATGGAGCTTGTTGCTTTTGGCCGTGATCTCGTCCAGCACATCGTTCTTCTGCACCTGCAATTCCGCCCGCTTGACGCCGAACTGCGCGCTGAGCAGGTCGAGCGTGTCCCGGCTCTGCTGGATCTGCATGTTCAGCTTCACCGACTTGATATTCTCGTCGGTGGTGTCCAGGCTGAGCTTATCGGCGTCGATCGACGCCAGCAGTTCGGAATCGTCGTACTCTACCGCCAGGTCCTTTTCGCGCGCCAGGGAGCCCATGGGAGCCAGTTGCGTCACCTGGATGGTGCCATTCAGGTTGGGAGCGTAAAGCTGGTAGGTGCGGACGGCCCTCAACTCGCCGCGGGTGAAGGCGCGGATCACCACGTCGCTGCGCTGCGCCTTGGCGGTCGCGATCTCGCCCATCCGCGCCGGACCCTGCCTCAGGAAGTGGTAGGCGTAATAGCCCCCGACTACCACGATCGCCAGCCCGATTAATCGATAGATTGCCTTTTTCATGAAAGTCATCCGTGGGGCGGGCCCGGCCCGCCGTCACCCGGCTCCTACAGCTTCTTTCTCTTCGCCGCCTTGGCCAGCTTGATCGGGTCCTCGAGGGCTACGATCTCGCCCTCCTTCAGGCCGGCCGTCACCACCACTTCCTCTTCGTTCTTCTTGCCGATCTGAATGGTGCGTAAAGTGAATCCCTGGCCGGTCTGCACGTACACCGCGGGCTTGCCGTTATGGTTGATGCTGGCCCGCAGCGGAATGAGCAACTGGTCCGGCTGCCGCTCGACGATCACTTCCGCCGTGGCGCTGGTCCCCGGCCGCAGCCGGTCGTCGAGGTTGGTGAGGGTGGCCCGCGCCGGGAAGTTCTTCTCGCTGCTGGCCTGCATGTTGGCGCCGACCCCGGTGAAGACCAGGGCCGCCGCGGGGCTGATGAAATCCAGAGTGGCATCGAAATCCTTGTCCTGAATCGAATCCACCCGGACCTTCACCTTCTGTCCCAGCGCGATCCTGCCGCGGTCCACCTCGTCCAGCTTGAGGTCGATGTACATCTGCGAAAGGTCCGGGATCTCCAGGATGGGGGCTCCGGTCCACACGTTGTCGCCCTCTTTGAAGGGGGGCTGCGCCGCGCGCCCGAAGGTGCCCTGCGACCGGAAATTGGTCAACACGTTGACCACGCCATCCGTGGGCGCCCGCAGTTCCATCATTTCGTAGTAGCTCTGCGAGAGCTTCAGGTCGCGGTTGTTCTTGTCCAGCATCTGGTTCAGCCGTCCCATGTCGGCCTGGTTGCTGATCTGGTTGGCGTTGATCCTGGTCTTGACCTGGGCCAGCGCGCCCTCCGAGGTTCCCACGTCGATCCGCGCTTTCTCGCCGTCGATCTCCGACAGCACGGCGGCGCGCCCGGCGTTCAGCTTGGCGGTCTCCAGCGAGTACTCGGACTGCACTTTCTGGAACGCGTACTGCTCGTTATCCATCTTCTGGCTGGCCAGCGTGGTGGTGATGCTCGCCTGGGTGTTCGCCACCTGGTCCGTGCGGCTGATGACGAGCGCTTCCTGCGTGGCGCGGTCGAACTCCACCACCACGTCGCCCTTCTTGATGATCTGGCCGTTCTTGGCCAGCTTCACGATGCGCAGGCCGGGGGCCTGGGGCGCATACACCAGGCTGGAACGCGTGCTCTTGATGTCGCCCCGGGTGCGCACACTGATGATGAAATCCGCCTTGCGGACGCGCTGCACCGGGACTTCCACCTCGGTGGTGGCGCCATAGTGATAGGCCGCGTAGCCTCCGCCGCCGCAGGCCATCAGGCCTATCGCCCAGAAGAACGCCTTCACCTTGCGCGGATCGTGCTTCCCGAGACGCGTTTTCGGTCTGAGATCTCTAGATGCCATATCGCTTACCCTTCGCCACCCTCGAACCCGGCCCGCTAACCGCTACAAGCTGCGGACGAAGCTGGGCCGCTCGATCGCCACCACATCGCCTTTTTGCACGCCGGATTTGACCGCGGCGGTCGTGAAGCTCGTCAACCCGAGGTTCACCGGCTGCCGCACCCACCCGTCCGGCTTCTGGAGAAACACGAATGGATTGCCGTTGTCTTCGAAAATCGCCGTCCGGGGCAGGAGGACGGCGTTGAACTCGGAACCGAGGACGATTTCCGCACTGGCGGTAAGGTCGGGGATGATGCGCTCGTCCATCTTGTCGAGCCGCACCTTCACCGGGATCTCGCCGACGTAGCCGGCGCGGAAAGTGCTCGTCTTGGACATGGCGCCGATGCCGATCAGGGTCCCCGAGACTTCGATGTCGCTGTAGGCGTCGAGCCGGATCCTGGCTTTCATGCCTAGCCGCAGCTTCTCGGCGTCCACCTGGTTCACGCCGGCGTCCAACACCATGGAGCGCGGATCCACAATGTACATGAACGGCTGCCCCGGCCGGACTTCGTCGCCCTCGCGGACCTGGCCGAACTCGCCGTTGCGGGTGATGCTGGCCATGACCACGATGCCGTCCATCGGCGCCTTCACCGTCATCTTGCCGAGATTGGCTTCGGTGCGCTTCAGTTCCAGGTCCTGCTGCTCGCGGTTGAGCTGGCGCTGATGAATCTGGACGCGCTGTTGCTGGTCCACCAGGTCGTCTTCATAGAGAAGCTGATCGTAGGTGGCCTTCATTTCCTTCTCGGAAAGTTCGTACAACTGCTTGTCGATATCGGCGCTGACGGGCCCCTTTTTCACGTCCTGCACGGCCTTATCCCAGCTCGCCCGGGCCCGGCGCACCTGCTGCGTGTGCTGCTCTCTCTGGGCCTGCATATTGGCCAGCGCGGCCTTGATCTGGGCATCCTGCTGTAACAAACCGTCCTTGTAGTCGTCCAGGCGCTGCTGTTGCAGTTGGGGATCGAACTGGGCCACCACGTCGCCCGCTTTGACACGGTCGCCGGGCTTGGCTAACTTGAGCAGAATCAGGCTGAAGTCGTTCTGCGGGCCGCCGCCGCCGACGCCCATCACCATCATGACGCTGCCACCGCCGCCACCGCCGCGGCCGCCCTGCCGCCCTTGCATGTCGCCGCCGCGGTTCACGTCGCTGCGGTTACCCTGGATGCGGGGCGCCAGGATGTTGGCCCGGTTGGCCGCTGCGATGGTTCCGTTCACCCGGATGGTGGCGTTGACCTCGCCGGCCATGGCCGTCGTGGTAGAAATCTGGACGATGGAGCCGCCCCCGGTGGCCTTGGCGGTTCGCAGATAGTAAGCCAAACCGCCCACAACGGCTATTCCCGCGAGAAAAATCCCCCATGGAACGATGCGCCGGCGCTTATGCGGCGCTGCCGGGGGGACAATCGCCGGGCCGGGCGATGGGGTGGTTTGCGGCTCGTGCTCAGGGCTGGGGAGAGGCGCAGTACTCGAGTTGAATTGCATGATCTACCTTCCAGAGCTCACAACTGGCGGTTTCTAACGGAAAGACGATGGGTATGTCCGAAAGGTTATCCCTCGGGGGAAAAGTTCCGAACTTTTTCCGGTAACGGCAGCCGGTTATCCGCCAAACGAAGGAACATCTTAGCGCGCGGCGCGGCTTTCAGCTATCGCCTGTCAGCTGTCCGGCTCTTGTCGGTCTCCGGCCCCACGCCTGGACCAAAGCTGATCGCTGACTGCTGATGGCTGATAGCTTTCTCCACACCGTGCTATCGTGAAAAACAGTGTCGCCGCCTCTCAATTTCCGCCTGGAACAGTACGAGGGACCGCTGGACCTGTTGCTGGACTTGATTCGCAGGCAGCAAATCGACATTAAGGATATCCCCATCGCCACCATCACGGCACAGTATCTCCAGTACATGGAGAAGGCGCGGGAGATGGACATCGACCTGGGCGCCGAATTTGTCTACATGGCGGCCACCCTCATCCACATCAAGTCCAAAATGCTCCTGCCCAGAGACCCTGTACTGGAAAAGGAAGGCGAAGGCCCGGAAGATCCCCGACAAGAGCTCGTGGACCGGCTGCTCGAGCACGAACGCTTCAAGAATGCGGCGGAGATGAGATGCTCCAGCAGAAGCGCATGATCGAAGAGAACGTGTGGTCGAACCCGCAGGTGAAGTCGTTCCTCAGCGAGGACGACGACCCCGGCCTGGCTATCACCCTCTTCGACCTGGTGAAGGCCTTCGGCGAACTGCTGGACCGGGCCAAGAACCGTCCGGTGTACGAAGTGGAGTCGAGCGACGTCACGGTGGCGGACATGATCCACTACCTGAAGGATCAGTTCACCGGCGCCGGCGAGGAGCAGCCGGTCTTCATTCTGCGGATTTTTGAGCAGCAGCGCACGCGGCGGGCTATGATCGCGCTTTTCCTGGCCGTCCTGGAGATGGTGCGGATGCAGGCCGTCAGGGTGGCCCAGAAGGACTTATTCGGCGAAATCGCGCTGGTGAAGCACAGTAATTTCGAGGCCGTCTTCGCTTCCGGCGAGCCGATCGCGGCCATCGAGAAGGACTACATCTAAAAGCAGCTTGCGGCATGGAAGACCTGGAAAACCCCCTGAAAGACGAGAGTTCCGAGCCGGAGTCGGCGCCCGAGACCGCTCCCGAACCCTCCAGTTCCGACGCTCCCGTTTCGATGGAAGAACTCATGGGCGGTGAGGCCGACCCCGGCGGCCAACCGCCGGTGGCCGCGGAAGACGCCCAACTCCTGGCCGTTCTGGAAGCGGTCATCTATGTGACGGAGGAGCCGCTGACCGTCACCCAGATCGCGGCCGCCCTGAGCCAGCCGCCGGAGCGCGTGCGGGCGCTCCTCGGCCAGCTCATGGAGGAGTTCGAGAAGCCGGAGCACGGCCTGGTGGTCCGGGAGGTGGCGGGCGGCTTCAAAATGGCTACCAAGCCGGAGCACCATGATGCCGTCCGCAGCTTCGTCAAGAGCCTCAAGCCGCCTTTGAAGCTCTCGCTGCCGGCCCTGGAAACACTGGCGGTGATCGCTTACAAACAGCCGGTCACCGGGCCGGAGATCATGGAGATTCGCGGCGTCCAGGGCGGCGGGGTGCTCAAGACCCTGCTCGACCGGAAACTGATCGCCGTGGCAGGGCGCAAGAACGTAATCGGCAAGCCGATCCTCTACAAGACCACGAAGGAGTTCCTCATCCAGTTTGGTTTGAAGGACTTGAGCGAACTGCCCTCGCTCAAGGAGTTCGAGGAAATCCGCCGGTTGGCATTTAACGACGGGGAAGTGGGGCAGGTCCCCGACCTGCCCGCCCCGGAGGCCCAGGCGGAACCGCCTGCCCCGCCAGTGCCCGAGACGCCCGATGCCTGAAGACCGCCTCCAGAAAATCCTTTCGCAGGCCGGGATCGCCTCCCGGCGGCATGCCGAACAGATGATCCTGGAAGGCCGGGTAACCGTCAACGGCGCCGTGGTCACGGAGTTGGGCTCGAAGGCCGACCTGGAGCGAGACCATATCAAGGTGGATGGCCGCCTGATCCGCCCTCCCCGGCGGCTGGTCTATCTCGCGCTGAACAAGCCGGTTGGTACGGTCACGACCGTCAGCGATCCCGAAGGCCGCGCCACGGTGATGGAATTGCTCCAGGGTTTGAAGGAGCGGGTCTACCCGGTGGGGCGGTTGGACTACCATAGCGAGGGGCTGCTGCTGCTGACCAACGACGGCGAGTTGGCCAACGCCGTCATGTCGGCCGCCACGCATCTGCCGAAAGTCTACCTGGTGAAATCCAATGGACCGCTGACGCCGCCCCAGGAGCAGGAGTTCCGGGACGGCGTTCCCCTGTCCGGGCGGCGCACCAAGCCCGCCGGCCTCAGACTCGTCCGGCAGGCCGTGAACCCCTGGTACGAGGTACGGCTGGTGGAGGGACGAAGCAACCAGATCCGTCTGATGTTCAAGCACTTCGGCAGGCTGGTGGAGAAGCTGAAACGGGTGCGCATCGGCCCCATCGAATTGGGCCCGCTGAAACCCGGCGAGTTCCGCCACCTGACCCTCGACGAAATCCAAAAACTCAAACGGGCAACGCAGCAGCGGACGCGGGGCGTGGCATGAACCGGATCGCCGATCTTCTCCATTCCGCCCGGACCATCGCCGTCGTGGGCCTCTCGTCCAAACGATTCCGCCCGAGTTACGGCGTGTCGGAATATCTTCAGCGGGCGGGCTACCGCATCATTCCGGTGAACCCGTTGGAGGTTTCGATCCTGGGCGAGAAATGCTATCCGGACCTCGACTCCGTACCCGGCCCGATCGATATCGTGGACATTTTCCGCCGTGCGGAGTTCGTGCCGGAAATTGTGGAAGCGGCCATCCGCAAAGGCGCGAAGTTGATCTGGATGCAGGAAAGCGTGATCCACCCCGAAGCCGCCCGCCGCGCCGAGGCCGCCGGAATCGCCGTGGTGATGGACCGCTGCATCCTCAAAGACCACCGCCGCCTGGCTTACGCTTCGTAACGCCGCCGCGGGCCGGTCCGCCGGATCGCACTCGTGTTCGCCGCGGGCAAAAGCGGACGGAGGTAGAGTGTGATGGCTAAGATCGAATTCAAGTCTGTGGACGCTTACATCGCCGCTCAACCCGAGGCTGAGCGGAACACGCTCGGGCGCGTGCGGAATGCCGTCCGCGAGGCCGTGCCCGAGGCCGACGAGACGATCTCGTACCACATGCCTACGTACAAACTGCAGGGCCAACGCATGCTATGTTTTGCCGGGTGGAAAGAGCACTACTCGCTGTATGCCGCCACAGGGCGCGTGATCGCGGCCTTCAAGGATGAGCTGGCATCGTACGAAATTGAAAAGGGCACAATTCGCTTCCCGTTTTCGCAGCCGGTCCCCGAAGAGCTGATCGGACGAATCGCGAAATTCCGCGCGAAGGAAGCACTCGAGCGTTGGCAACCGGGGGCGGGCGCGCGAAAGAAGCGCTCGGCCGGGCGGCGACGGTGACCCGGCTCGCCGATAAAACCTGCACGAGCGGCCTGCAAGCTTGAGAAAGTTGACATCAAGGGTGATCGCGGCGCTGACTACGCTGGCTGTCGAAGCTGCTTCGGGACGAGTGTCGGCGTCGCGGGGTACCCATGTGATGGTGGTCGAAGGCTCCACCGGCGAAGTGCTTGGCGACATCCCAAACACGCCGGGGGTGCATTGGGCCGGCATCGTCACCAAAGCCGGCCACGGCTTGGTGAGTCAGGACGGCCGCGACGGCCGCGGCCTCACTGGTACCTCAGCGCGATTATCGGATCGATTTTGACCGCTCGCCGCGCCGGAATCGCGGAGCCGAGCACCCCGGCGCCGGTCAGGACGAGCGCGACCGTGATCAGAGTTATAGGATCGACGGGCTTTACGCCGACGAGCATCGACTCCAGCGCCTGGGTCAGGCCCAACGATGCCACGACCCCTACGCCCAACCCGATCAGGAGTTGCCGCAAGCCCTGTCCAAACGCCATCCCGAGGAGGCTCCAAGTCGAGGCGCCCATC
>JAIQFU010000457.1 GCA_020073115.1 Terriglobia bacterium
GTCGAAGACTTCGCTGTCTGTTCCTAGCCCTGGATTACTTCGAAGAATTTGGGCGTCGGTTTGCCGTCCCGGCTGCGCCGCCCCTTCGGTTTCTACGGCGGGCTCATCGGCGCCGGCATCGCTTGTCTCTTCTTTGAGGAACGCTGGATTCTCCTCGCCGGCCACTGCCTCGGCGCGCCCTGGTTGCAGGCCATCGGCCGGCTCCGCTGCCTCGTCAACGGCTGCTGCCACGGCGCCCCCGCCCCCGACGGCGTCGGCATCCGGGTCACGCACCCGCGTTCCCGCGTCACGCGCCTGGCGAACCTCACCGGGGTTCCCATTCACGCTACCCAGCTCTATTCCATCCTGGGTAACGTCGCGCTCGGCGGGCTCCTGGCGCGCCTGTGGCTCTCGGGCAGCCCCCTGCCGCTTGTTTGCGGCGTGTACGCCATCGGAAACGGCTGCGCGCGTTTCGTCGAGGAGGCCTACCGCGGCGAACCGCAGACCAAGGTCGTTGGGGGGCTCCGGCTCTATCAATGGATCGCCGCCGGCTCGGTTGCGGCGGGCGCCGCATTGACCGCGTTCCGCGCATCGCCCGCGCCGCCCCTGATGCTATCTCCTGCCGGCATCGTTTGGGCCGCGGCATTCGGCCTGCTCGCCGGCGCGGCTCTGGGCGTCGATTTCCCCGAAACCGACCGCCCCTTCGCCCGCCTGACGTAGGGGCGGCGCATGCCCGGCCCGGCGGCGCCCCCGACGCGGAAAGCGATTCTATCTATACTGGAGTGTCTGAAAAGGAGCCCCGTGAAAATCAAAACCGCCCTACTCATCTTCGCCGCCGCGCTGGCCACTGCTTCGGCGCAGAATCCGCCGGCCCCGAACCCGCCCCCGGCGCCGGGCCGCGGCCGCGGCATGTTCGGCGCCCCCGCCGTCCGCTCTCCCGAGGTCTCGCCCGACGGAAAGGTCACGTTCCGCCTGCGCGCACCTAATGCCAAGGAGGTCTCCGTCACCGGCGCGGGCCCGCGCCTCGTCATGCAGAAGAACGAGCAGGGAGTCTGGTCCGCAACCACCGACCCCCTGAAGCCGGACATCTACTCTTACTCCTTCCAGTTGGATGGCCTGACCATCACGGATCCCGGCAACTCCAGCTCCAAACCCTCGTTCGGCAGCGCCGGCCAGAGCCAGGTGCTCGTTCCCGGAGCGAACTCCTGGACCGCCGCGGCCACCCTGCCCCGCGGCGCGGTGACGCGCCATTTCTACCACTCCGCCATCGCCGGCGACGACCGTGATTTCTGGGTGTACACGCCCGCCAACTACGATCCGAAGCGCAAGGATCCCTACCCCGTGCTGTACCTTCTCCACGGCCTGGGAGACGATTCGAACGGCTGGATCGAGACCGGCGCCGCCAACGTCATTCTCGACAACCTCATCGCCCAGGGCAAGGCCAAGCCGATGATCATGGTGAATCCGCTCGGCTACGGCAACTCCGGCGGACCCGCCGGGGCCATGAAGCCCGACATGCTCCCGAGCTACGTCCGCACGGTCCTGGAGGAGGTCATGCCCCAGGTCGAGAAGGCGTACGACGTCACCAAGAACCGCGCCGAGCGGGCCATCGCCGGCCTCTCCATGGGCGGAGCGGAGGCCACGCTCACGGGACTCAACCATCTCGACAAGTTCGCCTGGATCGGCTCTTTCAGCGGCGCCTACGTGATGTGGCCCAGAGATCGAGCGGCGGCCCCGGCGCCGGCGCCCGCGGCAGCCCCCGCCGCCGGCCGTGGAGGCCGCGGCATGCAGTCCCTCGACCCGGAGACGATTTCGAAGGCCTTCCCTGCCCTCGATGCCAAAGCCAATTCGCAGATCCGGCTTCTCTGGATCGCCTGCGGGACCGCGGATTCCCTCGTCGGCGTGAACCGCCAATTCAAGCAGTGGCTCGACTCCAAGGACGTCAAAGTCACGTACCAGGAGCTTCCCGACATGGCCCACGTCTGGCCCCTCTGGCGCCAGAACCTGACGGACTTCGCCCCCCTGCTGTTCCAGGGAAAAAAGTAGCGTACGCCGACGCTCCGTGTGGAGTGAGCCTTTGGCTTGCCATGCCGGCGCACCAGGCCGGAGGCCACTCCACAAATCCTCACTGCGGCGTCCGCAGCAGCACTCCCAACTTCTTCCGCTCGTGATCCCAGCTCAGCAACGCGACGTCGTCGCTCGCCAGCAGCTTGGCCGCATCCGGGTCCTCGATAAAACGGACGGTCAGGTCGTCGGAGCGGTGGAAAACGAAATGGAGCGCGCCCCTGACGCCCCAGGCTTCGAATCCGGCCGGCTCCCCGGCGTATACGATCGCCTTGACTCGCGGCGCGGTCCGAGCCAGCCCGGCGGCCGTGGTGACCCACTCGCGCACGTCGTTGTCCACCGCCAGCCGGGCCTGCCGCTGCGTCCGTAGCTCGCGGTACTCCATCGGCGCCCAGAGCAGGAAGAAGATGGCCGCCACTGCCGGATGCCTGGATTCCACCAGGCCCGCGAACGCAATCGCCAGCCCCGTAAAGGGGAGATAGCAGTACGCGCTGAACAGCCGCCCCGGCAGAAACAACAGCGGAACGAAGAGGATCCCCATCATCGCGGCGCCGAACCAGGCCCGGCGGTTCCGCGCCAGCCACGCCGCCACCGGAATCACGAAACCCAGGTACGGGACCAGGAACACCCGCGCGGCGTAAAACACGCTGGTTTCGCCCACGGCGGCGGGCGTGAAGCGGAACGTGTAGGCGTCGTCATGGTGAGTGTTGAGCAGGACGCCCTGGAGCCCGAACGAGAGCGAGATGGCGAAGTACGGCGCCAGCCGCAGCCAGCGGCGCTTACCGAACCAATACTCGCACAACGCCAGGACCAGCGGCAGCATCACCGCCAGTTCCTTGCACTTGTACGCCAGCCAGAAAGCCGGCAGCCCCAGAACCCAGCGCCCGTGCGCGTACGCCAGCAGGGTCAGCAGGCAGAACGTGGCGCACAGGACGTCGTAGACGTACATCGGTTTCCACACCGCGTCGAACAACGCCATGTGCAAAGCAAAAAAAAGGCAGCCGGCCGCCGCGGCCCACGGTTTCGCCCCCAGCCGGCGCATCAACAGCCACAGCAGCCACACATTGAAGAGGTGGATCGCGTGGAGGACCGCGATGTACTTGGGATAGTCGAGCCCGAACGACCGCCCCGCGGCATAGAAGTAGAAATGCGCCGCCGGCCGGAAGTTGTTGGTCAGAAACCGGGGAGTGACCAGGGCTTTCACAATTTCGATGGGGCGCAGCCGCGGAGCCCAACTCAAGGTATCGAGTTCGTCGTCGTGGAAGTAGCCGCGGTAGGCTCCGCGATTGACGATCAAAAACGCTGCGGCCAGCAGCAGAAACAGGACGGCCCCGGCCCGTTTGGACATTCAGAGAACATTGTAACGAGTACCGCCGGCGTTCGTTTTTTGGCGACGGTTCTTGATTCCTGGCCCTGAGCGCCGGCGGTGTCGGCTATTTCTTGATCAGCGGCGAGTCGCCGGCCCCGCCGTATTGGCCCTTGCGGCCTTTCGGATCCCTCCCGAACTGGCCTTCCGTCTGCGCGGCGCTCCTGCGTCCCTGCGCCGCCTGCTTGTGCACGCCGTGGATCCCGGCGTTCGCCACGATTCGGGGCTTATGGGCTTTTTTGCTCGGCATACCAAGCATGTTGCAGCAAGGCGCCCACCGTGCGCGAATGCACAACCGATTTCCCCGGACGGGACAAGCAGATCCCAAAATCGAACAGCGCGGGCCTGCTATCCCATTGGTTTTCGGCGCAATTCCGCGGCGAGCGAATTGCCTGAACCAGCTCGTGCGCGCCCTTCTGAACGATATCCGCTTCGCGTTCCGGATGTTCGCCAGGAACCCGGGGACCACTGCCGTGGCGGTGTTCTCGCTGGCCCTCGCCATCGGGCCGAACACCACCCTGTTCAGCGTGGTGGACCGGCTTTTCCTGCGCCCCGCTCCGATTCAGGGGCTCTCCGAGCTTTACCAGGTTAGCCCACGCACGGAGAAAGGCGCCGAGGAGCCTCCCTCCTACCCTGATTACGTGGACTACCAGGCCGCTGTGGGAGATCAGGCCTCGCTGGTTGCGTACCGCCAGCAAGGCGGTCTCCTGACCCACGCCGGCCGGACCGAAAGCGTCCCTATCTGTCACGTGAGCGAGAACTTTTTC
Organism: Terriglobia bacterium; assembly: GCA_020073115.1. Classification (GTDB taxonomy): domain Bacteria; phylum Acidobacteriota; class Terriglobia; order Bryobacterales; family Bryobacteraceae; genus BOG-224. The sequence goes on from JAIQFU010000457.1 coordinate 4,177, forward strand.
TCGGCCTTGGGGGTACGGCCGGTGGCCGGGCGCGTCCTTCTGGATAGCGACAAGCGTTTCGAGGGCGAACCGCCGCTGATGATCGGCTACCGCCTCTGGCAGAGGACCTTCGCCGGCGACCCGAACCTGCCCGGCAAACCCGTTCTCCTGAACGGCCGCGGGTTCCGAGTGGTGGGCGTGCTGCCGCGCGGCTTCCGTCCCCCGGGATTCATCCCCATGCCCATCGACGTCTGGCTTCCCTTCAGCGCCACGGCGTGGGCGAACCGCGCGGACGAACTGGCGCGCCGCGACCTTCACTTCATCAACGTGTGGGCGCGG
>JAIQFU010000458.1 GCA_020073115.1 Terriglobia bacterium
AACGGAATTTCCCGCTGTTACCTCCGACTACTCGTCCATCCAGATCAGAAAGAATATCTTCATAGTTATTGATGAGATCGTTGTAGAACTTCAAGAGTCGTCCGACAACAATATCTTCATTTCCGAGATGATACTCAAGGCCGCGTCACGCTCCGCCAGGTGGAAGAGACCCGCATGGCGGAGAACGACAAATGGATCGCCTTCTACGACGCTCAGTACGACGTGGAGAAGGTGAAATGGGCCGTTCTGCGGATGACGGGCGACCTGGTTCCGGCGATCGAGGCGCTGAAGTAGTCGTTAGTCGCTAGTCGTCAGCCCACACCGCGCGGTGGGTTTGGCTAACGACTAGCGACTAGCGACTGCTACCTTGTTATCCTGTTCCTTATGCTTCCCGACAAGCTGCGTGAAATGGGCGTTGTGGGCGCCGGCGGGGCCGGATTCCCTACGTACGTCAAGGCGCAGTCCAAAGTCGAGTTCCTGATCGCCAACGGCGCGGAGTGCGAGCCGCTCATCCACAAGGACGCGGAGTTGATGAAGCATTTCCCCGCGGAGATTCTGGCGGGGATGAACTCGATGATGGACGCGGTGGGGGCGCAATCGGGGAAATTCGGCGTCAAGACGAAGAACGCCGAGTCGATCGAGGCGCTGAAGCGCAGCCTGCGATCGGACCGCATCGAATTCGTGATGCTGGGGGACTTCTATCCTTCCGGCGACGAATACGAACTGGTTTACTCCGCCACCGGACGCCTGATCCCGCCCGGCGGCATCCCGCTCCAGGTGGGCTGCGTGGTGAATAACGTGGAGACGCTGTACAACGTGCGGCGCGCCTCCGAGGACGCGCCCGTGACGCGGAAGTTTCTGTCGGTGTGCGGCGCGGTCAGGAATCCCAAATCGTTCTGGGCGCCGGTGGGCGCGCCTTTCCGCGATCTCATCGCGCTGGCCGGCGGGGCCACGGTCGAAGAGTTCGGCGTGTTCGTCAGCGGGATCATGATGGGGACGCTCACCTTCAACCTGGATGAGGTGGTGACCAAGACCACCGGCGGGCTGATCTTGCTGCCGCGCGACCACTACCTGATGACGCGGCGCACGCGTTCGCAGCAGGAGATGAACCGGATCGGCAAATCGGCCTGCGACCAGTGCAGCTACTGCACCGAGTTTTGCCCGCGCTACCTGCTGGGGTACGAAATAATGCCCCACAAGGTGATGCGCAGCCTGGCGTTCTCCACCACGGGGGCCGATATCTGGAACCAGTGGTCGGAGTTGTGCTGCGCCTGCGGCATTTGCACGCTCTACGCCTGCCCGGAAGACCTCTACCCCAAGGAGGCGTGCGACGACGGAAAGCGCAGCCGCCGCGCGGCGGGCCTGAAATTCACGCAGCAGAAACCGGTGGAGCCGCACCCGATGAAGGAATACCGGCGCTTCCCGCTGGCGCAGTTGCGGCGGCGGCTGCAGGTGGAGGAATACGAACGGGAGACGCCCTTCGAAGACGTGGCGTGCCGCCCCGCGGCGGTCCGCATCCTCATGCGCCAGCACGCCGGGCAGGCCGCGGTCCCCGTGGTGCGCGAGGGGCAGAAGGTGAAAAACGGGCAGGTGGTAGGGAAGGTGGAAGAGGGCAAGCTCGGCGCCTGCGTGCATGCCAGCATCGCCGGGAAGGTGCGGACGGCGACGCCCGAGTACGTGGAGATTGTGGCTTAAACCATGGCGAGAGATTCCATCGGACTGATCGAACTGACCAGCAGCGCCGCGGGTTTCCAGACCTGCGACGCCATGCTGAAAGCCGCGGACGTAGACCTCGTGCTGTCGCGCTCCATCTGCTCCGGCAAGTACATGGTGATGGTGCGCGGCGATGTGGCGGCGGTCGAGGCCGCCGTATCGAGCGGCGTGGCCGCCGCGCGCTTCGCCGTCATCGATTCGTTCGTGATTCCGAACCTGCACGAAGCGGTATTCCCGGCCATCTCCGGCGCGACGAAGGTGGAGGAGCTGGACGCCCTGGGGGTGCTGGAATCGTTCTCCGTGGCCTCCCTGATCGAAGGCGCGGACGCGGCGGTGAAGGCGGCCAACGTGCAGCTCATCGAGATCCGGCTGGCGATGGCGCTGGGCGGCAAGGCTTTCGTCACCCTGACCGGCGGCGTGGCGGCGGTGGAAGCCGCGATCCAGGCCGGCGCGGAGATCGTGGGAAAGAAGGGCATGCTGGTGAACAAGGTGGTCATCCCCCACCCGCGGCCGGAACTGCTGAATGAGATGATTTGAAGAACGAGCTGACAGAGATTGGCTTTTATGAAACTTCAGAGCTACACCATTACCCAGGGGCGCGACCGCGCTCCGGCGCGCGCCATGCTCAAGGGTATCGGCTTCACCGACGAGGACCTCCAGAAACCCATCATCGGCGTGGCCAATACGTGGATCGAGACCATGCCCTGCAATTACAACCTGCGGGAACTGGCCGTCAAGGTGAAAGAGGGCATTCGCGCGGCGGGCGGGACGCCCATGGAGTTCAACACCATCGCCATCAGCGACGGCGTGACCATGGGGACCGAGGGCATGAAGGCATCGCTGGTGAGCCGCGAGGTGATCGCGGATTCGATCGAGCTGCTGGTGCGCGGCCACATGTTCGACGGCGTGGTGGCGCTGGTGGCGTGCGACAAGACCATCCCCGGCGCGGCCATGGCCATGCTGCGGCTCAACATCCCGGGAGTGATCCTCTACGGCGGCACGATGCAGCCCGGGAAGCGCAAGGGGCGGGACATCAGCATCGAGGACGTGTTCGAAGCGGTAGGCGCGGCGGCGGCGGGCCGCATCGACGAAGCGGAATTGAAAGACATCGAAGACCACGCCTGCCCCGGCGCCGGGGCCTGCGGCGGGCAGTTCACCGCCAACACCATGGCCACCGTGATGGAGATGATCGGGCTCGCGCCGATGCACGCCGCCGCCGTGCCGCAGGTGGACAAACGCAAAGAGGACGTGTGTTTCCGCTGCGGGCAGGTGATCATGGAAGCCGTGCGCCGCAACATTCGCGCGCGCGACATCTGCACGCGCCCGGCGTTCGAGAACGCCATCGCCGCCGTGGCCGCCACCGGCGGGTCCACCAATGCGGTGCTGCACCTGTTGGCCATGGCGCGGGAGGCCGAACTGCCGCTCTCCATCGACGACTTCGACGCCGTCTGCGCGCGCACGCCGATCTTCGTGGACCTGAAGCCGGGAGGGCGGTTCCTGGCGGCCGATGTGGATAAAGCCGGCGGCATCGGGGTGATCGCCCGGCGGCTGGTGGAAGCGAAGCTGGCCGACGGCTCGGCCCTGACGGTCACCGGGCGCACGCTGGCGGAAGAAGCCGCCGACGCGCACGAAACCCCGGGTCAGGAAGTGATCCTGCCGGTGGCGAAGGCGCTGAAGCCGCGCGGCGGGATGGCCATTCTGCGGGGCAGACTGGCGCCCGAGGGCTGCGTGATCAAGCTGGCGGGACACGAGAAGAAACAGCACCACGGCCCGGCGCGCGTTTTCGAGCGCGAGGAAGACGCCATGGAAGCCGTCACGCACGGGAAGATCAAGGCCGGCGACGTGGTGATTATCCGCTACGAAGGGCCGCGCGGCGGGCCGGGCATGCGCGAGATGCTGGGAGTGACCGGAGCCATCGTGGGCGCGGGTCTCTCGGACAGCGTCGCGCTGGTAACCGACGGACGGTTCAGCGGCGCTACCCACGGCTTCATGATCGCCCATGTGGCGCCCGAGGCGTACAACGGCGGACCCATCGCCGTGGTGCGCGAAGGCGACCCCATCACGGTGGACGCGGATGCGGGCGCGATCAACATCGACGTCGCGCCGGCGGAGATCCGGCGGCGCCTGGCGGAGTGGAAACCGCCCGCGCCGAAGTACGCCACCGGCATCTTCGCCAAGTATTGCGCGCTGGTATCGAGCGCCTCGGAAGGGGCGGTGACGTCACAGGTGAAGGCAACGCTGCAAAAGCCGGCCGTGGCGTAGCATACGCCGGTGGCCGGCGGTACTACACAACCAGCATGCAGTCCCCGTAGGAGTAGAAGCGGTACCTCTGCTCCACCGCGTGCCGGTAGGCCGCCAGCGTCAACTCGGTCCCCGCGAACGCGCAGACCAACAGCAGCAGGCTGGTGCGCGGCAAGTGGAAGTTGGTCAGCATGGCGCCCGTGCCGCGAAACGGAAACCCGGGGTAGATGAAGATGTCGGTCTCGCCGCCCTGGGCGCGCAGTTCGCCGGCGCGGAGCGCGCTTTCGATGGTCCGCACCGTGGTGGTTCCCACGGCTACGATGCGGCGGGCGGCGCGCATCCTGGCGGCGCTCTCCTCCGCGATGGAATAACGCTCGGAGTGCAGGCGGGCGGTCTCCACCTGCTCGGAGTGCAAGGGCTGGAATGTTCCCAGTCCGACGTGCAGCGTCACGTAGGCCACCTCGGCGCCGCGGGCGCGGCACTGGCCCAGGATTTCGGGGGTGAAGTGCAGGCCGGCCGTGGGGGC
>JAIQFU010000459.1 GCA_020073115.1 Terriglobia bacterium
GTAGGGACTCGCACCTCCACTTGTTGACCGATGTGCACGGTGGGGACGGCAGATCCCGGGAGGGGCAAGATCAGCCGCAGGAGGCTGTTCTGGGAAAGCCGCACCAGGGGCATGGCCTGCGTTTGTGAGGCCGTTCCCGCCTGGATCATGGAACCCGTATCGGCATAGCGCTTGGTGATCACCCCCGTGAACGGCGCCGTGACGCGGGTGTAGTCCAGCATCGTTTTAATCTTTTGCAGCTCCGCCTGGTTCACGCGGACCTGTTCTTTGGATGCGGCCAGGGCTGAGTGCGCCGCGGACACCTGGGCCTCGGATACGAGATCCTTGCTGCGGGCGTCGTCGATTTCCTGCTGCGCCACGAGGCCGGGCCGTTTTTCGGAAACGCTCGACAGCCGCTGGAAAGACAGGTGCGCGATTTCGTGCGCCGACTGGGCGCGCTGGAGCTCGTCGTTGGCGCGGGCGACATCCGCCTGGCTACGGTCCACGGCGGCGTTGGCGCGGCGCTGGTCGTCGGCCATCTCCGGAATCTCCAGGGTGGCCAGCATCTGTCCCTGGCTGACGCGGTCGCCCACGTCCACGTTGATCTGCTTGACGTAGCCGGCCACCTTGGCCATGACGTCGATTTCCTGATAGGGCCTGAACTCGGCGGTGAGGACGATGTCGCGCGACAGGTCCCGAAGCTTGGCGCGGGCTACCGCAACGGTGGGCACGTCCGCGGCGTCGGTGGTGCGCGCCTCCACCTTAACTGTTCGCGAGCAGGAACTGGTGAGCCAACTGACTGCCACGACGGGCAGAAGCCGAAACATGAGTTTGTACATGGGTCCCTTTTGGTGCGTCTATGGTCGATGATACGGAGCGAGGGGCGGCCTGGAAAATACCCGCTGCGGGGTATTTTGGGTGGCCGGCCGTGCGGGAAGGGACAAGCGGACCGCGCGCCGGGCTCAAAGGGCGCGCGGGATCAGGACGAACCTCCGGATGGCCACCCGCGCGCTCTTGTCGGCGCGATTCCGGTAGTAGACGACCTGGAACTGGTCGAACTGCCGGACGGCCGGTATCTCGGGAATGCGGAAACTGAGGGTTTCGAACACGGGTTCGGGCGGATCGGTCCGGGTGTCCGGGGTTGAAAGGACGGGCTCCACGCCCAGGCTCCGGGACGGAAGCCTGGGTGCTTGCGAATCGATCAGGACCAATTCACGGGAGATCGTCCGCGGGCCCGGGTCGGCAGCGGGCGCGATCGGTCGTGCTGAAGGCGAGTTTGACCGGCGTGCCGCGGGCGAAGTACGATCCGCTCGGCGGGCGCGGAAACGGCCAGCGATAGAGCCAGTACTCCCCTCCGAACGGTATCCCGAAGGGGCTGGCCGGGCGGAGACCGCCTCTCCCGGCGGGCAGCGGGGCGATGAGCGTAACGGTGGGCTGCACTTCCGGCCACAGGATCACCCCCGGGTATCCGCCGGCTGGCATGGGGACGCCTGGATCCGGGGTGGGCTCCGGTTTGGAGCGGGCCAGCCGCGCTCCGGCCGGCGCCGACGGGGGGGCCGGGCTGCGCTTGGGAATCATGTCGCGAAGCAGGATGCGGAAGCTGTCGAGCGCGCCCGGGCCGCCGCTCCGCGCTCCACCGTGGAATCCGCTGCCGCGCCAGAGCACCGGAGCCATCCCTCCCACCGTCATCATGGCGGCCAGGACAATCGTGGCGGCGACCCCCTGGAAGGCCCTGGGCATGCTTCGCGGCGGTCCCGGCTCCCACGACCCGCGGGAGATGGCGAAGACGGTGAGCATGGCGGCGGCCAGGGCGCAGAGGGCCGCGGCCGCCAGCGGATAGCGCATCAGGGCGGCGCACGCCGCCGCCTCGACCACGAAGGCGGCGGCGAAATCGGGCGCCAAATCACGCCACAGGAGCGGAGTGGGCAGCAGCGACCGCGCGAAAAACCCGCCCGCCGCCCGGGGCTCGGGTTCCGCCGCCGGGATTGGGTCTCCGATCTTCCACTGGCGGTACAACAGCCGGCTGGCATTCACCACCAGGACCAGTCCGGGGATGAGCGCAGCGGGAGAGAAGTGCGAGAGGAGAATCGTGGCCGGGGCGAACCACACGGCCGTGGTGGAAGTGCTCAGGACATCGTCGGCCAGATCGCCCCGCTCGGCGGATGGGACGATCATGTACAACCCTATGGTGATGACCGCGCTCCAGAGCCAGGCCAGGAGCGCATATCCCACGGCCTCGAGAAACAGGGCTTCCAGGGCGACGAAACGGTAGATTCGGGAGAAAACCGCTACGTGCCAAAGAACATATCCGGTGGCCGCGAGGGCAACAATCTCCGCGACCAGAACGATGCGCCCGCGGGAAGAGCCTTCCCCGGAATTGCCGCCGATGAACACCGCAGTCCCAGTCTATCCGACACCGCCGGGCGGAAGCCGGTTCCCGAAGATTATCGATGCATCTGTGCGGAGATGATGATGCATCCGCGCGGAGATGATAGATGCATCTATGCCAAAATGAAAGTTGGTGATCGTAAGAGACGGCATATACTACGCGTGCGCTTTGGCCGCGGGCGGCGGGATTGTGGCTTGGCTCGCCGGTCCGTGGTTTGGGCTCCCGCTGTGGGTGCTTGCGGCTTTCTGCCTGTACTTCTTCCGCGATCCGGAGCGCGCGATCCCGCAAGGTCCGGTGGCGGTATCGCCGGCCGACGGCAAGGTAGTGGCAGTGAAACGCGAAGGCCCCATCCTGAGCCGGGTCAGTGTTTTCCTGAACATTTTCGATGTGCATGTGAACCGCGCTCCCATCGCCGGCCGCATCCGGAAAGTCGAATACCGCAAGGGCTGCTTCCATGTGGCCAGCCGGGAGGAGTGTTCCACGCAAAACGAGCAGAACGTGGTGACCGTGGAGGGCGACGGTTCGACCGTGGTTTTCAAGCAGATCGCCGGGCTGATCGCGCGCCGCATCGTGTTCCGCAAGCAGCCGGGCGACCGCGTCGCCACCGGCGAGCGGGTTGGGCTGATCAAGTTCGGCTCGCGCGTGGACGTCCTTTTCGGACCGGAATGGGAAATCGTGGTGCGGCCGGGGATGCGCGTCGCGGCAGGCTCCAGCGTAATCGCGCGCCGTAAGGACCGGAACTAAAACATGGGACTGAGAGACAGGCTGGTGGACCCGCGCTCGCCCGAGCGCCGACCCCGGCGCGCCGCCTATGCGCTGCCGACGCTGTTCACCGCCGGGAACATTTTCCTCGGCTACATTTCGATTCTGCGCTCGTTCCGGGGCGCAATGCTGGCCGCCACGGGCGACGCCGCCGGCTCCGCCGATCACTTCGCCATCGCGGCTAAAGCCATCGGCGCGGCCGTGTTTCTCGATGGTCTGGATGGGCGCATCGCGCGCATGACCAACACCACCAGCGATTTCGGCCGCGAAATGGATTCCCTGGCGGACGTGATCAGCTTTGGCCTTGCGCCGGCCGTCCTGGCCTTCGCCTGGGGGGTTCAGTTCGTGGACGCCTCCGTCGGGGAGGCGGTTCGCCGCCAGCTTTTCAGCGGCGGCTACTTCGTGGCATTCCTGTTTCTGCTGTGCGGGGCCGCGCGCCTGGCGCGTTTCAATATCCAAAAGAATCCGATGCCCAAGAACCCCGGCCGGCCGGACCGGAAGTACTTCGTCGGTTTGCCCATCCCCGCGGCGGCGGGCATGGTGGCCGCCGTGGTGTTCGCGGCCGACGCGCAACCCATCGCGTGGTGGCCGCTCTCGGTGGCCTGGCTGGCCCTGCTGTTGCTGCTCGGGTTTCTCATGATCAGCACCTGGCGGTATTACAGTTTCAAGGGCATCAGCTTGAACAAGCCATACACCTACCTGGCCATCGTGCTGGTGGGCGCTCTCATCTACGCCGTCTGGAACTACGCCGAGGTCGTGCTGCTCGCTTTGGCCGTGGCCTACGTCGGGAGCGGAATCGCCATTCGAGTGGGGGGGATCATCCGCCGGCGGCTTCGGCACGCGCCGCACACGAGGGCTCCGGAGCATCAGGTTGGCTGATAAAACCAGAGTGGTCCTGATCGGCGGCAACTCATTGCTCGGCCGGGAAATCCGGGATATCGTGGCGCGCTCCGCACCCGAACTCGACCTGCGCCTCGTCGCCGGCGAACAGGAGGAATCGGGCAAGCTGACCCAGGTGGGAGACGAACCGGCGTTCGTCGGCGGTCTCAATGCGGAGCGCTTCGAGGGGGCGCGCGCTGTTCTTCTGGCCGGGTCCGAGGCGGCCGGGCGGGAAGCGGTCAAACTGGCGGACCAGGAATCCGGAGTGGCCATTATCGATCTGACCTACGCCGCCGAAGAGGACGCCGGCGCCCGGTTGCGGGCCCCGTCGGTGGAAGCCGGGCCAAGCGAGGACGAGGACGAGGGCACGGTGCACGTGATCGCGCACCCCGCGGCGATCGCGCTCGCGCTATTCTTGCGGCGCCTCCAGGAGCACGACCCGATTCGCCGGTCCGTGATCCAGGTTTTCGCCCCGGCGAGCGAGCAGGGCGCCCGGGGCGTGGAGGAACTTCAGCAGCAGACCGTCGGCCTGCTTTCGTTCAAGAAGCTGCCAAAGATCGTCTTCGACGCGCAGCTCAGCTTCAACCTTCTGGCGCGGTACGGCGAAGAGGCGCCGGTTTCACTGGAGCAAACCGAGCTTCGCATCGAACGCCACCTGGCCGCGCTGCTGGCGCTGCCGGGCGAAGGCGAGGGCGCTCCCATGCCGTCGCTGCGGGTGATCCAGGCCCCTGTGTTCCACGGCTACACCTTCTCGGCCTGGGTGGAGTTCGACGGCAACCCGGGGATGGAGGCGCTGGAGTCGGGGCTGGCTTCCGATTGGATCGACGTGCGCGGGGTAGAGGCGGAGCCGCCTACTAACGTGGGGCACGCGGGGCAGGGAGGGATCGCCGTCGGCGCCATCGCCGAGGACGGCAATAACCCGGATGCCTGCTGGTTCTGGCTGGTGGCCGATAATCTCCGGCTGGCCGCCGAGAACGCCGTGGCGGTGGCGCGGCAACTGGTATGAGCAGGGCCGCCGCCGTCGCCCCATTCGTCCTGGTCCTGGCCGCGGCGGGCGGCGGCTGTGGGTACCACATCGGCGGGCAGGGGGACTTGATGCCCAAGACCGTCAAGACCATTGCCGTCCCCGCGTTCGGCAATGTAACCGCGCGGTACAAACTGGCGCGCCTGCTGCCGGGGGATATTACGCGCGAACTCCTCTCGCGCACGCGCTACGTGGTGGTCCCCGATGCAAACCAGGCGGATGCCGTGCTCGGTGGAACGCTGGCCAACTTCGTGGCTTATCCGATCGTGTCCGATCCGGCCACGGGCCGCGCCACGGCGGCCCAGGTGGTAGTCACGTTGAACCTGACGCTTCGCGAGCGCGTCTCGGGCAAGGTCCTGTGGTCGAACAACGGCGCCGAGTTCCGGGAACGGTATGAGATTTCGCTCGATCCCAAGGCCTATTTCGACGAAAGCGGCACGGCGGCGGACCGCGTGAGCCGCGATGTGGCGCGCAGCGTGGTGAGCGCGATTCTGGAGGCTTTTTGAGGAACACGTGGCGTGGGCACTCCTGCCTGCCGGGTCCACACTCGTGTGGACACGCGCGGGGCCGGGTGTCGGCAGGATTGCCTGCACGGCAGGCAGGAGCGCCCAC
>JAIQFU010000460.1 GCA_020073115.1 Terriglobia bacterium
AACAACTGGTAGACCGGAATGCCGTAGGCTTTCCCCGCCAGGTCCCAGAGGGCCATCTCGACGGCCGTCACGCCCGAGGCCTGCCGGGCGTGGAACCCGAACTGTTTGATCTTGCGGAACAGCTTATCGATGTTGCAGGGGTTTTCGCCCAGCAGGCGGCTCTTGAGGAAGAGCGGATAGATTTTGCTGCTGCTGGTGTACGTCTCGCCGTAGCCGGAGATGCCCTGGTTGGTGTCCAGCCGTATCAGCGCGATAGTTCCGATGTCGGCCACCCGCAGATCGGTGATCTTCAGCTCCGAGGGCCGCGATGCCGTGCGCACGTCCCCCTGCGCGGCCTCGATCGCGGCAGGCGCCAGCAACCCGGCGCCGGCAGCCCGAAAGAACTCCCTACGCGTGCGTCTCATCGGCTCGCCACCTCCGCCGCCCGCGGGTAGACGCAGCCGCGGCCGGCTTCAAACAGGGCCAGCACGTTTTCGGGCGGCACGTCCGGCTGAATATTATGGACCGCCGCCAGAACATATCCTCCACCGCGCCCCAACACGTCGAAGGTGGCGCGCACGTTATCGCGGACTTCCGCGGCCGAGCCTTGCGGAAGGATGCGCTGGCTGTCGATCCCGCCCCAAAACGCGATGCGCCCGCCGAACTCGCGCTGCAGCCGTTCCGGCTCCATGTTCCGCGCCGTCACCTGGATGGGGTTGAGGGCATCGATCCCGATCTCGATGAAATCCTCGATGTACCGGTAGACCGAACCGCAGGTGTGATAGAGGATCTTCGCCCGGGTGTGCCGGCGGATGGCGGCCACGATGCGCTCCTGGTACGGCCGGATCAGCTTGCGGTAGAGGGGCAGGGAACAAACCCCGCGGTCCTGCTGGCCGATGTCGTCGCCGAACGCGACGATGTCGATGACGTCTCCGATCTGCTCCAGCGCCAGCCGGTTCCACTCGATCATCACTTCGAGGACCGCCTCCATGAGCGACTGGAACAGGGCGTGATCCTGGCCGAGATCCAGAAACCAATCCTCGAAACCGCGCGAATACTGCGCCTGGTGCACCAGGTTGAAGCGCGCGTTGTACATGACCGCGAAGCCCGCGTCGTGCAGCGGCAGCGCCTGGGCGCGCAGGTTCCGGTAGCGGCCGGGATCGGAGGGATCGGGCCAGGGGAAGCGGACGATGTCGCCGATGGTGATCGGCCCCGCCAGAGGGCAGCCGGCCAGTTCATAGTAGTGGCAGCCGGGCGGCTTGCGCCGGACTACGCCCCATTCGTCGCGCCAGCGCTCCCCGTCCAGGTCGGCGTCGAGCGTCCCGTCCGGGGCGCCCTGCGAGACCGCCCGGACGTCCACGTCCAGATGGCGGAGGATGCGTTCGTCCATCGCCACCAGTTGCTGCATGCGGTCCACGATGGCTCCGGGCTCGCCGAAGCCGAGGTGGGCGCGCAGATTCTCATAGGCTCCGAGCACCATCCCGGTGAAGCGCGCCGTGCCCAGATCCATGGGCAGGCGGTCGGGTTCGCGGTGAGCGATGGCGGTTCCAGCGCCGTCAGCACGCGTTCGCGGTGGGTCACACTGCACACTGTAGTACGTCCCAATGCCGATTGCCAGAGTTCTGTTGGCGGAAGCGGTGGCGCACGCTTCAGCTCGCCGTCCGCGCTCCCCGCAGGCTGAAGCCCGCGGCAGCACGCTCAAGCGTGCGCCACAAAGGCCGTTTGCCCGAACTCGCGCCGCGCGCTAGAATCCCGGCCATGCGAAGACGCGATCTGTTTCGAGCATCCGCGGCCCTCTCTCTGGTCTCCGGACGCGGAGCATTCGGCCAGCAGGCGGCGGGCGCGAGCGCCGAATCCCGCAAGGCCTTCCTGCAGAAGTTTCCCTGGACGGAGATGTGCACCACGGCGGAGGATGCCATGATGCTGCGCATTCTCGTGGAGAGCCGGGGCGCCAAACACGGCGTCGAGGTGGGCGGCAACGTGGGCTACGGCGCCATCAACATGGGAATCGGGTTCGAGAGGACCGGCGGCCGCCTCTACTCGGTGGAGATCGACCCGGGGAACGTCCGGACCTCCAGAAGGAATCTGGAGACTGTCGGGTTAAGCAAGACAGTCGAGGTCATTGAAGGCGATGCCCTCAAGGTTCTTCCCACCCTCGAGGGCGGAATCGATTTCATATTCCTCGACGCGCTCAAACCGGACTACCTGAAGTACTTCAAAGCCCTCGAGCCGAAGCTGGTCCGCGGCGCCACCGTGGCGGCCGACAACGTGATCGTCTCCGCCCGCCAGATGGCCGATTTCCTGAACTACGTCCAGTCGAGCCCCAACTACGACAGCGTGGTGATCCGGGCGTCCATGCACAAGAACGACGGCATGCTGATCGGCTTCAAAATCGCGTAGCCTCAGTTCCTGCCGCTCACCTGCCGGACGGCCGCCGGGTGATTCCATGCCTCCGGCTTGATGCGCATGCCGAACCCGGGGTCCTCGGGCGCGCTGATGTAGCCGTTCTCCGGAACAATCGGGTTCTCCAGCATCGCCGGCCAGTCGTGCTCGTAGAAGCGCTGGCAACTTTCCTGGATCCAGACGTTGGGTGACGCGGTGGACAGGTGCGTGGAGGCGTAAAACAGGAGGGGCCCACCGGCCGTGTGCGGGGCGATGGGCAACTCGAAGGCGTCCGCCATCGCGGCGATCTTGCGCGCCTCGGTCAAGCCCCCGCACCATGTCACGTCGAACATCACGTACTTCACGGTGCGCGATTCCAACAGTTGCTCGAATTGCATTTTGCCGGCCATGCGCTCCCCGGCGATCAGCGGCGCGACGGTCGCGGCCGCCAGTTCGCGGTACTGCGCGTAGTTGCCGGGCATGAGCATATCTTCGAGCCACATCGGCCTATACGGCTCCAGCGCGTGCGCGATGCGAATCGCGGAAGCCAAATTCCAGTTCGAGTGGCACTCCACCGCGATCTCGATATCCGCGCCGAATTCCTCACGCAGCTTGCGGACAGGCGCGAGCGCCTGTTCGATGTCCGCGGGCGTGATGAACTGATTCCGGTTGCGCGCCGCCGCGCCGTCGAAAGGCCAGATCTTGATGGCCTTGATCCCGCGCGTCAGGATCAGCTCGCGCATGATCTTCTCCGGCTCGCGGTTGAAGTCGTACTTGTAAGGGAAGCAGGTGTTGTACAGGCGGACGCGAGGGTTCGCCCGGCCTCCGATCAGCCGGTACACGGGCGCATTCAGGTTTTTGCCGAGGAGGTCCCAAAGCGCCAGGTCGATGGCGCTGAGGGCCCGGATCTCGGCGCCGCCGGCGACCTGGTAATCGAAGGTGCGGTACAGGTCGGCCCAGATGCGCTCGATATCCCGCGGGTCGCGGCCGAGCAGCGATCCGGCCGTCGCGTGGACCACGGCCGCCTCCGCCGGGTTGCGGGGATACGTTTCTCCGATACCGGAGAGGCCCGCGTCGGTGTCGATCTTCACCCACGTCCAGTGCGGCCAGAACGGGGCATCGTCACGGCTCTTCCAATACACGGTTTCGATGCGCGTGATCTTCGACGGCGCGGCGGCTCCCGCGGCGGCGGCAAAAGCGGCGGCGGCCGGGGTGGCGAGCAACCGCGAGACAAACGACCTTCTGCTGAGCGGCATGGTCGAATTATAAATCCTGGGCCACGATAGGGCCACAGATGAACCCCAATTCAAACAAGGGTCTTATCCGTGTTCCTCTGGGGCTAAATTCGGTTTTTCCGCATCCTGGCTAAAACTCGTATCGCGCGGTGAACTGGAAGACCCGGGGACGCGTCAGGACGGCCGTGTACTGGCCGAATCGCGCGGGGTTCAATATGTTCACGCTCGCCGAGTTCGGGTCGAACCGGACTGAGTTCATCGCGTTGAACGATTCCGCACGGATCTGCACGGAGTGCGGCTGGTCCCTGATGCTGAAGAGCTGGAAACGCTTGCCGAGCGCGAGGTCCATCCCGAAGTAGCCGTCGCCGCGGACACCGTTGCGCTGTCCGGAGTCGCCCGCCAGCGGAAGACTGTAGGCTTTCAGCATCCCCGCGGGATCGGTGAACAGGTTGGGGCCGGGATTGCCCGACGACGTCGGCCGGGGGCCGTTCTTCACCGTCTCGTACGCCGGGATCGGGCCGGTCTGAATGGCGAAGGAACCCACCTGCCAGTTGGTCGGCCATACTCCGCCGGCGCTCACGCTGGCAGGGAGTCCGCTGGAGAGGCGGAAAACGCCGCTTAGGGACCATCCTCCCACGATGTGGTTCAGGACCGCGTTCGCGTTTCGGACCAGCGCTTTGCCCTTTCCGATGGGAAGCTCCGCCAGCCACATCGCGCTGACCAGGTGGCGCGTGTCGTAGTCCGACACGGATTTCATATCGTTCGGGAACCAGGAGTTGATGATGGTGGTGCTGTTGATCTGGGTCCCGCCGCCGTATTCCGGGAGCGATCCCAGGTCGATGGATTTCGACCACGTGTAGTTGAAGTCGAACTGCACGCCGCTCTCGAACGCCTTGCGGACCGTCCACTGCATGCCGTGGTAGGACCCGGCGCCCCGGGAACGCAGCGCCGCGAGCGACGCATACTGGGCATTGAAAAAAGCGTACGGTCCGTAAATGCTGCACACGAAGGCGCACCCGCCGCCCTCGCCGGCGTCGAGGGCCAGAAGGGCCGTGGTGTAATCGCCGCCCTGGGCGGCATAGAGATTGTAGATGTTCTGGGTGGCGGTGAGCCCTCCGCCGGCGGCGTCGGGCCACAGGCGCTCGAAATACGGAATCGTCCGAACCTGCGCCACCGGGACGCCCTGGTTGATCAATGCCGTCAATTTCCCCGCGGCCTGGCGGTAGCTCATGCCCGACTGGGAGTCCACCAGGTTGGCGGGCATGGCCAGGTCGTCCTTCACCAGGGAGCGGCGCGACAGCCGGCCGATGTACGAGCCCTGCACGATGAATCCGTGCGCGAACTGGCGCTGGAGGCTGAAGTCCAGGTTCATGGAGTACGGCGCCTTCAACTGGTCGTCCACGCCGTTGGTGATTGCGAACAGGTCGGGGTACGTTTGCGGGAAAGCGCTCGTAGGATCGCCTTTCGGGAAGTAGGGGCTCGCGAACGGCGCATTGTAGTAGCCCGTGAACCGCGGGTAGGTCCTGGAACTGGCGTTCAAGGGGTTGGTGAGCTGGGTGGAAAAGCCCAACGCACTGGAGTCGTAATCGCGGATCAGCGCCTGCCCGAACAAGTCGTAATAGACGCCGAACCCGGCGCGGATGGCGGAGTTGCCAGGGCCGCCGAACAGGGCGCGGCTGAGGCCGTGTTCGCCCCCGGGAGACCAGGCGATGGCGAGCCGTGGCGCGATATCCCGAGGAAAAGGATACAGCGGGCGGCCGGTCTTGCCCGCGAGATCGTACTCAATGGCCGGAGCCTGCGATTGCGGTTTTCCCTGCGCGGCCAGCGCCCCGCGAAGGTCGCGCCAGTCTTCGAGCGAAGGCAGGGAGCTCGTCTGGTAGCCCTGGGCCTCATACACGGGCGGCAGCAGCGAGAGGCGGAGGCCGGCGCTCAACGTGAGCGCGCGGCCGACGCGCCACGCGTCCTGGGCGTAGAGTTCGTACTCTTCCCCGGCGAACTTGCGGCGGATGACGCTCCCTTCCGGGAGCAGGCTTCCGTCGAGGCCGTAGTTGTACTGGCCGGTCAACTGGGTCAGGATTCCGAGCAGGTTGGTGAACTGCCGCTTGTAGACCGTGGTATTGGCTGCGTCGGGGGCCAGAAATTCGTTGCCGCTGCCGAGCAGCGCGCTGGAATTCGCCAGCGCGTCGCTGAACGAATTATTGGTGTTCCGGCGGTCGTTGCGAATCAGCCGGACCACGCCGCCGAACCCGGCGGCGTGCGCGCTCCTGACCCACGAGACGTCCTCGCTCCACTGGTGGGCGGGAATTTTCCGGATCGACGCCCGGGTCCCTGCGTAGCGGTCCGCAATGTCCCGGAAGTGGGCGGCCGCGCGCTGCTGCAGGCCCG
>JAIQFU010000461.1 GCA_020073115.1 Terriglobia bacterium
CCAGGTGAAGGCGGCGGCGATGCCGGGGTAAACCAGGTTGATCTCCAGAGCTCCGAACCCCAGCAGAAAGGCTACCCATTGCCAGGCGTTGTAGCGGGCCGCGCCGGTCTCGACGTACCGCAGCAGGAAATAGAAGGCCAGCAGGAGGAAGAAGCCGCAGAGGACTTGGTTATAGACGCACGTCCAGCCTAAGGGAAAGACCAGGGCGCTGTTGATGGTCCAGAGCGCGGCGGCCCAGAAGCCGGCGGCGCGCTTCCCGGTGAGCCGCGCGCCGATGGACGCCGCCAAGGCCAGGTTGGCGAAGTGGGTGGCGAAGACAACGATACGGAAAGGCAGGGCGTTGAGGCCGAACAGGCCGTAGCCGGCCATGAAAAAC
The DNA here is from genome assembly GCA_020073115.1 of Terriglobia bacterium. GTDB lineage: Bacteria > Acidobacteriota > Terriglobia > Bryobacterales > Bryobacteraceae > BOG-224. The sequence continues at coordinate 377 of JAIQFU010000461.1, forward strand.
AGGCGTTCGCTCCAGGGGCGGATGGTGCCCTGCGCCGCGGGGCGGAAGAGGGCCGAGAGGAGGTCGTGGAAGCCGTGGATGTCGAGGTTCAGGCTGAGCCAGGCGAAATCGTCGCCCCGGAACCAGGCCCCGAAGCAGCGCCAGTAGAGCGCGAGACACAGCAGGGGGGGCGCAAGCCACCAGGCGGCGCTCCGGGCGCGGCTCATTTGGGCTCGAGCCCGATGCTCAGCACCACAATCCCGAGTTCGCGCATGTCGTTGCCGCTGGGCGGGATGGCTTTATCCAACTGGAAATCCACCTTGGCGGATTCGCCCGTGAGCAGGTTAGCGGGAACGTCCCGCGTAAAGGTGTACTCCCCCTGCTGCGTGTAGGTTTCGGGGGGCAGCGCGTGGCCGTTGATGCTGGCGGAGAGGGTGGTCGTCTTGAGCTTCTGGATGACCGGGTCGGGGACGGTGAGCTGGACTTTGAGCACCCCGCCTTTCTGGGCGGCGCCGAAGGGCGGGCGCAGCACGACGGTGAATTGCCGCGCGGTCCAACGCCAGGCATTGTCCTCGATTCCGTAGAAGCCGTTGACGAGCTGAGGCTGCACGCGGGCATCCCCCATATGAACGGTGGACGCCAGGCGCGGGGCCTCTTCTTCGGTTTGCTGAACGCGGATCTTTTCCTTTTTGCAGGCGAGCGGCGCGAAGGCCAGGGTGAGGAGAAGCGCAGTGGGACAGAGACGCTTGAGAAACAAGGTTGTCATGGCGTTTGAAAGACGATTATGACATGAGTACCGTCGGTGGTCGTAGTTCGCCCACGGTGCTTTTGCCTGCCTCAAACTACGACCGCGGGCGGTCCATCAGTTCGACTTCGATGAGGCAACTGTAGAACGTGGGGCCGCCGCCGGCGTCGGTGAGGCGTTCGGAGGTGAGGGCGTTGACGTTGCGCCTGCCGGGGGCGCGCTTGGGCCAGCGCACGGAAGGGGCGCAGGCTACGCCTGGCCGGACCGTGTCGTCCACCTCGGCGGCCAGAAGGCACGAACCCCGATCGTTAAAGGCGCGCACGTGGTCCGCCGTGCGGATGCCGCGCGGTTCGGCGTCGGCGTGGTTCAGGTGGATGATGGCGGTTTCACGGTCCACTGGATCCCGGCGGCCGAAGGTGGAGTTCAGGGCATCGTTGTGCTTGGGAGAAATCAGTTCCAGCGGATAGCGGGCGCGCAGGGACGCGTCTCCGTGGCGCGATTCCACGGGTGGCGCGTAGTCGAGGGTCTCGGCGTGAAAATGGCATTTGCCGTCCGGCGCGCCGAAACTGCCCTCGGCGAATGGCAGGAAGGGATCGGGCAGGCGCAGGCGGACGGAATGCGAGCGCTCCAGTTCTTCGAGCGTGATACCGGCGACAAAGGGGTGCGGCGAATCGAGCAGGGTGCGGATCATATCGTCCTCCGTGTCGCGGAAGCAGGGCTCTTCGAAACCCATGCGCCCGGCCAGAAGGCGGAAGACCTCGACATTCGGCTTGGCCTCCCCCGGTGGCGGGACGGCGGGGCGGGCGAGTTGGAGATAGTAGTGGCCGTAGGCGAGGTACAGGTCCGTATGCTCCAGGAAGGTCGTAGCGGGTAACAGGATATCGGCGTAGTCGGCGGTATCGGTCTGGAACTGCTCCAGGACAACAGTAAACAGGTCGTCGCGGCGCAATCCGCTCACCACCGCGTTCTGGTTGGGAGCGATGGCGGCGGGGTTGGAGTTATAGACCACCAGCGCCATGACAGGAGGACGGGAGACCGTGTTGAGGGCGCCGCCGAGCTCCGTCATGTTGATCAGGCGCGCTTCGCGGCCGAGGGCTTTGCGCTGCAGATCCGGGAGTTCCAGTCCCGCGCGGTTGAGATAGAAGGCTTGGGAAGTCGAGAGCAGGAGGCCGCCGCCAATGTGCTTCCAGGACCCGGTGAGCGCGGGGAGCAGGGCCACGGCGCGCACGGCCATGGCGCCGCGTTCACTGCGCTGGATGCCGTAGTTCAGGCGGATGGCGGCGGGCCGGGCCGCGGCATACTCGCGGGCAAGGCCGGCGATCTCTTGCGCGCCCAGGCCGGTCAGTTCGGCGGCGCGGTAGGGCGTCCACTCGCGGACGCGCTCGCGCAGGCCTTCGATGCCCTCGGTGTGGCGCGCGACGTAATCGGCGTCGTAGAGCTTCTCGCCGATGATGACGTGCATCATGGCCAGCGCGAGGGCCGTATCGCTGCCGGGCTGGATGGCGTAGTGGCGGTCGGCGGCCGCGGCCGTGCGGTTGCGGCGCGGGTCGATCACGTAGAACTTCGCCCCCTGGCGGCGGGCTTCCATGATGAACGGCCAGAGGTGGACGCTCGTGCCGAGAATGTTGGCGCCCCAGGCGAGGATCAGGCGCGAGTGGCGGAACTGTTCGGGCTCGGTAGCGTAGCGGAGGCCGAGCGCGTCGGTGAGCCCGGCGGCGCCGGCGGAGGAACAGATGGTGCGGTCGAGGCGCGACGCCCCCAGCCGGTGGAAAAAACGGCGGTCCATGCCGGCGTTGTTCAGCAGCCCCATGGTCCCGGCGTAGCTGTACGGAAGAATGGCTTCCGGGCCGAACTCTTTGATGATGGCCCTGAAGCGGGCGGCGATGGCGTCCAGGGCTTCGTCCCAGGATACGCGCTCGAACCGGCCCGGCCCCTTGAGCCCCACGCGGGGCAGCGGATGGAGCAGCCTGGCGGGCGAGTATTCGCGCTCCAGGTATTGGGCCACTTTACCGCACAAAAAGCCGCGCGTGACGGGGTGGCGCGGGTCGCCCCGGAGTTTTGTCGCGCGTCCGTTTTCGACCGTGACGGCGAGCGAACAGCAGTCCGGGCAGTCGAGGGCGCAGACGGAGGGGAGGGTTTGGGGCATTTGAAGAGATTATAGCGGACGGGAAAACCTATTTAGCCACGGCCCATTCTCTTGTTTTTCCGCAGCCTGTGAGCCAGTCCCACGGATCACGCAGAGCGCGGGGTTCGGACCGTGCAGCGCTGGGAGCGCCGGCGGCGGCCGATTTTCGCCGCCAGTTCTTTTCGGGGTCCACCCAAAAACAACCGGTGGCGAAAACCAACCACCGGCGGTACTCAGAACGCGTACCGGAGCGGAACAATGGCGCGATGTTATAGTTCGGGTGACGTGCTATGCCTGTTGATTGCGGATGACCTCACTGGGGCGTGCGACGCGGCGGGACCGTTTGCGGCGGCCGGCTTCCGCACTGTGTTGCAGTTCGGTGAGCCGCACGACCGCACGGCGGATGTGCTGGCAATCAGCGCCGAGACCCGCGGCGCCGAAAGGGAACAGCTTCCCGCCATTATGGCCGGGGTGGCGGCGCGGTTCGCCGGCGCCGAGGCGCGTGTCCTGTTCAAGAAAATCGACTCGACGCTGCGGGGGAACGTGGGAGCGGAGGTGGCGTTGGCATGCGAGGCGTTCGGGTGCGACGCGGCGCTGATCACTCCGGCTTTCCCTGGAATGGGGCGGAGGGTGGAGCGCGGGGTGCTGCGGGTGGAAGGCGCGGCATTCGAGCCCATTTGCATGGAGGAGTACTGGCGGGAGCAGGGGCTGACGTGCGCGCACGTGGAGCCCCAAGAGGCGGGGCGCGCGCTGGAATCGAGGTTTGTTTCGGTGAATGCCTGTTCGGATGAGGACCTGGACGCGGTGGTGGCGGCGGGGATGGCATCGGGCAAGCGAATTTTGTGGGCGGGGTCGGCGGGCCTGGCGTCGGCGCTGGCGCGGGCGGTAGGGCCGGCTGTTTCACCCGTGGTCTTCGCGAAAAAAAGCGGAACCGGCGTCCTGTTCTGCATTGGCTCCGATCACGCGGTGACGCGGGAGCAGCAACGGCGGCTGCTGGCCGAACGGCCGGGGCAGAAATTGCTCCGGATCCCGCGCGGCGCTACCGAGGCATGGGTTCGCGAGTCGATCGGCGACCGGCGGCGGGCGCTGCTGCTTTCGGGCGGCGATACGGCGGCTCTGGTCTGCCGCGCGCTGGGGGTTCGGGCCATCGAGATTCGAGGCGAAATCGCGCCCGGGATCCCGCGCGGCCTGATTCGCGGGGGACTCCTGGACGGCGCGCCGGTGGCCACCAAGTC
>JAIQFU010000462.1 GCA_020073115.1 Terriglobia bacterium
CGTACGCGGACGGGTTCGCCAGCGCCGCTTGCGCCGCCCGGAGCGAATCGGGCTCCGGAGCCGTGGGCGCGGGTTCCGTGCAGAAAAGCGTAGAGCACAGGCCCCCGAAGGCGAGTTCGCGCGGCTCGCTGGCGCCCGCGCCCTCCAGCAGCAACAGAAAACGGCGCGCGGAACAGAACCCGCGCAGCCTTTCCAGGTTGGCGTCGAGGTCGCCCTCCAGCCGCAGCCCGAGTTGCGCCGCCAGTTCTCCGGCCAGCGCGGCCAGGCTGCGGTCGCCGCACTCCAGCCGGAAAATTTCGTCGAAATCTTCGCGGAAGTCGCGCGCGAACCGGTAGGCGAGGCCAAGGCTCGCGGCGGTCTCGTTTCCGGGCCGGTCGGCGAGCGCGAGGGCGAGCGCCTCCAGCTCGCCGGCGTGATCCGCGTCCTCTTCCGCCGGGGCCTCCCAGGATGCCGCGCGGTTCCGCACCCAGCGTTTGAGCTCCCGGAAACCGGCCGACGTCCGGCCATCGAATTGGGGTTTGAGAACGCGCGGCGGCGCGCTCTCGTCGCACCGTATGAAACCGATGCGTACGCGTTCCGCGGCGGGCTCGTGAATGAACGCGTCCTCCCACTGCGCCCGCGGCCACCGTGGCGGCGCGGAGTCGCGGGAAAACAGGACGAGCACGATATCGGCCGTGCGCCCTTCCCGCGCTTTCGCCGCCAGGTCCTCGCCGGATCGCATCCGGCCCTCTTCCAGGAAGACGCGCGCCTCGCCGCAACGCTCCAGGAGGGTCGCAATCGCCTTTGCAATCTCGCGCTGTTTCGGGGCGTAACAGGGGAATACGGTGGGGATCAAAGTTTTACCGCCAGCGCCAGCCCGTCGCCGATCGGAGCGATGCTCATCACCACGCGCCGGTCGCCGGCCATGTTGCGGTTGAAGGCACGGATGGATTCGGTATCGCGCTCGCGGTTGGCCGCGTCGGCCACCCCGCCGCGCCACAGGACGTTGTCGGCGGCCACGATGCCGCCCGGGCGCAGCAGCGCCAGCCCGCGCTCGTAGTAGTTGATGTAGTTTTCCTTGTCGGCGTCGATGAAAACGAAATCGAACGAGCCGGCCCCGCCTTCCGCCAGCAGGGCGTCGAGCGTCCGCAGCGCCGGCGCGAGCCGCAGCTCGATCCTGTCCTCGACTCCCGCTTCCCGCCACGTGCGCCGCGCCCGGGCGGCGAACTCTTCGCTCGTGTCGCAGGCGACGAGCTTTCCGCCGGGCGGCAGGGCCAGCGCCACCCACGTGGAGCTGTAGCCCATGAACACCCCCACCTCCACGGCGCGGCGGGCGCCGGCCGCGCGGGCCAGCACGTGCAGAAACTGCCCCTGCTCCGGCGCGATCTGGCAGGAGGCCTGGGGATGGTCTTCGGTCTCCTCCCGCAGCCGCCGCAACGGCGTGGGCTCCCGGACCGTGACTTCGCGGACATACCGCGCCAACTCGGGGGTAAGGGGAGTGTGGTTCCTGGACATGGCGGAAAAGATTATTCTACCGGAACTCCGGGCCGCCGCCGGCGCGACAATCGGATCATGAAGGCTTGCCTGCTCTCGGCTCCCGCTCCCGTCGAAACCAGGCCGCTGCGCGTTGTGGAGATCCCCCCGCCCCAGCCCGCGGCCGGACAGGTTCTCGTGAAAGTGCGCGCCTGCGGCGTGTGCCGCACGGACCTGCACGTGGTCGAAGGAGAGTTGCCGCCGCGGAAATCGCCGCTCATCCCGGGGCACCAGGTGGTCGGGACCGTCGAGGCCTCCGGTCCCGGCGCGTCGCGCTTCGCCCCCGGTGCGCGGGTCGGGATCCCGTGGCTGCACCGGACCTGCGGCGTGTGCGAGTATTGCCGCTCCGGCCGCGAGAATCTCTGCGAGCGGGCCGAGTTTACCGGGTGGACGGCGGATGGCGGCTACGCCGGGTACATCGCCGCCCCGGAGGATTTCGTCTACGCCCTCCCCGCGGGATTCGGAGACCTGCACGTGGCGCCGCTGCTTTGCGCGGGCATCATCGGGTTCCGTACCCTGCGCGTATCCGGCGTTCAGCGCGGCGGGACCCTGGGGATGTACGGCTTCGGCGCCGCGGCGCACGTCGCCATTCAAGTGGCGCGCCACTGGAACATCCAGGTCTACGCCATGACGCGCGATGCCCGCCACCGCCGGCTGGCGCTCGATCTCGGCGCGGTGTGGGCGGGCGGGGCCGACGAGGAGCCGCCCGTGAAACTGGACGCCGCGCTGATTTTCGCGCCCGCGGGCGAACTGGTGCTCCCGGCCTTGCGCGCCTTGAAGCGCGGCGGGACCGTGGCCCTCGGAGGCATTCACATGAGCCCCATTCCGCCGCTCGATTACGGCCTGCTTTACTGGGAAAGGGCGGTGCGCAGCGTGGCCAACAACACCCGCCGCGACGGCGAGGACTTTTTGGAGATCGCCGCCGCGATCCCCATCCACACCGAGGTGCGCGAGTTCGGCCTGGACGAAGCCAACGAGGCGCTGAACGCCTTGAAGAACGATGCCATCCGCGGCGCCGCCGTGCTGCGGATGGGATGAGTGGGACAGGAGGCGCCTTCTGCCGTCTGTGTTTGTGGGGCGGACTTCAGTCCCGCAGCGCGCGCCGGCGCGCCTGAAGTCCCGCGCAGACTGAAGTCCGCCCCACTCCGCTACTTCTTTTGAGGTTCGCCCGTGATATAGACCTTCTCGTCCGGGTGAACGTATTTCAGGCGTTCCTTGACGACCCGCTCCTGCTCTTCCGGATCGTTGGCCATGCGCCGGATGCGGTCCTCGATGCGCTGGTTTTCCTTGTCGAGAGTCTCGACGCTTTTCTCCGTCGTGGCGATATCCTTCCTTCTCTCGATGAAGGCGGAAACGCCCCGCGGGAAAGTGACAACCGCGTAGCTCGCGGCGGCGAGGACCGCGATCGCGCAAGCGAGTCGGACGAGCGGCGCTTTCATGCTGCTGGGGGCCTGGAACATAATAGTAGCATTCCGCGCGGTTCGCTCCGCAGAATTTTGCGATGACTGACAAAATTGTCGTACTGAGTACGTGCCCCACCGAAGAAGAGGCCGGCAAACTCGCCCGGGTCTTGCTGGAGCAGCGGCTGGCCGCGTGCGTCAACGTGGTCCCGGGGGTCCGCAGCTATTACTGGTGGAAGGGCGCCGTGGAGGATGCCGGCGAGTGGCTGCTGGTCATCAAGTCCGCGCGCCCCTTGTTCGCAAAGTTGAGCGCGGCCCTCCGGCAAGCGCACTCCTATGAACTCCCCGAGGCGCTGGCGATTCCGGTGGTGGATGGCGCGCCGGATTATCTGAGCTGGCTCGGGCAGAACCTGGCGGACGGCCCCGAGTAGTGTACGATCCGTTACAATCGGATGGTTGCCGGCGGCTCCCGCCCGGGTTGGCGCTGATTTTCGATATGGACGGGGTGATCGTGAACTCCAACCCCCTCCACCGCGAATCGTGGGAGATTTTTAACCGGCGCTTCGGGCTGGAAACGACCGGTGCCATGCACGAGTTTATGTACGGCAGGCGCAACGACGAAATCATCCGCGGGTTCTTCGGCGGCGGCCTCTCCACGGAAGAGGTGGCGGCGCGCGGCGCGGCCAAGGAACGGCTGTACCGCGAAATGGCCGCCGGCCGCGTGGAGTCGATGCTCATTCCGGGGCTGCGGCGCTTTGTGGAACTCCATCGCGACGCGCCCATGGCCGTGGCCACCAACGCCGAGCCGGCGAACGTCGAATTGATTCTGGAGCGTTCCGCGCTCGCTCCTTATTTCCGCGCCATTGTGGACGGCCACCAGGTGGAACGACCCAAGCCTTTCCCCGACGTCTACCTGCGCGCGGCGGACTTGTTAGGCCTGCCGCCGCCCAACTGCATCGTCTTCGAGGACTCGCGTTCTGGCGTGGAAGCGGCGCGCGCCGCCGGAATGCGGGTTGTGGCGCTTTTGACAACTCACGCCGAACTGCCTGGCGCCGATCTGGCAGTCCGCAACTTCCTGAGCGAGGAGCTCGAGACATGGTTGGGAGCCCAGAGCCGCGCCGTCTGAACCGCCTGGGGTGCGCCCTGGCGCTGGCCGTCCTGGCTTGCGGCCCGGCCCCTTCCCAGACCCGCTTCAGCCTTCAGGAACTGGGCGCGCGCAAGGTGCGGTCGGATTACAGCCCCGCTCATTTGGGGGAAAAGGCGGTGATCCGCGGAATCGTCTCCGCCCCGGCTTTTCATTTTCCCGGTTACACCCTGCTGGGGATGCAGGACGAGGCCGCCGGGGCGGTGCTGGAGGTAGACGCGGGGGATCGGCGGCTGGAAGCGCTTCGCCCCGGCGACGAGATCGAAGCGCAGGGCGCCGTCGCAAACAACGCCGGGACGGTCACGCTGCGGGTCGAGCGGATCACGCCCCTAGGCCGCAAGACCCCGCCGGAGGCGGTGTTTGTCCCCGAGCGGGATCTGCGGACCGTCCCCC
>JAIQFU010000463.1 GCA_020073115.1 Terriglobia bacterium
AAGGCCTTCGAAGCCGCAGCCCGGCCGGGTGCGCTGAAGGTGCTGCTGGAACCATAGCGTGGACTCGTGGGGCCACCCGGCGCGCCAGGCAGGAGCGCCACGCCGCCTAATCGATCACCCGCTTCACAATGCCCCCGTACGCATCGATCCTCCTGTCCCGCAGAAACGGCCAGTTCCGGCGCGTCTCCTCGATCCGCCGCGGGTCGCATTCCACCACCAGCGTCTCCTCGCCCCCGACGGACGCCTCTGCCACCACCTGCCCGAACGGGTCCGCCACGAACGAGCTTCCCCAAAACTCCAGTCCGTGTTGCGGGGGCCCTTCATAGCCCACCCGGTTGACCGCCGCCACGTAGAGCCCGTTGGCGATGGCGTGGGACCGCTGGATGGTGCGCCAGGCGTCGCGCTGGGCCGCGCCGTGCTGCGCCTTCTCGGAGGGATGCCAGCCGATGGCGGTGGGGTAGAACAGCACCTGCGCGCCTCCCAGCGCCGCCAGGCGCGCCGCTTCGGGATACCACTGGTCCCAGCACACCAGCGGCGCCACCCGCGCATAGCGCGTTTCGAACGAGAGAAACCCCAGGTCGCCCGGCGTGAAGTAGAACTTTTCGTAGTAGAGCGGATCGTCCGGGATGTGCATCTTGCGATAGGTCCCGAGCAACTCGCCGCCGGCGTCGATCACCAGCGCCGTGTTGTGGTACACCCCCGCCGCACGCCGCTCGAACACCGACCCGATGATCGCCACGTCCAGCTCCCGCGACAGGCGGCTGAAGCAGTCACTGGTGGGTCCCGGCACGGGTTCCGCCAAGTCGAAGAGATCGGCGTTCTCTTCCCGGCAGAAGTACTGCGACCGGAACAGCTCCTGCACGCACACGATCTGCGCCCCTCGCCCCGCCGCCTCGCGGATGCGCCACTCGGCCTTGGCCAGGTTCTCGTTGGGGTCGGCCGAGCAGGCCATCTGGATCAGACCGATTCGGAACTTCGAATATTTCACAGAACCATTTTATGGTGGGCCGGGCGGCCGCGCCTTCCGCGGTCTGTCCGGAGGGCGCCACGATTTATAATCAGGCAATGCCAGAGATTCAGGTGGACCGCCGCAACTTCCTGCGCGGCGCCGGCGCCCTTACGGCGCTCTCTTATTCCCGCGTACTGGGAGCGAACGACAAAATTCGCCTCGGAGCGATCGGCCTTGGCGACCGCGGCACGGGGGATTTAGGTAATTTCCTCCGCAACCCCGAGATAGAGGTCGTCGCCTTCTGCGATATCTGGGGCGACAAGCTGGACCGCGCCAGACAACGCGCCCCGCAGGCGAAAACCTACGCCGACCACCACGCGCTTCTGGACAACAAGGAGGTCGATGTCGTCCTCCTGGCGACGCCCGATCACTGGCACGTACCGATCGCGATCGACGTGCTCAATTCGGGCCGGGACCTCTATGTGGAAAAGCCGCTCTCGCTCACGCCCGAGGAAGGCCCGCTGGTGGTCAAGGCCGCGCGCGTGAACAAGCGCATCTGCCAGGTGGGCATGCAGCAGCGGTCCGGGAAGCATTATCTCCAGGCCAAGCAGGAGTATTTCGACACGGGAAAGATCGGGAAGGTGACGCTCTCGCGCACCTGGTGGCACGGCAACAGCTATCACCTGCGCAAAGCGCCGCAGACGCTCCAGCGGCTGCCGGAGAACCTGGATTGGAACCGCTTCCTGGGCCGGCTGAAATGGCGCGATTGGGATCCGCAGCAGTACTACAACTGGCGCGCGTACCTGGATTTCGGCGGCGGGCAGGTCACCGACCTCTTCACCCACTGGATCGATGTGGTCCACATGTTCACCGGCCAGGACGTTCCGAAATCCGCCTCGGCGGCGGGCGGCGTCTACCAGTACAAGGACGGCCGCACGGCCCCGGACACCATCAACGTCCTGCTGGAGTATCCCGGCGAGATGACGGCCACGTTTGAAGCCACTCTCGTACCCGGCGTGACGGGCGCCGCGCAGCAGTTCTGCGGGATGAACGGGAGGTTGGATATCGACCGCGGCGGCTATACCTGGACGCCCGTCGGGCGGGGGGCGCAGCCGGTCACCGTGAAAGCCACGGGCAACCTGGACGGCGACCACATCAACAACTTCCTGGAATGCGTGAAGAGCCGCAAACTGCCCAACGGCGACGTGCTCATCGGGCATCGGTCCGCGCAGGCCTCGCACCTGGGCAACATCGCGTACGTGCAAAAGCGCAGGATCGATTTCGATCCCCAGCGGGAAGAGATCCTGCCGCTGTAATTCGGCGCCGCCGGGGGTCGCAGTGCGGCCACCGGCGATACCCGCTACTTCCGTTCCCCCGTGGAAACGAATCCCTCGGAAAGCAGCGCCGCCCGCAGCCGCTCCCGGTTCGGCCCCGATCGCTCCGCGGCGGCGATCACCAGCTTTACCGCGTCCGCCAGCGGCGTTTCCGGGGGTAGGCGGAAAATCCAGGGGATATTCACGGAGGTGAGGGTGCGGTCCGCCGATAGCGCCACCACGGGCAGAAAGGCCTTCACCGCAAGTTGTTCGGCCAGGTGGCTGGCGTTGCGATCCGCTGTGATCAACGCCAGCGCGTGGCCGTCGTAGATCAGTTTCACCAGTTCATCGGAGGCTTTGCCCCAAGGGACGTTGGAGGAAATCGGTTCCAGCAGGTAGCGCCCGCCATACGAGGCCATCGCGGCCGAGAGCCCCGCGGCCTGCCGTTCGGCGTCCGGCCCGAAGATGCCGATGCGCACCGCGCCGGGGGGCGCGTCCGGGACCTGCGGCCCTCTGTAATCCACGCCGGCTTCCCCCACCTTGGCGTAAGGCTCCTGGAAGGCGTAGCGGCGGAACTCGTACTTGCCGTTATGCACCGTCGCCAGGTACATGGGGACGATGTTCTTGCAGTTGGGGTCGAACACCATGTCGCCCGTGACGCCCTTGTAGCGCTCCACGCCGGTGAGGGCGTCGCGGATACGCCCGCGGTTCAGGCCCGCGTCGCAGATGGCGCGCAGCAGGATGTTCATCGTGTCGTACGCCAGGGAGGCGAAAGCCTCGGGACGGGTGTCGAAGCGTTTCTGGAACCGCTGGGTGAAGGCCACCCATACGGGATCGTCGCGCGTGGGGTCGAAGGGATAGACAATCTCCAGGCCTTCGGCGGCCCCCCCGGCGTTGCGCAGCATGTCGTCCCCCAGCACGCGGAAGGAACCGAACACGCGCTGCTTCATCCCCATTTCGCGCATCTGCTTCAGGATCGTCCCGGCCGGCGCGGCGTCGCCCCAGAGCACGATCCCGTCTACGCCGGATTCGTTGATAATCCGCAGCGCCCGCCGGAAATCCGTGTCGCCGGGCATGTACTTCTGCTCCATCATCACGGGGTGGCCCAGCCGGCGCGAGGCATCCTTGAACTTCAGCACGCCGAAGCGCCCATAGCGGTCGTTGGCTCGCAGCAGCGCGACTTTTTGCAGGCCCAGGTCGCTGTAAATCCTGCGCGCCAGGGTGTAGCTTTGCACGCGATCGTCCTGGATGGTGGTCAGATACCACGGAATGATGGTTTCGGGGATGGTGGGGTCGGTGGAGGCGCTGTTGACGACGGGCACTTCCGATTTGAGCGTGACCCGCAGGGCGATGTGGGTGGAATCGGCGCTGATGGAGCCCAGCATGGCCCACACCTTGTCGTCGTAGGCCATCTTGACGATCTCGTTGCTGGACGCGCCCCACACTGCCTGGTCGTTGTGGACCATGAGTTGGAAAGGCTTGCCGCCATACCCGCCGGCGGCGTTCGCCTCTTCGATGGCGAGTTGCGCGCCCTTCAGCATCATCTGGCCCAGTTTCTGGTCAGGGTGGTTTTCAATGGGGCCGAGAAAGCCGATCCGGACTTCATCGACGTCCGCCGGCTTGACGGTGGGGACGTCGCGCGCCGCGCCGTTGTACTCGATGAGTTTCTCGTAGTTCTCGTAATAAGGCGCGGTGAACTTCGAGAACGGCCGCATGTCCTCCGGCGCATTGGCGTACGGGCGGAGTTCCCTGTTCTGCGGGGGACCGGGCGGGTTGGCCCCGCAGGAACAGTGGCTCGGGGGCTGTGCCCCTATCATTCCGGCCGTCGCCAATACCAGCAGCGCCAGAGTGGGGCGGGGCTTCCGCCCCGCTGCCCGGCTTCCGCCGGGCCGAAGCCCGGCCGCGGGGCAGAAGCCCCGCCCCACCTGCAACCTGCCCGCGCCCATAACCGTTACTCCTTCCCGTTCGTGCGGAACATGGCGATGGCTTCGATCTCCACCAGCAAGTCCGGGCGGCACAAAATCGCCTGAATGCCCGTGGAGGCGGGCAGGGGATCGAGGCCCTCTTGGGCGTAAAACGCGGTCCGCTCCTCGTTGAAAGCGGCGTAGTCAAACCCAGGAGAGTCTGTCCTTCATCCAGCGGTTCAGCGCTTCTCCCTATTTCAAGTTACCCGTTT
>JAIQFU010000464.1 GCA_020073115.1 Terriglobia bacterium
ACCGCGTGCAGGACGCCGGCCAGATCGCCCACATAGACGGCCCCCTCGGAGACGGCCGGGGAGGATTCGCCGATCTCGTCCGCGGCGCGGTACTTCCAGCGGAGCTTTCCCGTCTGCAGGTCGATCGCAAGAAGGTCCTTGGAACGAGACCCCACGTAGACGCTTCCCCCGAAGATGGCGGCGGAGGATTCGATCGATTCGCCCGCGTCGTACGTCCAGAGCAGCTTCCAAGCAGCCGGCGCCGCCTCGGCCGCCGCCACGCCCGTGAGTTGTGGATTCCCGCGGAACTGCGGCCAATCCGCCCCCCCTAGCAGCCCCGCCCCGAGTAGCAGTACTGCGATTGTGGGGCGGACCCCCAGGTCCGCGCGCGTCCCCCTGGACCCGCTTCCTGCCTCAAGACTGGGCCGGCGCCCCCTCACGGCTTCTGCGCAATCGCGAACAGCTGGTTGCGGTTCGCCAGGAACAGCGCTCCATGCGCCGGAACCGCCGTGGAGTATACGCTGCTCCCCAGGCTCGGCTCCGAAACCAGCTTCTTCTCTTTGCTCACTTCAAAGATAGCCACGTCGCCGTCCTCGTCTCCCAGGTATACCCTCCCGCCAATCACCATGGGCGAGCCCCACACCGCCGCCAGCATGTCGTGAGTCCAGTACGCCTTTCCGGTGTTCACATCCAGGCAGTGCAGGTAGCCGGTGGTGTCGGCGATGAACAGCAGCCCGTTCGCGATGGCCGCCGTGGACATCGAGCGCTTGATGCCGTCGTAGCGCCAGACCAGCCCGGCAGCTGTGATGTCTCCGTGCTTCGCCGCGTCGATGGCGTAGAGTTTCCCCGGCCCGCCGCCGCTCTCCGGGTCCTGCCCGTTCGCCACGTAGACCTTGTTCTGCCAGATCACCGGCGTGGCGATGATCTCATTCCGCGTCTTCGGCCACGTCGCGTCCTTGGCATTGGTGTCGAACTCCCAAAGCTTCTTGCCGGAGGTCGCTTCATAGGACCGCACCCAGCCGTCCCCCTCCCCAATCACTACCTGCGCCACCCCGCCAATCGCGCCGACCGCCGGCGACGACCACTGGCCGTCGAGAATTTTTAACCCGGCCCCCGCCGCCTGCCACGCAGGCTTGCCCGTGTTCTTGTTCACCGCAACCATCGAGGGCGCGCGCGGCGCGGGTACCCGCTGATGACTCTCATCCCGGCCGTTCGAAGTGTTCACAAAAATCAGGTCGCCATAGGACGCCGGCGACGAGCTCGACTGGTTGTGCGGCGCAACCCCCAGTTCCTTTATCATGTCGAGCTTCCACACCACCTTTGCGCCGCCCTTGCCGTCGCCGCGCGTATCCAGGCAAACCAGCTCGCAGCGGTTGGACACGTAGTACAGGCGCTCGCCTTCCACCAGCGGCGAGGAGCAGACGCCGGTTTCCGGCCAGTCATTCGCCGGCGCCAGCTTCTCATTCGCCTGCTGCCACAGAAACCGGCCGTCGGACTCACGAAAGCACATGAGCACGCCGCGGTCGCCGGGTTCTTTCGGGTTGCGCGCCAGTTCGTTGTTGGTGCCCACATACACCTGCCCCCCCGCCACCACGGGGTTCCCGTACGTCTGCGAACCGAGTTTCGCCATCCATTTGATGTTCCTGCCGGTCTTGATATCCCAGGTGGTCGGGATGCCGCTCATGGTGGAGGCCATGTTGCGGTCGGGAGAGCCACCCCACATGGGCCAGTCGCCGCCCGTGGGGCCGGAGGCCAGCAGGATGCAGGCGCCCATCGCCAGGGAGAGGAGAATGACCGCAAAACGGGGACTGCCACCAATTCCCGCCTCTGGAATTGGATGGCTGTCCCCGGTTTGCCCCTTCCGCCGCTGCCGGCTGGGTTCGTCGCGCTCCCGCCTTTGGACTTGGCTGGCTATCCCCGTGCTACCGCCGGCGTTTTTCATCGCCCCTGTCCCTGGCCCGAAATGGCGAACAAATGCTTCTCCCCGCGCACCAGCAGCAGGTCGTCAGCCCATGCGGGAGTGGCCAGGATAGGCTCCCCGATCGCGTTCTTGCCCAGCAGTTCGTACTTCGGTCCCGCTTTCACTACGAACACATCGCCGTCTTCGCTCGCCAGATACAGGTTCCCGCCGGCGGCCACGGGCGATGCCACGAAGGAACTTCCCGCCACGCGCTGCTGGTACACCCGGTTGCCCGTCGCCGCCTCGTATGCCGACAGAACACCATTATTGTTCATGGTGTAGAGAAGATCTCCGTAGAGAATGGGAGATGGCAGGTATACGCCGCCGCTCCGTTTGCTCCAGGCCACGGCCTCGCTCGAATCCTTGCCGTCTTTGAGCGTCAGATCGCCGTTGGACCCGATCTTGATGGCGTACACCGGCTGTACGGGCGGGTACCCGGCGGTGACATAGATCATTCCCTGCCCGGACACCGGAGTCGTGCAGACAATCTCCGAGTTCGGACCGAGCGTCCACAGTTCCTTGCCCGTATCGGCGTCGTACCCCCGAATCGCTTTGGCGCCGTTGGTCACCACCTCCACGCGGTCCTTGCCCTGCGCCAGCGTCGGCGTGCCCCACGTGGGAAGCTCCGCCCGCGCCGTCCGCCACAACTCCCGCCCGTCTTTCAGGTCGAAGGCCGCGATGAACGACTCCTTCTGCCGGTCGCACAGCACGATCACCGAATTCTTATGGATCACGGGCGAGCTTCCGACTCCCCACTCCGAATCGGGATCGAAAAACCATCCCGCGCTCTGAATCCCGAGGTCCTTCTTCCACAGCAGCTTCCCTTCCGTGGAATAGGCGTACAGCCCCTCCGAGCCGAAGTAGGCCACCACCACGCTGCCGTTCGTCGCGGGAGAGGCCGAGGCCTGCGAAGATTTGGGGTGGCGCTTGGTCTTCGGGACGCCCTGGTACGCCAACTGCTCCCAGAGCAACTTGCCGGTGCGTTTGTCGAACGCCAGCACCTTCCATTGATGCGGGCTGCGGTCGGCGGCCGAATCCGTATCGCCGTACAGCCCGGTCCGGATTTTCTGGGATGCGTCGCTGGAGATGGCCGTGGTGATGAAAACGCGGTCCCCCCAGACGATCGGGGAGGATACCGCCAGCCCGGGAACCTCGGCCTTCCATGCCACGTTGACGCCCTTCACCGCGTCCCACTGCACGGGCGGATTGGCGCCGGAACCCACGCCCGAAGCGCCAGGGCCGCGAAACTGCGGCCAGTCGGCAGCCGGCCCGGAACCCGCTACGCATGCGCACAGCGCCAGCCAACGGAGCATTTTCATGGATTCACCGCCTTCTTGAACCGGTAGCTTCCAGGCCCCTGTTTCAGTGTGAAACTCGCGGGCGTATCGAATTCGATCTGGATCTGCGCCTGCGCGAACTCGAACTGCGTCGCGCTCTTCGCCTTCAGCGGAAATTCCGATTGCCCGCCGGCCTGCATGTAGAGCCTGCCTTCTTTTACAAACGCCTTGATCTCGAGCGGAATCTGGTCCGACTTATACGTGCCCGCGTATCCCTCGAGCGTCTTCGGGTCCGCCACGAACGGGGGCGCGGGCTCTCGGGCCCCCGCCTTCTTCAGCAAAGGAATGAGTTCCGCCTGCTTCTGCTCCAGCGCCGATTCGTAGGCTTGGTCCAACGCCGCCTGCGACGGTTTAGCGGCGTCCAGTAAAGCCTGCAACACGCCGGCATCGCCCGCCTGCGTCACCGACGCCAGGACGTCGTCGGCCTTCCCTGCCCCTTTCCGCACAAGCATCGCGGCCACCCCGTAGTGCTTCCGCTGAAGGACGAAATCGAGCGCCGAGGCTTTGTAGAACGTGTCCTTGACATCGGCGCTCGCGCCCTTTGCAAGCAGGAACCGCACCACCTCCTCGTGGCCGTTCATGGCCGCCAGGTACAGCGGCGTCTGCCCATACGGCGTTTTGGCTTCGACCGCCGCGCCTTTCTCGATCAACTGCCGTACCGCCGCCAGGTCGCCGCTGCGCGACGCCGCGAGCAAATCCTCGTTGGCGTCCCAGGCGTACAACCCAACCGCGCCCGCGAAAACCAGCCAGACCATCCGATGCATCGGCGTCTCCTTTCCAAAATGGGGACTGCGTCAAAATGGGGACTGGCTCGAATTGCGCCGCCTTTGCGCAATTCGTGCCTGTACCCATTTTTCCCGCCCCGCACCTCCGTTTGACGTCATACCCACGAGTGCCAGCAGCCCGCCCAATCGGCAGCCGACAGGGCCCCCCGGAGCAGCGAACTCGGGCACATTCGTCCGAGCATCCCGCAAGGTTAGCGAACCGCGCGCGCATTCGCAATCGCGCAGAGGACGATTGTCGCCGCAAAATGATAATGTCCTATTTGCGCAAAGTAGAAATGTCCTATTGACACCGCCCAGGCTGGGGAGGTGCAAGAAGGACAACTACTGATGACGCAAGCCGAACGGGACCGCCTGGTGGCCCTGAAGAAGGC
>JAIQFU010000465.1 GCA_020073115.1 Terriglobia bacterium
AGGACGGGCCGGGAGAATTCGACCTCTTCTACGACGCCAAGACGGGCGAGTTGGTCTGGGCCTTCAATTCGCTGGAAACGGGGAGCTACAGCGGGACGGGATTCACGGCCTTCTCGGGCACTGTCCCTTTGCCCCTGAACTACAACAACGGCACGTACTCAATGGTGAACCCGGCGCAAGCCAACCTGAAGACGAACGACTTGAAAAATGGGCTTATCGGGTCGGGCGTCACGTTCTCCAACGGTACCGGCATATTCGGCAACGGCAAGCGCGATTTGACCGACCGCTCCACCGCCGGGGCCGACGCGCACTTCGGGATGACCAAAACCTGGGAGTACTTTGCGACTACATTTGGCCGCAATGGCCTCAATGGGGCTGGAAAGTCCACCTACGGGCGGGTGCACTACTGGCGAAATTACGAAAATGCGTCCTGGTCGAGTTCCTGCTTCTGCATGACTTACGGCGACGGAGGCAGCACGTTTTATCCCCTGGTTTCAGTCGACGTGACCGGACATGAGATGGCGCACGGAGTGATGTCGAGCGAGGCGAATCTGACCTACAGCGGCGAATCCGGCGGTTTGAACGAAGCGAGTTCGGACATTTTCGGAACCATGGTGGAACATTATGTAAACAGCCTGGACGATGTCCCGGACTACTGGATCGGCGAACGCATCTATCGCTCGAACTGGGCGAGCGGCAGTTACGTGCAGACGAAGGCCCTGCGCTACATGGACAACCCGCCCCAGGATGGCAAGAGCCCTGCGTGCTGGGCTTCGACGATAGGCTCGCTCGACGTGCACTACAGCTCGGGGCCCGCCAATCACATGTTCTGGCTGCTGGCCGAGGGCGGCGCGAGCCGGTGCAACGGACGCGTGGTCACGGGCATTGGACGGGAGAAGGCGTCTGCAATCTGGTACGACGCCATCAGCAATCGGATGACGGCTTCCACCAAGTACGCTGGCGCGCGCACAGCGTGTCTGAATGCCGCGGCGGCGCTGTTTCCGAACGATTCCACCGTGTACAACGCGGTGGCGGCGGCGTTTTCCGCAATCAACGTGAACTGACCCGGATCGAAGAACAACAGGGCGCCCCGTTTGACGCTCTCGACCAACGCCTGCGGCGTTTTGGATTAACCGCCGAGGCGCAGAGACGCCGAGTTGGAAGGATGCTTGGCGCTGCGTCCTCTGCCCGCGTTGCGCTCGAACCGGGGGATAGGAATAGGGATGTTACAGGAGGGGTGTTCCGGCCCCCCTGCCCGGGCATGCCGGTGAATCGGGGCGATCCGTAGGGGCCGTGCACCTCAGGCACAGGTTCCCCGGACTACACGCTGAATGTAAGTGGAACTATGGGATTCGAACGATGGAACTGGGCAACAGCGGCAAGACCTTGTTCTTCGGCACGGCTTCCAATATGATCGCCCCCGACCTGATCACGAATCCTGTCCCGCTGAATCCCGGGCTCGAGGTCTGGGCCATGCAGGCCACGGCTGCGGTGAAACAGTAAGCGCCCCGCTGCTTCGAACCGGGCAGGGGGCGACAGCATGATTGCCCTCCGGCGCCGCTCCCTGTCCGAAAGCCCAGGGCATCCATGACGGCCAACGGGTTCTGCCTGTGGTGATACAGGCGGGAAGGCCCGTCCGGGCACGGCTTCTTCACTCCAGCCGCCAGAGCCGGAAGCCGTTCCTATAGGCGACGTTCCGGGCGCCCCATTGGGGGAAGTGTTCCAGCAGGTCCGCCGCGAGGGGCCGGCCATCCTCCGTGATCATCCAGCCAACCCCGTTCGCCATGAGTTCCTCCGCCACCGCTCGCCGGTACCGGCCCAAATAGGGCGCATCCCCGGTGGTTTCGGACGCGCCAAGCCGCGTCCACCGGCCGGGAGAGCCCTCGATCTCCAGCCGCATCCGGCACCCCCCGAGATCGGCGGGCAGATCGGCTGCAAGGGCGTCCACTGCCTCTTCCCTCCCCAAATCGATCTGCAGGAATGCGCCGTCCGCATGATACTGGCGGGCGCTCCATAGCGTAACAGGGCTGTTATCGAAAGCGAGTTGCACGTCCCACGGGTTCGGGCGGGCCAGCAGCCGCCATTCCGGCCGGCGCGCGAGTTCCGCGCCGTCTCGAAAAACCCGCACTTCCGGTTGACAGCATCCCCCAGCCGGTTTCCGAGCGCGGATTCATACGGCACGATCAACTCGCGAGGCTGGTAGGCCCGGTTGTCGATGCTGGCCAGGACGCGCGCGCCCGGCGGGACGTACGCGCGCACCGCGGTCCAAATGTCGTAGTCCGGCAGGCGTGAGCGCAGGTAGTCCTCTTCCGGTACGCGGCGGAGCGCGGCGGGCCAGTTCGCAGCCTCGATGCGCCAGGCCCCGTGGGCGTACCTGCCGGCGACGGCGGGCCAACAGGTGACAGCGTGGACCGCCAATAGCAATGCCGCCACGGCAGTTTTTCGTTCTACCGCGAGGGCCAGTGCGAGGGCGATAAACAGCAACGCCGGAATCATCAGGCGCACGGAAATCGCCGCTACACACGGCGCCAGATACACGGCTGCGGCCGCGAGCGTCTGTCTCCCCGCCGACCGGCGGAGCGCCAGAAGGGCCAGGGGGGCCAGGAGAAACACAGGTCCGGCGAACCCGTCCAGCCGGCCTCCGTACACGGCGGCTTCGAGCGGATACTGCGCGGGCGTGACCCCGTTCAGGTTTCGCAGCGCCTGCGAGTAGTCGGTCTCGAAGGAAGGGTAGACGTACGGGTTCGGAAAGAGCCGGTTGAAAAACGGGGAGACGGGATTCGCGACGAATAGGGCGTTCTTGACCAGCCACGGGCCGGCCATGACGAGCGCAGCGGCGCAAAACGCCGCGGCCGTCCGCGCCAGCGCCTTGGGCCGGCGTCCAAGACAGAACGCAAGCATCCCGAGGCCGTACAGGAGACCCACGCACTGCGTGTACTTCGTGGCGGCGCCGAAGCCCGCGAGCAGCCCGGCGAAGGCTGCCAGCCGAAGGGTCCTCTCATTCCGCCATTGCTGGAGAGCGCAGAAGAGCGCAAACGCAATGCCCGCGGCGGCCACGTCCACATAGGCCACCGTGCCGTCGCGCCCTACTACCGGCGAGGCGTAGAAAAGCAGCGCGCCCACAACCCCGGCCACGGGGTGGCCCGCACGCCGCGCCCACGAGAGAATCCCGAACGGCGCCAGGGCCAGGAACAGAAACTCCACCATGGATGCGGCCGAATACCTGCCGATCGAAAATGCAAACAGGAATAGCATCTCGACGGCTCCCGGGAAACTCGCGTAAAACGTGGTCCGGATGGGGAAAATCCGGTGTTCGGCGGCGTAGCGCGCCACCAGTCCCGTATGGTAGGCAAGCGCGTCGGCGCTGGTTTCGGGCGATAAGGCTTGGGAGAGGTAGAGCCAGCCGAACGCCAGGTAGACCACCCAGAATGCCGCGGCCCAAGCCGGTGGAAGTCCCAGCGACAAGCGTCGAAGCCCTTGGCGCGATACGCCGCCTGCCGCGCGATGGCGCTCCCGGAGGCCGGCAGCGAGGGCCGAACTTACCAGCAGCGCCGAAAGGGCGACGAACACTCCTCTGCGCGCAAGCCCCGCCGCCGCGAGCAGAAATACCAGGCCGCTCAGGATCGCCGACCCGGCGACCCATTCTACGAACCGCTCCAGTTTCAGGCGAAACGCCCGGGCCAGCAGATATCCCGCCGACGCCGCGGTGGCGTATGTCATCGCGGTCGCCATCAGTATGTAAAGGACCGCCTTCATCGCGCGCCAGCCTTGGGCAAACCGATGCACTCCAGGTAGACGCCCAGTTTCACGCCATCGGCTTTCGCGACATAGACCGGCGCAATATCGAGCCCCAAGACAATCGGGGCTGGAGCAGCCAGCCAGGTCTCGGCAACAGGGTGGCGGTATTCGTACTCCCGCGCGGCGGCAAACACGGGCGCCGCGAGGAGGCGGCCGTTCACCGTGATCGACACCGTCACCGGCCCGGTCTCCTGGAAATTTCCGGAGATCAGGGCAAAGCGCATCAGGAACTCGCGGCCGCCGGGTTCATTCAGCCACACCTTGAAACGCGGACGCTGCCCGGTCCATCGGAAACTGCCGCCGGCCCCCTGAAGAACGTCCTGCGCGATAAAGGCGTCGGCGTCGGGATCGGCCATGCGGATCACGTCCCGGATTCGGGGAGGGTCCTGGCCGGGAGGCATCGCCTTTTGAGATGGGGGCCGGTACTCGATCTCCGGTGAGCACCCACCAAGGCTCAGGAAGCACGCACACAGAAACAGAATGGGCCACGGATGAACACGGATAAACACGGATAACGAATAGTGATTCACAACAGAGTTCTTTTCCGTGTTCATCTGTGGCTAGGTTGGACTTTTCCGGATCCTGCCGGATCAGGCGCCCGCCTCGTCTTCGTTCCCCAAGAGGCCGCGCGAGCCCAGGGAGCGCCAGAAGGCCACGAACGCGAGCCCGAGCATCAGGAGCAGCGTCGCCACGCCCGACGGCGCGTACCAGGTTTTCCAGTCCGGCCCGAGCAGCAGGGCGTTGAAGCCGTTGATGAAGCAGACGGACGAAATCGTCGCCACCAGCCCGAACCGCAACAGCATGAAGATCAGGATGGCGTAGACGCTCAGGTAGACCGCGGCCATCACTAACACCTGGTTCGAATTGGTCACGCCGCTTTCGAAGAACGTGAACAGAACGGCCGCCACGATCGCCGCCACCCAATCTTTCCGCAGCAACTGCCGCAAGCCGAAGATGGCGAAGAACCCGACCAGGCCGATGGTGATCGCGTGGCCCGAGATGAAGGCGAGAACCGCCAGCCATTGCCTGGCTCCCAGCGCAACGTACAGACTCCCGCCGACGCCGAGCACGTCCTTCGGCCCCAAAGCCGGTTCGAGCAGGCTGAAAATCATCCAGATGGCGGAACCCGCGGCGGCGCCGATGAGGATGTGCGATCCCACCAGGGGATCGAGCCAGCGGCCCGCGAGGATGCGGTTCCAGGTGACGATCGAGTGGGGCCAGCGGGCGCGCACCGCGGGCTCGAGCGCCAGGTACACCACCCACACGATGGCCGCCGAGAACAGCGCCTCGCCGGCGGCCCGCTGAAACAGCCCGACCATGTCGTCCGACGGCACGGCATGCACTTCGCCGATCCAACCCGCCATGTCCAGCACGAAACTGGCCGCGGCTATGAGGAGCGCGCCTCTCCGGTCCGTGCGGCCCAGTTTCCAGTTGCGCCGTGACACCAACGCCGCGAACAGGAGCAGAATCGTGATGATGATGAGCGGATAGACCTGGCGCAGCGTCGCGGCCAGCGATTGGCCCTGCCCTCCGGCGTTATTGATTTTGTCCCAGGGGAACAGGATCCTGGCGTGAGTGATGCGGCCCTGAAACGACGCGCTCTGAACCCTGAGCTCCATCCCGGGAATCTTGGGATGCGGCCCCTTCCAGGCGCGCACGCGGTCCGCGGCAACGGGCGGCGCGTACTCCGGCGCGGCCTCGGCGAACTTCGAGATATCCAGACCCGCGGCGCGGAATACGGCTTCGGGCCCCACGGGTTCCTTGAGTTCGTCACCGGCCCCGTAAGGTACCGCCGTAAATTCGCGGAGCCGAGCGGCCCCGTCCAGGCGCGCGTAGATCATCCCCGGAGAAAGGGGAGGGGGATTGGTGTCCGAAACGACCCCCTTTGGCTGGGCCACCATGGGCTCCAGGCTTTCGCGGTAGCTCGCCATGATCGGCGATTCCGAAGCCAGCCACTCGTCCCACTTCCTCGGCCGCGGCAACTTCGCGAGATAGTCGAGCAGGCCGCTCCGGTGATTCAGCCACACGGTCGTATCCGCGGGCCTTCTGGCATACCCGAAGCCGGCGGCGAGTTCCCTGGACTTCATGGCGAGCATCTCGGGCGAGTAGTCGAGCGGAGCGTGCATCATGGCGTCGCGGGAGCCGCGCACGAGCGTGGCCGCGAACAGGCACAGCACAATTGCGACCAGGCACGGGATGGAATAGCGGTGCGCGAGCCCCTCGGTCTCTCCGGAAGCTGCGACCATTTCGGGCGAGGGCGTTTCCCCGGCAGCCAGCGCGGCCGCCAGGGGGTCTCCGCCGGGGAGCGCGGCGAGCACCGAAAGCGGGGTCGCCGGGCGCTTCGCCGGGTCCGGGTCCAGGCACCGCCGGATGACCTTCTCCACCGCCGGGTCGATGTCCGCGGCGATGGAAGTCATGCTGGTCAACTGCGCCGCTTCCTGCAATTCCAGCATGTGCCGCACGGTTTTGCCGTCGAACGGCCTCTTCCCCGTGAACAGCTCGTACAACACCAGGCCGAGTGAATAAATGTCACTCCGGGCGGTCACCTCGGCCCCTTTGAGCTGTTCGCGCGCCGCCGGGCGGTAGACGTCCACCGACACCAGCATCGGACGGTGCCCACCCTTTTTCAGCCAGTTCGCCAGTTTGCCCGACGTGGTTGTTTTGCCGGAACCCCGATGCGCGTCAGCAGCGACGCCAGGTCCTCCCCGTCCACATACTCCATGGAAATGAACGGCGCGCCTTCCACCTCGCCGATGTCGTAGACGCGGCACACGTTGGGGTGCGATACCTGACGGGCCACCCGCACCTCGCCGTGGAACCGCTCCAGGAGGCGCTGATTTTGGGACGCCTCCTGCGGCAGGAACTTCAACGCGACATATTGGCCCAGCGTGAGGTCCGTAGCCTGATAGACCTCGCCCATGCCTCCGCGCCCCAGCATCGCGATGATGCGATACCGCCCGCCCAGCAGAGCGCCCGGCGCGAAGCGGCCCTCCTCGGCAATCGAAGAAACCGAGCTGAACGCCGCGGCGGCGGATTCGGTTTTGCGGGGCACGGCTCCGACGTTCCCCAACGCAACCGTTTCCGCGGATGTAACATCATCGACGCGATCCATAGCCCAGATTGTAGTACGCCGTAAAGTACCGCCGGTGGCGCTGCATTTCGTCACCTGTCCCGGCCCGGCTCGTAGCACAGCAGGACGTTCCCATTGCCGAACGCCCGCGTGCGGGTCAGCTTCAGAGGAATTCTTTCCTTCGCGCCCTCGAACATCGTCCTGCCCTTGCCGAGCACGATGGGGTTCACCACGATCTGGTATTCGTCGATCACGCCCTCCGGGGCCAGTTGCGAAACGATGCTGCCGCTGCCCAGAATCACCATGCCGTCTCCGGGCTCGCTCTTCATCCGGCGTACTGCCGCTGCCAGGTCTCCCTTGACGAGCTTCGTGTTACTCCACGAGGCATCTTTCAGGGTTCTCGAAAAGACGACCTTCGGCAGGCTGTTCATCCGTTCGGCGACGGCGGGGTCGTTGTTCATCGCCATCGGCGTCGGCCAGTAGCTTCGCATCAGGTCATAGGTGACCCGGCCGAATAGGAGTTCGCCGCCGCCGCCGGCATTTTCCGTCGTGAACGCTTTCCATTCGGCGTCATGCTTGTGAGCCCAGCTCATATCGCCCTTCGCGTCCACGAA
>JAIQFU010000466.1 GCA_020073115.1 Terriglobia bacterium
ACGCATGCCGGGCCGCACTTTCTCGCGCAGTCCGACGTCCAGCAGTTGCTGGCGCGTCTCGCGCCGGGGGTCGGGCAGATGCTGGCCAGGGAGGGCGCGCCGGATGTGCGCCATCGGCGGCAGGGGGCGCCGCGGAAACGGCATGTGATCTCTCATCGAATCAGTTCCTCCACGTGGGAGTGAAAGGGCGTCAGCAGTTCCGCTCCCGTTTCGGTAACCGCCACCATGTCGCAGTGGCGCAGCCCGCCGAAACCCTCGATGTATACCGCGGGCTCGACGTTGAAAACCATCCCGCTCTCCAGGCGGTCGGCGGATTTCGGGTGCAGCCGGGGCCGGGCGTTGTGGTTGATGGCGGCGAAGCCCACGCCGTGCCCGGTGGCGTGTTTGAAGTGGCCGCCGTAGCCGGCGCCGTCCAAAGAAGCGCGGGCGGCGCGGTCCACGTCGGCCGCCTTCACGCCGGGGCGGATCGCGCCCAGCGCGGCCTGGCGGGCGGCGAAAATGGCGCCGTACGCTTTGTGCTGCTCGGCCATCGCCGGACCGATGCAATACGTCCGGGTGATATCCGTCCAGTAGCCGTCGGCGTGCGAGTTGCAGTGCGTGAGGACGAAATCGGCGATCTCGATTTCCGTGGCGTGCGAGCGCGCGTAGGCCCCGTAGGCTTGAGCGGAGTGCGCGCCGGCCATGCAGAAGACGTACCCCTCGGCGCGCCGGACCCCCTCAAATCCTGTACCCGTGACCACCAGGGGGGTCCGAAAGGCGGCCGCGGCCTCGGTTTCCTTGAGACCGGCGGCGAGACACGAGGCGCCGCGTTCGTAAGCGGCTTCGGCGATGCGGCAGGCGCGGCGCACGCGGTCGAGCTCGATCGGCGTGAGCACCGCTTTCAGCCGTGCCAACAACTCGGAGGCGGGGCGCAGGGCCGCGCCTTCGAGCAACTCCATCGTCGAGTTGCCATACAGGTGCATGGAGGCGTAAGAGGCGGGCTCGAACGCGGCCCCGCATGGTCCAGCCCCTTCCCGCGCAGTTTGCCGCGCAACGGCTCGCGAATCGCCTGCTCCGCGTTGGTGAGGGCGTCGAGCGACCCCGGCCGAAAGGAAACCAGGTTTTCGGTGCAGTCGCAGTCGGCCAGATCCATTTCATCCTCGGGTGCGAAGAGCAGGATCTCGCCTTCGCGCGTGGCGATCGCCACCGAGGTCCCCACCACCGGGAAGTAACCCGTGAGGAGCAGAACGTTCTCCGGAAGCGTGCAGGCCAGGGCGTCGAGCCCGGCTTCCTTCATGGCCGCCTGGAGGCGTTCGATGCGTTCAACGTCGCGCGGCATCGTCAGTGGCCCACTCCCCGTTACCTTCTCCCCCGGGCCAGCCATACCCCCGCCCCGACTGCCGCCGCCCCGATCCCGATCATCGCCGCGGCGCGCACTTTCCGCGCGCGCCGCGGCGGGCAGTGCGGCTGCGCCGGGAAGTCGCGCTCCGGAAGTTCGCGCGGGGCGAAGTCCCGCCGCCGTTCCCGCAGCCCCATCTGGATCAACTGCGCCAGGTGCAGCGCCCGCCGGCTGGTGGTCTGCTCGATCTGTTCCCGGCAACTGAAGCCGTCGGTAACAATCACCGCGTCGCGCTCGGCGTTCCGGACGGCGGGCAGCAGCGCCCGCTCGCCGCAGGCGATCGAAACGTCGTAGTGGTCGCCCTTCTCGTAGCCGAATGCGCCGGCCATCCCGCAGCAGCCCGACTCGATCTCGCGGTAATCCACCCCCATTTTCTTGAGGACGCTCTCTTCATCCGTCATCTTCATGATTGACTTGTGGTGACAGTGGCCGTGGACGTATGCCTTGCGCCCTCGACATTTCCCCACAGCAGGCTCGTCATCTCGTCGCGAAATACCGTCGCGCAGCTTGGCTCCAGAACGACGACGGGCAGTCCCTGCCGGATCTGCGGTTGGAGCGCGTTGAGAATCTGGAAAAGCTGCCGGCGGGCGCGGTCCAGCATGCCGTAGTCGTAAAGCGGCCGGCCGCAGCAGAGGTTCCGCTTGGGGACTTCCACCTGGTATCCCGCATCCTCCAGCGTTTCCACCGCCGCTTTCGCAACCTCCGGCTGGAAATAGTTGGTGAACGTATCCGCCCAGAGAACGACTTTCGGCTCGCCCTGGTTGCGCGCGGGACGCCGCCCCCACCAGTCCTTGAAAGTCGTGCTGGAGAACGGCGGGATCGTCCGCTGCTGCGCGTAGCCGGCCAGAAACTTCGAAACGTGGCTCAGCCCCGGCGCGTGCGTGACGAAGTTGGCCAGCGCGGGGACTTTCGAAGCCAGCCGCGCCCATTGAAAGATCAGTCCCGAGGCGTACGCGTGCCGCGGGCGCCGGCGGCCTTGGTAGTAGTGCGAAAGAAACTCGGACTTGTAGGTGGCCATGTCCACGTTCACCGGACAGTCCCCCTTGCAGCCTTTGCAGGAGAGGCACAGGTCCAGGGCTTCCTTCACTGCCTCGCTCTTCCACCCTCCGCGGAGCGGGTTCTCCTCCAGCATCTCGAAGAGCAGCCGGGCGCGCCCGCGGGTGGAGTGCATCTCCTCGCGCGTGGCCATGTAGCTGGGGCACATCGTGCCGCCTTCCAGCCGCCGGCATTCGCCCACCCCCACGCAGCGCTCCATGGCATGCGCGAAGCTGTGGTGGTCGTCGGGGTAGGCGAAATGGGTGCGTGGCTCGGGCGGGTTGTACCGGGGCCCGTAGCGCAGGTTCTCGTCAATGCGGTAGGGGTTGACTAGCTTGCCCGGGTTCATCTTCCAGCGCGGGTCCCAAATGCTCTTGAACTCCGCGAAAGCCTTTACGATCTCCTGGCCGAACATGCGCGGCAGGAACTCGGCGCGCGATTGGCCGTCGCCATGTTCCCCGGAAAGCGATCCGCCGTGCGAGAGAACCGTATCGACGGCTTCGGAGATAAACGAGCGGAACTGTCGCACCCCCGGCTCGGATTTGAGATCGAAGTCGATGCGCGTGTGCACGCAGCCGTCGCCGAAGTGCCCGTAAAGGGAACCCTGGTATCCGTACTTGTGGAACAACCGGCGGAGGTCGCGCAGGTAATTGCTGACGTTCACC
This sequence comes from Terriglobia bacterium, assembly GCA_020073115.1. Lineage (GTDB taxonomy): Bacteria > Acidobacteriota > Terriglobia > Bryobacterales > Bryobacteraceae > BOG-224. The sequence continues at coordinate 3,079 of JAIQFU010000466.1, forward strand.
GGCGGGACGGCGGAGTCTTCCCATCCCTCCCAATTCTCCTTCTGCCCGGGGACGTGCGCCGTGGCGCCCAGGCCAGATTCCCGCACCTTCCAGATCATGCGCTCCTGGTCTTTGTCGTCCACGAATTTGACGGTGGGTGGATGGGGAGCCTTCTTCACCTCCTCCATCATGCGGTGCGCTTTGCCGTCGGCCTCGTCCTGCGTGTCGCCGCCGAACTCCACCAGGAGCCAGCCCCCGCCGGGAGGCATCATCTCCAGGTCCCGCGGGTGGAGATGCTTGACCTTCATGTCGTTGACGAAGCGCGCGTCCAGGCCCTCCAGCCCGATGGGCGCGTGCGCCAGGCACTCCAAAAGATGTTCCGCCGCGTCGTAAATATCGGGGTAGCCCAGCACCACCAGGCTGCGCTTCGGCGGATTGTGAATCAGCCGCGTTTTGGCGGCGAGCACGGTGACGCAGGTGGATTCGCTGCCCACCAGCGCCTGCGCCACCTGAAAGCCCGCCTCGGGCAGAAGCTTGTCGAGATTGTAGCCGGAGACGCGGCGCGGAATCTTGGGGTACTTCTCGCGCACCAGGTCGCCGTAGTGGTCGCGCAGGGTCTTCAGCTTCCGGTAGATTTCGCCGCGCGGCCCGGACCCCTCGATGATTTCGTCCAGTTCCTTTTCGCTGGTCCGGCCCACACGCATCTGGTGGCCCTCGTAGGTGAGGATCTCCAGTTCGTGGATGTTTTCCGACGTTTTCCCGGCCATCAACGCGTGGATGCCGCAGGAGTTGTTACCGATTTCGCCCCCGATAGTACAGCGGTTGTGCGTGGCCGGATCCGGCCCGAACGTGAGGCCGTAGCGGTTGGCGGCATGGCGCAGGCTGTCGTTGATGATCCCCGGCTGGACCCAGGCGTAACGTTGGTCGGGGTTCAACTCGATGATCTTGTGCATGTACTTGGTGAAGTCGAGCACCACCGCCACGTTGCAGCACTGTCCGGCGAGGCTGGTGGCGCCGCCCCGGTTCAACACCGGCGCCCCGAATTCCCGGCAGATCCCCACTGTATGGATGACGTCATCCTCGTCCCGGGGGATCACGACCCCCAGCGGGACCTGCCGGTAGTTGGAGCCGTCGGTGGAGTACAGCGCGCGGCTGCCCGCATCGAAGCGCACCTCCCCGCGCACCTTCTCCCGCAGCGCGGAAGCCAAAAGCTTGAGATTGATTTCGCCCGGCGCGGAGCCTATCCGGACGTAAGGGGAACGGGTCTCGGCGCCCCCGCGGACTTCTCCGCCGACGGTCGCGCCCAGTTCGGTGGAGAGGTTCGCCACCCGAGTCGCCATGCTGGTCTCCTACTTCTATTGGTGACTCGGGTGGGCCGAAATGCCAAGCCGAACGCTGCGCTGCGTGTGAATACTTGTACCGCCGGCGCGCGCCGGTGAATGCGCTCACAAACCGCTATTATGGACCGGTTGCCGGCATTCCTCCAGCCGGCGTAGCTGAAAGCGGAGAGCGGAATGCCGAAAGCTTCAAGATGCAATCCACTCGCGGATTCTGCCGTAGATCTCGGGATGGCTGAGCAGGTCCCAGTGACCCATTCCGCGGCCAACCCATTGGCGGGACGGCGAGAACGACAGATGCAGGCTCGGGTCCGGGTGCCGCCCCAGAGCGCTATCGACGTCCACAAGCCCGTCTCCGCAGCGCCCGTCGAGCCTGTAGCGATGGTCCGCGCTGGCCGCGATCGCGAAGCATCGCACGCGCTTGGGCAGCGGCAACGGACGGCGGCGGTCGCCCGTATGGTGAAAACGGTCCGTTCCCTGCCAGTCTTCGTCGACGAGATTTCCGTAACGCAGATCGGTGATCCCGGCGCTGCGGATTCCCGCGATCCGCGCCAGCGGCGAACTGTACGGCGTCAGGTTCAGCATCACATTCACCCAGTTGCCGGCGCGTTCCAGCGCGGAGCCGTGGTGCGGCGTCCCGAGGAAGAACAGGCGGCGCACCAAGCGTGGCCAGCGGTGGCCCGCGGCCGCGCCGTAGTGCAACGCGCTGCGCGCCAACAGTCCTCCGCTGCTGTGGCCGACGATCGCCAGCTCACGCACTCGCTCGGGCCATTCGTCCACCAGCGTCTCGAGCAGCGCGGCGAAGGCCCGCCCGTTGGTGGAGACGTGGAGACCCGTGTTGTAGTGCAGGTAGACCGGTGTCCATCCCAGGTCCGCGGCCAGAGCGCGGCCGTGGTTGTGTCCGTGCCGCGTCCATTGCAGGTCGTTCATGCACAGGCCATGCGCCAACACGAGCAGCCGGCCGCCGCCGCGGGGAATCGCCGCCTTCAGGCGGCGCCGTTCCAGGTGGAGAGGCCGGCCGCGGTGGCGCAGCCGCATCGGTATCGCCAACGGGTTCCGGGTAGAGGCCAGGTGGTCGCCCAGGATGCCGTTGATTGCGGCCAGCATGGCCTCCCGGGCGGGGTTCGACTGGGCTTCGCCCGGCGCGCCACTCAGCGGCGAAAGCAACGCGTCGATGCCGCCGCCCACCGACCTGGTGATCGCGCGTATACCTCCATAGATTGCGCCCGTCGCGCCGGCGAGAATGGCTTGGGCGGGCGTTCCCGGCAGAATTTGGCGGCCGATTGCGGCGTGCATCGCCTCGACGACTCCCACCATGCCCGCGGTGGCATCGATCGCGAGTTGGCCGATTCCCCTCACGTCGGCGGGATGGATCGGAGTAGGACACACGCCTGGAGAATAACACTTTTTGGGCCAAATTAATCCGGCATGGTGAATATCTTTGTAGCCCGGTGCTGAAAAAATCCACACGCGAAATCACGTTTGGAGCGCGCGAGCCGCTCCCGGGCCGCTCGCGGACGCCGCACCCGATTGACTCGACTTGTGCGCCGGCGCATACTCTCAACCGTGCCGGAACCGGAATCGGATCAGAGGAGATCGGCGATCCTGGACGTGGTGCGGGGATCGATCGAAGGCGTGCGCGCGACCGGAGGAGATATCAAGAGCGCGGCGGAGGCGGCCGTCCTGGGCGCCACGCGCGGCGCGGAGCAGGCGGGCGGCGATTCCATTGAAGCCGTGCGCCTCTCCACGGCGGCCACTGCCCTGATCGAAGCGGCCGGGAAAATCGGCGAAAAAACGGCGAAGGAGGTCAGGAAGGCGATCGAACCCGCGCCGTCCCGCCGCGCGGAGACGGTGCGGTTGGACGATGCGACGCTGGCCGCGTTTAGGGACTATGTCGCCGCCGCCGAGGCCGATATGTCCCGCTCGCTGCAGCCGGAAGGGCCTTTCCTTTGGTGCGACGCCTCCGCCGACCGCGCGGAACTCGTCCGCAAAGGCAAAACGATTGCCCAGTTGTGGACTGGCGACCGCCCCCTCCACGTCCCCAAGGGACTGATTCACGATTGGGTTGGCGCCACCCGTATCCCGGAAGCGACGATCGAGAACACCCTGGCGCTGCTGCAGAGCTATGACCGCCATAAAGAAATCTACCGGCCGGAGGTCATGGACTCCAGGCTGATCAGCCGGGACGGAGGCGTCTTCGAGATCTTTCTGCGGCTGCTGAAGAAGAAGATCATCACCGTGGTGCTCGATACCGATCATCACGTCGAGTACGCGCCGGTGAGCGCGACCCGCTGGTGCTGCCGGACGTGTACCACCAGGATCGCGGAGATCGAACACGCGGGAAAGCGCGGCGAGTGGGCCCGCCCGCCGGACAACGGGTATGGATTCCTATGGCGGCTCTCCTCCTACTGGCGGCTCGAACAGCGCGAGGGCGGCGTCTGGGTGGAGTGCCGTGCGATCTCGCTCACCCGCGACGTGCCGAAGGGCCTCGGCTGGGCGATTGAGCCGATGATCAAAAAGTTGCCGCGCGAATCGCTGATCGCGACCCTGGAGGCCACTCGCCGCGCCTACGGGAAATACTGAAACGGTTCCGGGGATCCCTACCTTAGCGAAGCGCTGACTTTCACCCGGTACTCCCCCGCCTTTTCCAGTATCGCCGCCTCGTTCAGCGTGAGTATCTTCCCGTCCCGCACCACCGGTTTGCCGTTCACCATCACGTCCCTTACATCGTCCGCCTTTAGCGCGTAGACCATCTGCGAGATGGCGTCGAACAGCGGAACGGCGTTGGGCCGGTCGAGCCGCACGAAAATCATGTCCGCGCGCTTGCCGGCTTCGAGCGAGCCGATTTCCTTCTCCATGCCCAGGGCGCGCGCGCCGCCGAGGGTGGCCATCTCCAACGCGGCGCTGGCAGGCAGGGCCTGCGGATCGAGCGTCGTCACTTTCTGTAGCTTGGCGGCGAGGTCCATTTCCTCGAACAGGTTGAAATCGTTGTTGCTGCCCGCCGGGCCATCGGGGCCCAGCCCCACCGCGATGCCCAGCGCCAGCATCTTCACCACCGGCGCCACGCCGCTGGCCAGCTTCATGTTGCTCGAAGGACAATGCGCCACGCCCACGCCGCGCGCCTTCAGGATACCCAGGTCGCCGTCGCTCATCCACACGCAGTGCGCCGCTACCGTCCGGCCGGTGAACACTCCCAGCGAGTCCAGCGTCTGCGTCGGGCTCTGATGCCGCTTGGCCTGCTCGTCGTCGTTTTCTTTCTTTGTTTCCGACAAGTGAATGATCAGCGGCGCGCCGTACTTGTTGGCGAGCGCGCGCGCGGCCTTCAGCGTCTCGTCGGAGTTGGTGTAGAGCGCGTGCGGAGCCACCCTTGGCCGCCTCGGCCACCACGTCCTCGAAATAGTACATGTCGGTGAAGGTGGTGGTTCCGCCCAGGAGCATCTCCAGGCAGCCCAGGCGCGTCCCCCAGCGCACGAAATCGGGCGAAACGTTCTTCGCTTCGGCGGGGAAGATATATTTCTCCAGCCAGTCCTGCAGTTTCTGGTCGTCGGCGATGCCGCGGAACAGCGACATGGCGGCGTGCGTGTGGGTGTTGACCAGGCCGGGGGCGAGAATGGCGTCGGGACGGTCCAACCGCTGCCTGGGCTGGAATCGCGCGTCGATTTCGGCTTTGGTCCCGACCGCCAGAATGCGCTCTCCACGGACCGCCACCGCGCCATCCTCGATCACGCGCCGCTGCGGGTTCTCGGTGATCACATACCGCGCGCTCCAGATCCAGTCCGCGGGTTCCGCGGCGAGTGCGCAGACGAAAAGGAAGAAACTACAAATACGAAACATCGAATGGTTTTGGGAAAAGTTCTTTCAACCGGTACGTCTCGGTCTTGCCGCGCGGGTTCACCAGAAGGATCTCGATATCGCCGCAAAACTCCCACAGGATCTGCCGGCACGCCCCGCAGGGCGGGGTAAGGGCGTCGGTATCGGCCGCCACCGCGATCCGCCGGAACTGGCGCACGCCCTCGGAGATAGCCTTGAATACCGCGACCCGCTCGGCGCAGACCGTAAGCCCATAGGTGGCGTTCTCCACATTGCACCCGGTGTGGATCCGCCCTTCGCCATCTTCAAGCGCCGCGCCCACCTGGAAGTGCGAGAATGGCGCGAAGGCATTGGCGCGTGCGGCAAGGGCGGCGGTCAACAGGGCATCAGTCATACATTCCAGAAAAGGCCTATGGCCACGGATGAACACGGATAAGGCAAAATAGACCCTTTGTATTTCTTATCCGTGTTCATCCGTGTTCATCCGTGGCCTAATTCCCCAGCCTCGGCAGCAGGGCTTTCAAAAACTTCACCAGGGTTTCCCGCACCATCTCGCCCGTTTCCAGCACTTCTTCGTGGCTGATCTTCTGCGGCAATACTCCCGCCGCCATATTCGTCACGCACGAGATGGCCAGGACCTTCATCCCCATGTGGTTGGCCACGATCGCCTCGGGCACGGTGGACATCCCCACCACGTCCGCCCCGATCGTGCGCAGGAAACGGATCTCCGCCGGCGTTTCGTAGCACGGGCCCAGCATCGCTGCATAGACGCCTTCGCTTATGGGGATGCAAAGCTCGACCGCTACGTCTTTCGCCACCTTCCGGTACTGCCGCGAATAGGCTTCGGACATGTCCGGAAAGCGCGGCCCGCAGGAGTCGTCGTTCGGTCCTGCCAGGGGGTTCACGCCTTGCAGGTTGATGTGATCGGAGATCAGCACCAGCCCGCCGCGTTCCAGTTCCAGGTTGATGCCGCCGGCGGCGTTGGTGAACACCATGGAGCGCGCGCCGAGCTTGCCCAGGACGCGAACGCCGAAGGTGACCTGCGCCGGCGAGTAGCCTTCATACAGGTGGGCGCGGCCGGCCATGACCGCGATCTCCAGGTCGCAGAGCCGGCCGAATATGAGTTTGCCGGCGTGCCCAATGGCAGTCGAACAGGGCCAGCCGGGGATCTCGGAGTACGGAATTTCGGTTCGTTCCGCCAGTTCGTCGGCGAAGGCGCCAAGTCCACTGCCCAGCACCACGCCGATGGATGGCCGCAGCGGCGTGCGGCTCTCGAGGTAGTTTTTCGCTTCTTCGATCACAACAACATCCCGGCGATGCACGCCGACATGAAATTGGCCATGGTTCCGGCGGCCACCGCCCTCAGCCCCAGGCGGGCCAGGTCGGATTTCCGATTCGGCGCGAGCGCCCCGATGCCGCCGATTTGAATCGCGATGGAACTGAAATTGGCAAACCCGCACAAGGCGTAGGTGGCGATGGTGAAAGAGCGCGGGTCGAGCGACCCCCTCATCGGCCCCAACTGCACGAACGCCACAAATTCGTTGGTCACCAGGCGCGTGCCCAGCAGATTGCCGATGGCCGTCGCGTCTTTCCACGGCACGCCCATGATCCAGGCCACCGGAGAGAACACGATCCCGAAGATCTGTTCCAGGGAAGGCGGGACCCAGCCCAGCCACGCAAAGCCGTGCGCCCACCCCAGGATGCCGTTGAGCATGGCGATCAGCGCCAGGAACGCGATCAGCATTCCGCCCACGTTCAGCGCCAGGTAGAGGCCGTCGTGCGCGCCCTGCGCCGCGGCGTCGATGACGTTGACCGCGCTCTTCTCCACCTTGATTTCCACGCGGCCCGCCGTCGCGGGTTTCCCGGTCTCGGGGATGAACATCTTGGCCAGCATGATGGTCGCCGGCGCGGTCATGATCACGGCGGTCAGCAGGTGCGTGATGTCCACATGGGCCACCATGATGTATGCCGCCATCACGGAGCCCGACACGTGCGCCATCCCGCTGGTCATGACCACGAAAAGCTCGGATTCGGTCAGGCCCGCCAGAAAAGGCTTGATGGTCAGCGGCGCCTCGGTCTGGCCCATGAAGATGCTGGCTGCCACGTTGAGCGATTCCGCGCCGCTCACCCCCATCACTTTCTGCATCCCGATGGCCAT